>NC_009033.1:942291-1256388 GCF_000015945.1 Staphylothermus marinus F1
TTTTCTATAATAGTATGTCGACCATGTGCCAGAAAAGTATTTTCTCTATTCTCGGTTTAGCTGGTTTATATGCTTCTACATGGATCTCGTTATTTCTACGTTCAATAACTATGTATGGCTCAACTATATTATTTTCTCTGATCAGGAAGCCGAGCATGATTTTTCGAGGATATTCTTTAGTATATTTTTTTAGAGCGCTTCTATAAATTGGATCAGTGAATTCTCTTCTTCTGGAAAGCCATGTTAGTGGGGTATTAATGTAGTCTATAACCATGTAATCAATATATTCTTCATTAATGTTTTCGACGTGTATGGTAAGGTTAGTTCTTAGTTCTTCTCGGCCACTTTTTTCTATTAACTTATACGTTCTATAGAGGATCTCTATATTTATAGGTGATATGTCTAGCCATGTATCTCTTAATAGTTCGATACATCTACTGTTTTCTAGTATAGAACACATTGTTAGAATGGTTTCTCTACTGATTTCTTTAAACACTATTGTGAGAGGGGCTATTGGTTGATAAAATGTTTTCTTACCTATTCTTAGCAGTGAATATCCTGGCTTAGTATTGAAATGAATTTGTTTAATATCTTGCTTAATTGCTTCTAATAATAGTTTTCCGATTTCATCATAGCTTAAACTATATGGTTCCATCAATATTGTCCCGGAAACTATTCTCGGCATATTTTTTCCCATAAAGTACTGTTGAGGGATTACAATATATAGCTGTTATAGTTTATAGATAGGTTTAGGGTGTTATATATGGGTAGCTATGATGAACACGGGTTTAAAGTATTAAGAGTGTTTCAGGCTAAGGCTCGTATTGGACAAGTTCTTAATGGTGCTAGTCATCTTGTTTTGAAGCCTGAAGACCTGTCTAGTCCTGTTGCTTTTCAAATGGCGATTACTAGGATTATGGATACGTTGATGAAGAGTCTTCAGGAAGGACCTAAGAGAAGATATGTTGCTGAGATAAGATTTAAGGATAGCATGGGTAATCCTGTTGTTATAGCCGTTGATCTAGGGGAGTCTCCTCCCCCATTTAGTAGTAAAGAGGTTAAGGCTAGGATAATTGTGGAACTATACGAGGAGGAGCAGGGTACTGGTGGGTTAGAAGAGTATACGTGAGGAAAAATAGATTGGTTATTAGTGAAGAATGTAGATCTCGTTGGAGCAGGTTACTGAAGAAAAGAGAGCTTATAGCATATTATCTATTATGTGTTAAAAAGAAGAATGATGTATGGAATACTGGTGATATAGTAGATGTTCTAGTTAATGAGTTATTGCTTAACAATAAAACTGCATATAACGTTTTCCGTAGACTTAAAAGAATTGGTTTACTTGTTCGCGTAGGGGAATATATGTATAAATGTATAGATTTCACTGAGTATTTTGATGAGTTATTGAAGAGTTATGTATGTGTTAAAAAGTTGAGGAGAAAACCCTAGAGCTCTATATATGGTGTTTTATTTAGAAAAACTACTTCGTATTATTGTACTGGTTTAACTGGCTTCTTTACTCTTTAACTTTGAGTTTTATCTCGATAGTGCTTACTCTGGTTTCGCGTCCGGCTGGGTTTGTTACTGTTTGGCTGCCGATGTTGATGTCTTCAATGTCTACTTTGCCTGGTAGGAATCTGTTCCTAACTATTTCAACTGTGTCTACTGCTTTGCTTATTGCTCTTCCCCTAGCTTTTACAACGATTTCTTTGACGCCTTGGTGTATTAGGGTTAATACTGCGATTACATAGTTCATTACGGGTTTTTTACCTACTAATACAGTATTTGCAGCTTGTGGTTGTGCCTCGGCCATTTTTGTTTCACCTAGTTGATTAGTTGTTTCTTTGTCTGGGAGTCTTTAAATACTATATAGTCTATAAAAGCTTTTCTCTCATCTTTTAATCGGTGTTATCGGGTCTTTTCTTTTTAAACTAATTGTTTAAAACAATTCTTTCAACGAGGGTGTTTATAAGTTGGAGAAAATACTTGATCCTATATATAAAAATCTTTGTCCAACTTGTCGTGGAGATGTTTTTGCTAATAGTTTATGGGATTTTGGAGTATGTGGAAAATGTAGTGATGAACCGGGAAATTCTATTAACGCGGTCACTTTATATCATGCTTTTAAGGAGGATTTAGAAGATTTTACGCATTTCTTCGGAAAAGCTACCGGAGATCTCAATCCTTGGGGTGCTCAGTTAACGTGGGCTAAGAGATTATTGAATGGTGAGAACACAGTTATTGTTGCACCAACAGGCATGGGTAAAACAACTCTTCTAATAGTTTATAGTGTATATGTTGCTAAGAACTATAATAAAAAAGTATTATTCCTCGCACCTACACGGGCGTTAGCTAAACAGATCTATACCAGGATTATTGAGGCCGTTAAAAATGTTTGTGGGACATGTATTAATGTATTGTTTTATGATTCAGGATTAAGCAAGAAAAGAAGAGAAGAAGTACTCCTAAAGATTAAGAATAATGAGTATGATATACTTGTTTTAACAAATCATTTCTTAATCAGACACTATGATCTCCTTGATCCGAATCATATTGGGTTAATAGTTATAGACGATGTTGACTCGTTGATGAGGAGCTCCAAGAATATATTGAGGCTTATGAAACTCCTTGGTTTTCGAGAGGAATTAATTGAGAAAGCCAAGAAGAGAAACTCTATTATATGGAAACTAATGCTTTCAAAGTCGTTGAATAAGGAGGAAGATTATAGAAAATATATTGAGGAATTAATAGAGATTGAAGCAGAGATAGATGAACTGCTGAGGAATTCTAGCAGGAAACAAGTAGTAATAGCTTCCGCTACTGGTAGGATGAAGGGTATTTATGCAAAGGTTATGCGGGATCTCTTAAGAATAGATGTTTCAGGGATCACTATTTATGGTAGAAACATAACTGATACATATCTATTAATAAGTGATCATGTAAGAGACACTGATAAAATACTAGGCTTTATAGAGACTCTTGGCCCAGGAGCTTTAATTTTCATAAGCCCAAGACATCCTTTAAAGAAGAATTTAATTGAATTAGTCGGGCTATTAAGGAGGAAGCTTGAAGAGAAAGGATACCGTGTTGCTGAAGCTAATCCTTCAACTATTAAAAAGTTTGTTAGAGGCGAATATGATTTTCTAATAGGTAGTTCCAGCTATTATGGAGTTAGTGTCCGCGGCATAGATGCTCCTGAAACCATAAAATACGTATTATTTATTGGTACTCCACTATTCACAGTCGAGCTTGGCTCGTTTCTTGCATCTCCTAATATGCTTATACGTGTCTCGTTAATGTTAAGTGAAGTTCTTGGTGATCAAAGGTTTCGTGGAGTTGCCTCTACAATAAGAAAGCTAGTTTTTCCACTCAATAATGGCGAGATAAAACTATTATCTATGTTGTTAAAAAATAAGATAACAATTAATGATCTTGGCAAGGATTCCCGTATAGTTAAGGTTTATGAACAAATACTGGATTTCTATAATGATATAAGAAAATCTCTTGAAGAATTATTATCTAAGAAAAAAGTTGTTGATATGAATACTATTACCTTCTACCACGATAATAACAAGTTCTACGCTTTAATTCCAGATGTAATGACATATATACAGGCAAGCGGTAGATGTAGCAGATTATATTTAGGAAAAATGACTCATGGATTATCCTTGGTTGTAGAATATGATTTTCTAAGTAATTTAGTTAATGGATTAAGTCTTAAGATGAACATGTTTAGCCGTGGTTTTGGTTTCAAAGATATTAATGATATTGATTTATATGAGGAGAAAAAGCTTTTAGAAAAGACTAGGAAAGAACTGAAAGGACTTGTTTTAACTTATAGAAACATATTAGTAATAGTTGAATCTCCTACTAAAGCAAAAACTATTGCTAGGTTTTTCGGAAAACCTGTTAGGAGAAAAATTGGTTCAATAAGTGTTTATGAGATACCTTTTGTTAAAGACTCTGAAGTTATACATTTAAATATTGTAGCTACTCGTGGACACTTATTCGATTTAACAACTGATCCCTCTATTCCTAATCATGGTGTTCTAATAGAGAATAACAGAATATCCCCTGTATATACTTCAATCAAGCGTTGTAGAGTTTGTGGTTATCAATTCACTTATGGAGATAGATGTCCTAGATGTGGTAGTACAAGTTTTACGGATTCATATGAGGTTGTAAATGTACTTAGAAAACTTGCTCAAGAAGCTGATGAAGTATATATTGCTACTGATCCAGATATTGAAGGTGAAAAAATAGCTTATGACGTCTACTTGACTATTAAGGGGTTCGTAGATAGGGTTTGGCGTATAGAACTACATGAAATAACACTTAATGAGTTCTTGAATGCTTTGGAGAATAAAAGAAATATTAATCTAAAACTTGTTGAAGCCGAGATTTATCGTAGAGTGCTGGATAGAGTTATAGGTTTTAGTTTAAGCCAAGAACTTTGGAGAAAATATTCTAAGAACTGGTTAGGGGCTGGAAGAGTACAGACTCCCGTGTTGGGATGGATCATTGATCACTACAATAAATATGTTTCTAATAAGTGTAGGAAAATAATATATATTACTGAGCGTGAAGGCCTCAAGTTCTCTATATGTATTGATTTAAAAGATAGAGATCTCTACGAGAAAATGCGTAGCGTAGAATATGTAACACTTGTATTGAAGAATTCTAGAATAGAAACATTTAATCCTCCACCACCATATACCACAGATGAACTATTATATGATGCTTCCCGTATAGGTATACCTTCAACCCTCACTATGAAGATAGCTCAAGAACTCTTTGAATCGGGGCTAATAACTTATCATAGAACAAGTTATCACTACGTATCATCAGCTGGTATAAGTGTTGCTTCTAAATATCTTGAAAACAAGAATCTATCGAAACATTTTCATCCAAGCCATTGGGGCAATAAAGGGGCTCATGAGGCAATACGTCCGGTTCATCCTCTTGATAGGGAGGATCTCGAGAAAGCTGTTGTTGAGGGAATAATTACTCCTACAATCCCGTTGACTTGGCTACATTATCGCATATATGACTTAATCTTTAAGAGATTCATATCTAGTCAAATGAATCCATATAAAGCTCTTATCAGCGAATACGATGTTGTAATCAATAATGAGATAGTTAAAACACTTGTTTTACCTATTGAAGTAGTTGAGGAAGGATTTAACATTGTTATGAGACCGAAGACCTATGGTTTCCTTAAAGGACATGATAGGATCGATATAAGCATTAAAGATATTAAGACGATGATTACTTCCACAAAGCCTCTCTGTTCAGAAGGAGGCTTAGTTAAGTTAATGAGGGAGCATGGATTAGGTAGGCCAAGTACTTATTCCAAGATCATAAGTAATATTGTGCGTCACGGATATGTTATTAGATCTAAGAAGAGAGGATTCTTAATACCTACTAAGACCGGTATAGAAGTATATGATTATTTATCTAATAGTTTTCCAGAGCTGGTATCTATTGATACAACTAGGGATATGGAGATGAGGATCGATTTGATAGCTAAGGGAGAGATGAGAGCGGCTGATGAGATAAGTAGAGTTATAGATAGAATTAGGAGATATAAGTTGCCATTATCGATAAGGGAGGTTGTAGCAGAAGCTTCCGCCTAGTATTTTCTCCTGATCTTCAATGCAATATATGATCTCATTCTTCCCCTTACTCTCTCGCTTCCAATTTCAATATCTACTAATTCAATACTGTTTCCAAGACGATCCTTTAATGCCCAATACACGTCTATGGCTCTACTTATAAAGTCTCCTCTCCCCTTTAATATAATATTATCTACTCCTTCTTGAAAACTAATTATTGCTTCAAATACATAGTCATCAATTGGTCTTTTACCAATATCAATTATTTTTGTTGTCGGCGAATACAATTCTTCTACCTCCTCCCCCTCAGTATCTTAACTGTGTATTGTTAAGGTCTATACCTAATATTTAAGGTCTTCTACAATGGTGCAACTAATACGAGCAATATTATAGCTATATTGGATATTGCAACCTCACTATTAACTGAGCCACCTAAAAAAGCAATGAACAAATGCTTATATTGAAGGCTTGGTTGCAAGTATTAAGGTAACGAATACTGATGCAGCAATAGCTTCATAGACTATTCGTTTATTTAAATACTATAATTGTTTTGGAGATTGTGAAAACCATGATTGTTTTAATTATTGAGTTCGCTTTGTAAACCCCTATAATATAATGGTTAATGGAACGTGGATGAAGGGCTCTGTATGATCTGTGTCGAGCCCCAATAGCTCCCTCAATGAAGAGAGTGAAAACCCAACCCAAGAGGGGGAAGCCCGCGCATCATAAAGCACGGGCAATCACTGTTAATACAATACGTACATCAGAATAACTTGTATTGAATGATGTATATGATAATATCATTCCATATAAGCTTAGTAAGCCGAAAGAACATATTCCCGGCAATATAGAATATTCTTTACCACTACTCTTTTTCTCAAAAAGTACGATACGAGTTCTTTCTCTTTTTAAACCTATTAGAGCGCCCATTAGAAATGAAATAATAATTTTGAAAACAATGTCTGTTGTGGGATCATTAAGGAACAACATAGTTACTGCTTATGATGTAATGTTCAGCTTGGGTTCGATGATTCATCATCCCATATGGTCTAGGGATAGGGCGTTCATCACTTGGTGTCCCGTAATATATTCTTAATAAATGCTTCTATATTATATCTAATTCGTTCAATATCTTCAGCATGTTCTTCTTCGATGCATTTTATGAATAATGTTTTAGGTAGTTGTAGAAGATCGCTATTTATGATCTTTTCTTTTTCTAAGAACCTTATAGTTTGATACCTTTTATCTAATCTACAATAAATATACGCTACAATATCGTCGTTGATCTCCATCAAACAAAATGTTTTTGATCCTAGGACTTCTCTTCTAATTATTTTATTCTTGTATACACTGCATAAGCACATATTGTTTTTTAAAGTAATATAGTAATCTATACAAATACTCGAGGTTTTCATAGATAAATCTCTAATTGTAGATTCTATCTTATTGAGTAATTCAGAAAGCAGTCTTATAGGCATACTTATCCGTGCTTCTAGCGAATATGGAGATGTGATCATGGTTTTATAGCCGTATTCTCTTGACAGAACCTTCTCTATCTTGGTTAGGGGAATTTGCCTAGGAGTTTCTACGAGTAATCTAATTATTAACATAGGCTCGGATGGGGATAACTTCTTCACCGAATAAGCATCCGTCTCGGGCATTTCCTCATCGCCTTTTCCATTATTGTAATCATAATGATTAATAAGATGTGTCAGTAACACGGACCCTCTTCACAACTATCTGATAAGTGGCGATTCATCATCCACTATTATGGTTTTGTTTTAGGAGTATTATATTATCTGCTAGTAAAAATTGATTTATAAAGGAGTATTAATAGTTAATACTGTACAGTTTATTTACAGTTTAAGAATTGTGTGATCTAATATGATGAAACAACCATCACGTAAAACCTCGCTACTTATAAGTCAGGTAAGTATATTGTTGATTTCTTTAGTGACAGCTTTCATTCCACAATATTACATATATATTTTCATATTATACTTCATCATAATAATGGCTTTCATGTTTAGAAGTACTAGGAAAATGAGCAAGATACCTCCTAAGAAAGAACTGGGATCGCCATTGTTCAAGGAAAATAATGCTATAAAAATAGCAATGCTGGATAAACTCTTAACAGCTGAGTTAAAAAAACAGTTTACAGCATCTATGAGTTTACTATTATTAACTTTCTTAGTGTTCATAATATTTCCTCTCTATAGACAATTCGTATTTGTCCCAGTACATGAGCTATTATCGAGTATTATAGGCAATCCCGTCCTCGTCAACTTCTTAGACTTCTTTATAATGTATGAATTTGTATTCGGTATCCTCAGTATACTTAGATTCTTTATTATGGGTAAAATGAGCGGAGTCAACATTATGTTGCCACAGAACTTCATACTCTATAAAAAGGGGATCATCGCCAATGATAGGTTCTTCATAGAATTAACAAGCGATCTATGCTATAAATATGATTTAAAGAGGCATTTCGTAGAGTTAAGGAGTAGAACTAATAAGAATTTCAGAGTAAGATTATATACTGATTCTACATCTGACCTGTTAAACAAGATTAAGGATTTAGGGGTTGTTCAGTGTGCCGAAGAAGAAGTATAACTGTATAGTTTGCGGTAGAGTATTTCCTGAGGGACAAGGTATTATTATAGAATATGATGGTCTACTACTTACCTTCCATAGCAATAGATGTGCATCCAAGTTTTTCAGGGAACTGCTTGAAAGAGTTCCTCCCGACGAGTTAAAAGATTATATTAAACGCTTAGTTTCAGAGTATAATGAAAGGCTGGAGGCTTTTAGAAAGCTTAGATCAAAGAAGATATGATCAGTTCGCGGTAATGTCTTCATCCCCTACGGGTCTCTGGGGGGCAAGTGTCTTCATCTCGTAAAGAAATTATTGTTTCTGCAGTGTTTTAATTCTATTCTTTATATCTTCTACTATCTTATCTGTTATGCCCATTTTTACTGCTAATGAGTAAGCTTTTTCTAATGCTTCTTTCTCACTAGAAGCTTTAACATTAAATATTATGTTTGTCCCAATTATTGCTACTCTATATCTTGTATCGCCTAGGAAAATATATGATTCAATTATTCGGAAATGTGATTTGCTGAGCAGTTTTATTCACCTATGTATTGTTTTCAGCTAAACCCTGCCTTCATCACTAATCAGTGATCGAGGGCTTCTTCACCATTAATAATCATTCCCAGTTTTCCCTTATTATCCTATATGTTTCTTGTAGGCTAATAGGCAGTGTCTTTGTTGAAGCAATTATAGCCATGAAATTAGAGTCTCCAACCCATCTAGGAACAACGTGTATGTGTACATGTTCTTCTACACCTGCACCTGCGGCTCTCCCAATGTTTAATCCTATGTTGAAACCATCTGGGGTAAATGATTTACGTAATGCTTTTATGGATCTGTTAAGTAGTTCTATCATCTCCGTCAGAATTTCTGGTTCTAGATCCTCTATTGAAGGCGTATGTTTATATGGTACTATGAGTAGATGCCCACTATTATATGGGTAAGCATTGAGTACTACATAGGAGTATTTTCCTCTGTAAACAATATATGCTTCATTATCTTTTTTCTTAGGTAATTCACAGAATATGCATATCCTCTTGGGTTTTAATGTGGAACGTATATATTCGTATCTCCAAGGGTTCCAGAGTATTCTGTACAATTTTTATTTCACCATGAAATATTCTAGTGGGTTATTGTTTATATCAGCAACTATTTTAATTATTAGTGGTGAGTCTATGGTTTTTATCCTAAAATAGGTCCCGTCCCAATATATTTGTATAAATACTTTGTTTCCATGTATGATACTTGCTTCTTTGAGATTAATTGTTAAACCGCTTAGATAATCTATTGTTTTCCTCTTATAGTATCTAGTAACGGGTTTATCATATGCTAGAACTATGTATTTGGTATTGTTTTCGAAGATAATATAAAGAGAAACTTTATTTTTGATTAATGGTTTTATTCTTTTAAGAATGCTTTTTATGTTGCGGCTTTTCATATCGGTGCTTATAATGTTTAACATTGGGTGTTTGTTCATGGCTATACCCTTGGATATACATGTATTGATCGATTTGGTTAAAATAGTGTTTTCCTTAATTGTTTTATTTATTTTTTCTATATATGATATTAAGTATCGGGATATACCAGATATTTATGTATGGTCTTTTCTGGGAATTAGTATTGTATTGTTTATTTTTACTATTACACAGTATGAGTTTACAGTGTTTCTTATAAGTTTTATAATGATGTCATTATTGTTTGGCGGGGGGGTTCCTTTAGCACTTTATTTCCTAGGCTATATGGGTGCTGCAGATGTAATAGCTATTGTTTCGCTCGCTTTTCTGTTTCCTTACACGGATATTTATAAGTATTCTTTACTAACTAGTGGTGTGGAAGGTGTACATATTCCCCCAGTTTTTGTTATAATATTGTATTCTACTATAGTGTATTTGGTATATCTACCATTTAAAATAATGTATATATTACTGGTTCACCGAGATAAGCTTCCGAGAAACATTAGCTATTTACTTAAGCTCATATATTTGCTTACTGGTACACCTATGAAGATATCAGATTATTTGAGGAAAAAACATTATTATCCGTTAACAGTTTTCAAGGAGAATGACCAGGGTGTTGAGGTAATATATAGGAGCTCATTTAGTGTTGAAGAAGACTATATTGATCATCATGAAAACCTTAAACGCTTAATTAGTAAAGGCAAAATTTCTCCGAATAACTATATATGGGTAACTTATGGTATTCCGTATATTGTCCTATTATTATTTGGATTAGTTATGTTATTGATTATAGGGGATTATCCATTATTGTTGTTTCTCAAGTTTTTAGTTTAATATATATTAATTCTGCCTTACTCTTCGGGATCACGTATTCCTTCATCAACTATTACAAATATAGCTTCTCCTTCTGGAAGGTGTGGTGCGTCTACTACTCTTGCTATGCGTTTGTGTCCCTTAGCTTTTCTCAGCTGGACTCTAACTCCTGGAGTGTGAGCTAATACGTGTCCTCCAACTGCTTGTGTTGGGTCTCCATAGAACACGTCTGGCCTAGCCATTACCTGGTTTGTTACTACTACCGCGATATTGTATGCTTCAGCGAGTCTTACTAGTTGGTGTAAGTGTTTGTTGAGTTTCTGTTGTCTCGCCGCTAAATTTTCTCTTCCCGGATATTCTGCTCTGAAATGACTTGTTACAGAATCAATTACTACTAGTTTCACATTGTGTTCCGGCACGAACGAGAATAGTTCTTCAACTATTGCTATTTGGTGATCGCTATTATATGCTCTCTGATAATAAATATTCTCCATCACTTCATCTGGATCTAGTCCTAATCCTCTAGCCATAGCTTCTATTCTTTCCCATCTAAAGGTTCCCTCGGTATCTATATAGACAGCTCTACCGGATAATCCTCCTCTCTCAGGTGGTAGCTGTACATTAACACTTAGCTGGTGACATATCTGTGTTTTCCCAGTACCATATTCTCCGAAGAATTCTGTGATTGTTTTTGTTTCAATACCTCCCCCCAATAAGTCATCTAGGTTCTTGCTACCTGTGGTTATTTTTCTAACGCTTAGTCTCTCGAGTTTTACTTCTTTAGCTGTTTTGAATCTTATGCCTAGTAATTTTCTAGCATTAGCTATTATTCTTTCCGCTGTATGTAAGGGTATTCCTACTTTTTCAGCTAGTTCTTCTGCACGACTTACAACTATTGCCCATGGTGTTGTGAATCCTGCAGCTTCTAGTTTATCAGCTATGCTTGGGCCTACCCCTGGAATATCTCTTATGGATTTGATTTCTTTCTCTTTGGACATTTTCTCCCCAACCCAATATATGGTGTTTATAAATAGACCTATAATACTTTCGCTGCACTACTCACATTTAGTATAAACAATATGGGTTAATAAATATAGTCATCTATCAATATAATAGGCCATATTTATTTCATATAAAATGAGGGGTGCAGAGTTGTTTACTGTATCAGTTCAGCTTTCAAGCATTAATGCAGAGAGATTATCCGAGAATTTACCTCCAAAAATACAGTTCAATGTTAACTTAGCGCTTCCAGCCAGTAATCCATACAGGAGAAATAATCAATACCTTATACCATTCACCTTCACCGTTTCATCTATGCCTCCTGTTGTACAGATAGTATTGAAGGGAAACGCTATTGTTATCACTACTAATAAAAACGAGTTAGAAAAGCTTGAAAAAGATATTAGGAATAAGAAGATCCCGCCTCCAATCGTACAAGCGGTTTTCACAAACATGCTTGCAGAAAGTATATTGTTAACTAGATCCCTAGGTGTGCCTCCACCATTACCTGGATTACCACAAATTCAACCTATGCAATCTAGAGATAAAATAGGCCAACAACCAAGCACAGTTATTTAGTCAGAATAGGTTTTGGAATAGAAGATTTTTATCCAGTATATTTGATATGAGAATTACTAAGCAAGAAGTATCTGTGTGGTGTATACTAATTGAGGATATTAACAATACATGCTAGAAAATTTCATTATAAAGCATTATCACAAGCTCTAGATAAACCCGAGGAACTTACTAATGAAAATAAAGAGGGTTTCTTTGAGAACGTTTTAGTTGTCTTTACAAGTGTTGAGGAAGGAGATAATGAAAAAGTTGTTGAGAAAGCTGTTACTGAAATACTCGATATAGCTAATAGGGTTAAGCCGAAAACTATATTGTTATATCCATATGCTCATTTATCATCTGATCTAGCATCGCCTAGTCAAGCACTAGAAATTATGAAGTTGTTGGAGCAGAAACTACGTGGTAAAACAGATTTAGAAGTTTATAGAGCACCTTTTGGATGGTATAAGGAATTTATGCTTGACTGCTACGGCCACCCATTAAGCGAGTTATCTAAAACGATAAGAATCACTGGAGGCGGAGAAGTTGTTAGGCGGGAATTGAAGAAGGAATTCTATATATTGACGCCGGACGGTAAGGTTTATGATCCAGAAAAGTTTAACTACGATAAATATCCTGATCTAAAAATACTTGTTGATAAAGAGGTTTTTGGAAAAGAACTTCCTGGAGGAGTTAATAGAGTAAATGATTACTGTAGGAAATTCGGGTTTGAATGGGAACCCATGAGTGATCATGGACATATGAGGTATGGGCCTCACGCAGTAATTATAATGGAGTCTATTATGCAGTATTCATGGAATATTGTGAGAAGTCTAGGAATACCAGTTTACAAGGTTATGGGTACTAATATGTTCAATTTATCAGAAAAACCTGTTCTTGAACATGCTCTATTATTTGGTGATAGATTATATGAGCTTAAAGTTGATAATGAGAAATTTGTATTAAGATATGCTGCTTGTCATCAACAATTCGCTATGTTAAGGGATTGGATTATTAGTTATAAGAACTTACCATTTGGAATGTTTGAAGTAGCTGATAGTTATCGTCTTGAGCAGAGGGGAGAACTCAACCTGTGTTTCAGACTTAGAAAATTCTATATGCCCGATCTACATATCTTGAATAGAGATCTAAATGAAGCAATTAAGATATCACGTATAGTGCAGGATAAGATTCTCGAAGAAATAGCTAAGATTGGTAGAAAATATGTGGCACTATATAATGTTACTAGTGATTTCTTCGATAAATACCGGGATATTCTCATAGAGTTTGTGCGCAGAGAAAATTATCCAGTACTAGTATCTGTTATACCTAGTGGAATATATTATTGGGTGCTAAACGTTGAATACCATATTATAGATAATTTGAATAGACCACGCGAGATTGCAACGTTTCAGATAGATATTGGTAATGGTGAAAGATTCAATATTACATATACTGATGAGAAAGGAGAAAAACATCATCCAGTAATCATACATACAGCAATTATTGGTGGTATTGAGAGGTTCATATATACAATATTTGATACAGCGGCATTAATGGAGAAAGAGGGTAAGACACCATATATACCAACATGGTTAGCCCCGGTGCAGGTAAGAATTATACCTATAAAGAACGAGTATTTGGATTATGCAGAAAAAGTTGCTGAGAAAATAGAGAATGCTGGGTTTAGAGTAGATATAGATGATCGTGGTGAGAGCTTAGGGAAAAAGATAAGGGATGCTGGTAGAGAGTGGATACCATACATAGTAGTCATTGGCGAAAGAGAAGTTAGGAGTAATACTATAAATGTTAGAATAAGGAGAACAAATGATCAAAAAGTTATGGTTACCGACGAGCTGATAAGGATCTTAGAGGAGGAAACAAAGAATTATCCCAGAGTATCCTTAACAATGCCTAAGTATCTGAGTAAAAGACCTATACCTAGTTATCATGCATGAATTTTTAATTAATTCTCCTCAATGATTGGGGAGCAATTTGACGACTAGGGGATCTAAGAAATTTATTGGAAGACATTTAATGGTTAAGGGGAAATATATAAATGATATTCTTAGCGGTAGAAAGAAAGCTACTATTAGGAGAGGAATTGTCAAACCTAGATATAAAGAAATAATAGTTCATGGGGCAGGAAGACCTATAGCGAAAATCTCTGTTGAGAAAGTATATTATAAACGCTTATATGAATTAACAGATGAAGATGCTGTGAAAGATGGTTTTTCTAGCCGTAGAGAACTAATTGATGAGTTGAAAAAAGTTTATCCAGACATAAAAGATGATGAATGGGTAACAATTATTGAGTTCAAGGTTGTTCAGAGACTGGATCATTTAGAAACCGAGGATCCTTATCTAGGACTAGAACCAGCAGACATTGCCCGCATAGCACTTAGGTATTTAGAGAATGAATTAGATGAAAAAGATAAGGAGATCCTATTAGATCTTACGAGGACAGGCAGCATCCGATCAACTACGGTAAGATTATTCGGAACAATTGATAAAAGATATGTTGTGAGAAAAGTTTTAAGAAAAGCCCTTAATAAACTGGTCGAAAAAGGAATAATTAAGGTTAGGAAGGGAAAATAAATGACATACTGGATACTTCGATGTAAAACATGCGGGAATAAATGGAAACTACTAGTAAGCTATCCGTTGAAGAAGGAGTTTAAAGAGCTCTATCATTATTGCCCATACTGTAAAAGAAATACTTACCATGAAATAATTGAATATATAGAAGAATGATGATTCCACGGGAAAGACCCATATAGGGGATGAATAAACCTGTCTCAGCTGATCTTTACAAATTTCTTCGTAGTTAAATTCATTATTCTCCTTTGATGAGCCTAATTAATTTAATCTATCCAGTCTCCTACATTGATTTTTTCAGGTATGTATTTGTCTGCGAGGAATTTGAGGCCTTTGCTTGCCATAGCTTCTATTTCGAGTTTTGATAGTGTTTTGAAGAATATGCATAGTTCTCTGATCCATTCTGGTGTTCTAAACCATGGATATCCTGCTAATCCCTCCTTTTTTCTCCTGATCTTACTCTTTAGTTCTTTGTTCTCGAGACAAGCTTCTGCAACATCGTATCCTATTAGTTCGACTGCTCTTTCAATATCTTTTGGTTTTGCCTTGATAATGTAGTTTCTACGTTCTTGTTCTGTTAGATATGGTTTCTTTCTTGGTAGTTTTCGTAGTGTGGAGGATGATATTGTTTTGATTGATTTTAGATCCTTTATTTTCTCTCTAATGATTTCGTCTCCAAATACATCTGTCATTGTTACACCTATGAATTTAGCACTTGGTGTTGCTAATCTTTCGCTTTCATAGGATAATGTTATTGATCCTATTTTGAATACGCTATATATATACCATCCATAGGGATCAGCATCTGCTAAAATATATACTGGCAGTTTTAGTTCTTCATTTAATCTCCTAACAAATCTACGAGTTGCTCTATCTGGTTGACCAGCACTTGTTATTAGTATTGCTTTTTGTTTCTTCCAGAAGCCGTATCGATGTAGTTGTTGGAAGACAGCATCTTTTTCAACAACTAATACATATTCGGCATCTACATCCTTGAACTCTATCAGGTCAGGTGTTGGTTCTATAGAGTATGCTCCATGACCCATTTTACTCAGATCAATTGTGTCGTCTCCGCTTTTAATAACTAAGTTACCTACTACTTTGCCTTTCTCTTTGCTTAATATGAGCATTTCTTCTCTTAGTACTCCCAGGTATACTTCTAAATCTCTAATTACAGAATCAGATTCTCGCTGTTCATCCCATGTGTTTTCATGATGAGTTCTACCATGTAGGTCTCTATATATTATTGTGTGTTTACCTCTATAGTAGAGATCACGTATTGTTGGATATTCATTGTTAGCTAGTGCTTCATATATTATTGATGCCATTAGAAGTGTTTGCATAAATTTTCTTGCCTCATTTACGTCTAAGAAGCTTCTGCGTTGCATTTCTGGTCCTAGAAGAAGTAATTTGTTTTTTTCATCATAGATTGTATTGCTCAGTATTCTCTTTGGCATGACTATAACTGGTCTTTTTCCTTCAATTATTCTTTTAGCCAGTAATCTGAATTTCTTCCTCAATATTTCGATACTTTTATCACGCGCGAGTTTATCGATACTGGAAATAACCATTTTATCTCACCCTTCATGTTCCGATCTCTACATTTTTAATTACTTTTTCAACTTCATTCTTCGGAATACCTGTTCTAGTAGCTGTTATTTCAGCTAATTTATCAAGAATAGTATTGTAGTCTAAACCGTCCTCGCCTATTATAATTGACAATGCCCGTGCAACTTCCGGAATATATTTTGCAAGATTAACTATTTTCTTCTTCTTTTCCTCTTCCCTGATTTTCTTGGATAAATGGTTTCGTAGCTTGCGGGCAACTTCTGAGATTGCTAGTTTTATTTCTTTCCTTATCTCTGGAACATCGGCTATGCTTTCTTTGCCTACTCCTTTAAAGGGTACTTTGGTGCTACATATATGTACTAAGACAATTATTGGTGCAGGAAGGTGTACTAGGTAATTATCCCAGTTGATATCTTCTTTTATCACAGCGGTTATTACATCGCTCCCCTCATCATATAGGAGGGGTATCTTGTTAGCATATCTCAGTAGGTTAGGCTTATCAGATGGGCTCATAGGAACTTTTCCACCATAAGCTATGCCTGCTTCAACTATAAAGGGGTGTCCCTGATAAGCTGATGGTTTTCTTGTAGTTGCCTCCACGAACTCCGGCTCATATATTCTTGTTAATCCTGCTTTTATTATGTCTGGGCCTAGGGGAGATAGTGCTTGGGCTGTTGGAGGTCTGTATTTATCGTATTTTTTCATTGTATTTACTAGTTTTAGAAGATCTTTATCGCTGATTTTCATGGGGTCAATGCTGGGATCCAGACCTGCCTGTGAGATAAGTGTTCTTGCTGTAACATCTCCTACACTTTGGAAACTCTTAATTAATAAATCGTATAATGTTGCATATTTGCCTGTTTCACGTATTCTCTTCAATAATTCTAGATCAACACCGTATGGGTGAGGCTTCACCTGTTTAGGTGGCGAGGGCAATTTATCGATTGCTCTCTTATAATAATATATTTCTCCCTCAGGAGTCATGAACACTATGTTTGCATAGGGGGTTACAACAGCTGTTCTCAAAATATAGTCTTTTACCCTGAATCTAGCTCTGCTCCAATCACCTTCTATTGTTAATGAAACAATTGTTCCATGCCAATCTCTATTCTTTCTCCAACTACCTCTCTCCAGTATTATTGGCTGGTTCTTGTTAATGTCTATTCTTAATTTATAGTAGTATATTCTTCTAAGTCCTGGCTGGCTAGTAATTATCTCCACTGGTCTACCAGTGGTCATTTGACCATATAGAACCGCTACTTTAACTCCTAAACCAAACATTCCACGTGTTTGTCTAAGAACATATTTTGAGCTAAACAATACTCTACCAAATGCTTCGGGAACTATGTGTGGAGGTATCCCTATACCATTGTCTTCAACGGTTATTTTATAATACTCATGTATTTGATCAGCTTTCTCAATAGTTACCTTAATATTAGGCAATATTCCATGAGCATCAGTTGCATCCAGAGCATTTTCTACTAGTTCTCTAATTGTTTGATATAGAGCTCTAGCTGGGTTAGCAAATCCAGCTATTTCCTTGTATTTGTAAAAGAATTCTGCAGCACTAATCGCTTTGTAATTCTCTGCTGTCTCGCTAGTAGCTGCCAATATATAATCACCACTGTTTTATCATCCTTAAATATAATACTTTTTGTAACACTTTATAAGCAAAAGTATATATCAGAAAATACAATATATAGTAATACTTTCACTCTTCTCCCACACTCTCATAGAAATAAATCTTTTTCATTAATGCACAGCTTTAATGGTTTTTCAACAGTAAATGGTGAGACATAATATGAATGCGATATCACCACTAATAGCGGCAGCATTATTGTTAATAATAACTGTTGCAGGCGGCGTAATTATATATAACTATGTAATGAACACGTTGCAAGCACCCCAACAATTTGCATCAATAACAGTATTATCTGCAAAAATGCTAGTAGATAATGGTCAAACAATACTCAATATAAAGGCAACCAATATTGGAACCACATCAGCAAAAATAACTGGAGTGAGGATCCTGCCGGACAATTTATCGGTTAATACCGATGTGACTATAGAACCAGGTGTTACTAAAAGCATAAACCTATACATAAACCAAACATTAGACACAACCACAAACCACTATGTAATTATTGAATATGATAACGGAGAAACAGAACCTGTCATGATAAATATTATTAAGTAACTATTTGAGGAATGAGCAAAAATGAGGATAAATAAATTTAATTCTTTTTTTAAATTTCTCAAACATCAATTCACCCGTAAAAGGTCTTTTGAAGTAAAAAAGCTAATTATTAAAGAAGCATTTCACGAAATAATAAAAGAATACATTGAGAAAACAGTAATCATCCCAGTTAAGCCTGTAAATATAGTTGAAGAATATGTTGTCGGAAACGTTGTAAGAATATATATTAATAGAACAGGTAAAAGCCTTCTACAATACATAGTTCACGAGCCAAGCTATGATAAAGACACTATATATGCTGTCTCCAAGCTGTACATAGAAAACCCTAATTGTAAAAATAATATATGCATTCAGGAGACGCTCTCAAATATTAATGATAAAAAACTTCATAAAATATATTCCGAACAGCCGATCCGAGTTAACTATTATTATTTCAAGATATCAAGTGGATATGGATCACTGTATCCACTAATAATTGATCCGTATATTGAGGAAATAGCTGTCAATGCATCTGATAAAATTGTATCGATAATAAATAGGAAATACTCATGGTATGGATGGATGAATACTAATATCTACATAGATGAAAAAGTAATTGATAGACTAGTCCTAAGTATTGCGCGTAAGATGGGTAAGCATTTATCAATAGCACAACCATTAGCAGAAGGCTTAACAAATGATGGTCTAAGAATTAGCTTAACCTATGGCCGGGAAATATCTAGGAAAGGTAGTAGCGTGGTTATTAGGAAAAAACCTAGCACTCCATGGACTATTACAAGACTAATAGATATGAAAATGTTATCATCATTGATAGCAGCATATGCATGGTTAGTTCTTGAGCTACGAGGCTCAATACTTATTGTTGGAGGCATGAGTACTGGGAAAACGACTCTTCTTCAAGGATTACTAACACTTATACCGCCCACGAGAAGAGTTGTAACGATAGAGGATACACCTGAAATAACGGGATCGACTGGTTTATGGGATCCCTTGGTTGAGAGAATAGTTAGTATTGGTGAAAGCATTAATGTTTCCATGTATGATTTATTAAAGTTTAGCTTGCGTAGAAGAGCAGATTATATAGTTGTTGGCGAGGTAAGGGGGAGGGAAGCGCGTCTCTTATTACAAGCTAGTAGGCTGGGTCACGGGGTTTTAGCAACTTTTCATGGTGAAGACGCAGAGACTGTTATTGAAAGACTTATTTCTCCACCAATATCAATTCCGAAAAACATGTTATCTAGTATATGGAGCATTATTGTTTTAGAAAACATTAATGGTGTAAGAAGAGTTAGAAGTGTATATGAGATTACCAAGAATATTAAACCAGTTAAGATCGTTGGGCTTAAAAACAATGGATTATATGATCCTAGTGATGCTAAGTCGTTGGCTGAGAAGAGTATAAGACTACAATTATTACTTGACACAGATGATTTAGCTTATGAGTTAGCGTCTAGAGCCTCTTTTCTCGATAAACTAGTTGCCAAAGGCATCTTTGCACTTAATACTCTTGGCGAGGAGCTTGTAAACTATTATTATAGAGGTATAGAAGAAATTGCTGAACATAATAAATAATATTATAACTTATCTCTTCAATAACATACTATTTATAATATTCATAATTTCTTCTCTAATTATATTACTCATACTCGTTTTCCGGCGACAAATAAGCGAGATTATCCAGAAGATGAGCCTAGAAAATGAATTACCCGATTTCCTAGCATTACTTCTCACGTTTGAAGCTAATGGTATTAGATTAGATGAGGTCTTAGAGGAAGCTTCTAAGAATAAACTTGTTCTCCCAAAGCCCTATCAGAAATTATCACTTATTTTTAGTGTTTTATCGAGAATTACAAACGACCCATATACTTGTCTGAAAAAGCTTGCTGAATATATTCCTAGTAATAGAGTTAAGAATTTTGTGAGGGGTTATGCTGAAGTATTAATTACTACGGGTGATACTTTATCCTATATTGATTCCTTCATAAATGAGGAGTTCAGTGTTTTGAAAATGCGAATTAATAATATCGTATCTTTCATTGATATGTTGTTTGAGGGGTTTCTAATAATTCTTCTCGGAATACTTGTTTATTCCTTAATTCCTTTAGGAGGGTTGCCAATAGAATTAGTAGTGTTTATTATAGTTATGTTGTCTCTTTTTTCATATATATTAGCATATAAGTTGTTAGAGCTAACATATTATTATATGTCTACATTTTATGTTTTTCTAACTATTGTATTCATTGTCTCAACACCGATTATCCTGTTTCTTATTCAGGATTTAATGGTTGTTTATACATTAATTATTATACTAGCTGGTTTATTCCTATATTTTAAACATAGAATTTTCGAAGAAATTGATTCTCAAACAATGGTTTTGCTTGAAGAGGTTTATGGAGAATCTAGGCTTGGTATGCCTATTGATAGTGCGTTAATTAAGGTAATTGATAGACTTGATGGCCCCTTCACTAAGATAACTGATCTGCTTAAAATGGGTGCTAAACCTAACGAGATAGTTAATGCTATCAATTTTTCTCAGTTGTCTAGAAAAGTTTTCTCGTTACTGCTTACTCCCGTAGAGTATAGTAAGAGTCATTATAGGCATATTGGATACATTATTAACATTTTAGATCATATTAGGGGTTTAAGGAAGAGTCTTAGTGAGAGAAGTAAAATATACTATATATATGTTTTGACACTACCTCTGGTTGTATTAGTTTTCATGAATACATTGTTGAATATGGATTCATCAATGATTTACCAAGGAATTGATCAAGTATTTATGAAGAAAATGACTTACGTTGCTGTTTTCGAATCTCTAATTATTGCATCCATGATTGATAAGGGGTATTGGTTTAGGTCGGTTTTAATGTATGCTATGATGTTTTTAACAATGATACTACTACTATAAATATTATATGCTAAATAGTATGCTAACCCTTTACAACCCCTATAGGTCTCAGCCTAACAACTAGTTTGCCTATGCCAACTTTGTGTGCTACAAGCACGACTCTATCAACGTCTTTGTATGCACCAGGTGCTTCTTCACTTATCACTCTCCTCGTTGCTGCTCGTAGTATAATGCCTTTCCTCGATAACTCTTCTACCACTCGTTCAGGACGATATGTCCTAATAGCTGCTCCGCGACTCATCCACCTACCTGCACCATGTGGTGCACTATGCCATGTCCTAACTCCTTTCTTTGTCCCAACTAATATATAGCTAGCTGTTCCCATACTTCCTGGTATTAGTACTGGTTGTCCTATGCTCTGATAGTCTTTTGGTATCTCAGGGTGTCCAGGCGGGAATGCTCTTGTCGCTCCTTTACGATGAACTACAACTTTGTATTTTTTGCCATCTACTATGTGCTCCTCTATTTTCGCAATATTGTGTGCTACATCATATACCAGTTTCATTCCAAGATCTTCTGGATCTTTGTGGAATACTTGTTTAAAGCTTTCACGTGTCCAATGCATTATTATTTGTCTATTTGTCCATGCAAAGTTTGCAGCTGCAGCCATTGCTTTGAAATAGTCTTGTGCTTCCGGTGTTTTGAACGGCAAACTTGCTAGTTCTCTGTCCGGAGGTCTTATTCCGTATTTTCGCATTGCTCTCTCCATTAATAATAAGTAATCACTTGCTACTTGATGCCCCAATCCACGGCTGCCTGTATGAATCATAATTGTGACTTGTCCTTCATGAGTTATTCCCATAGCCTTAGCCACTTCGGGATCATATATTTTATCTACTACTTGTATTTCCAAGAAGTGATTTCCTGCACCTAGAGTGCCAAGTTGGTTATGTCCTCTCTGCTTAGCTCTTCTACTAACTTTGCTAGCATCTGCAACTTTCCAGCTTCCCTGTTCCTCTATATGATCCATATCTTCTGGCCAGCCGAACCCGTTTTCTATAGCCCATTCTACACCGCGGTTTAATACCTCATCTAGTTGATCAAAGCTTAGCCTAAGTTTCCCAGTAGCACCAACACCGCTTGGAACGTTTCTAAAGAGTGTATTTACTAGTTCTTTTAATCTAGGTCTTACATCTTCTTGGTCTAGATCAGTACGGATAACTCTTACTCCGCAGTTTATATCATAGCCTACTCCTCCAGGGCTTATAACTCCTGTTTCAACATTGAATCCTGCTACTCCACCTATAGGGAACCCGTAACCTTGATGACCATCTGGCATCACATACATGTTTAACTCTATGCCTGGTAGACAAGCAACATTTGCTGCTTGAACAAGTGTAAGATCTGATCTCATCTTTTCTAACAAGTATTCATCAGCAAAGATTATTGCATCAGTCTTCATACATTCTTTAAATCCTTTAGGTATACGCCACTCATACTCCCCTACTCTTTCAAGTTTAACATTATGGCTCAAGAATCTTTCACCTCCTAAAGAACGCGAGATTAACACATACATGCTTATTATTGTTATTATTATATAATGTCTTCAGGGGTTATTATTGGTATTATGTTGTGTACTTATTTATTTAATAATAGATCTAACAGTGTCTTCTCGAGCATCTTATTATTAATTGTTATCTGCTCTTTGGCTTGTAGATCTTTTATGGATATTTTTTCTTGTCTATATTCTTTTTCTCCAATAATAATGGCGAAATCTATGTTTTCTTTATTAGCTATGCTTAGAGCTTTTCGTAGTTTATTTGTTGTATATATCCATGAAGATATTCCTATAGATGATAATTTCTCCTGTATTTTGTATCCTATTGTTATTGGTGTATTGCCGAGAATTATAATTAATGCTGATATAGGTTTGGGCGGGTTATAACTTATTTCCTTCATGATCAACATTAACCTATCTAGTCCTAGTGCTAATCCTGTTGAGTATTCATATGTTCCACCATAAATTTCTGTTAATCCATCATATCTTCCTCCACCACCAATGCTTATGTCTAGCCCCTTGGTGGCTTTGTACTCGAAGATAAGCCCAGTATAGTATGCTAATCCCCTAACTAAGGAAGGATCATATATGGCATTAAAACCTAATTCTCTCAAATTGTTAATGAAAATGTTTAGTTTATTGAGTTCCTCTTTTAACTGATCATATTTATCTTCAAGTATTTCCCGGTATTGTTCTAGGAAATTCTCTAACTTGCTCAGTGGTGTTTTTAATAATTCATTTATGATTTCGTATAGTTCTTCGTTTTTTTGTTTTAAATAATTTAATGCTTCGTCAATCATTTTTTTATCGATTAAGTGAAGCACATGATCTTGTTCTTCAATTGATAAACCATATTTACTCATGACGGCGCGGTATATGGCTACATTGCCTACTATGTAATAATGTTTTATCCCAATTTCTTCGAGGTATTTTGAAGCTGTGAACGCGACGCTGAGATCAGCATTTATGTTTTTTTCACCTATTATTTCAAGACCTGCTTGCCAGAATTCACGATAGCGGCCTCTTTGTGGTTCTTCGTATCTAAAGCATTGTCCGACATAATATAGTCTAATAGGTTTAGTCCATCCTTGCATATGCTTAAGATACGCACGTACAATACTAGCAGTTACTTCTGGTCTAAGCGCTAGTAGTCTTCCAGCTTTATCTTTGAATACATACATTGATTTCTTAATTTCTTCTCCACTTTTAGCCTCGAATAATTTGAAGAACTCTATTATTGGAGTATTTATGGGTTTGAACCCGTTCAGCATTGATATTTTCTTAAATTTATCAACTAAATACTCGTGTAGTTGTGCATCTATTCCTATTAGATCTCTTACTCCTCTAGGTGTTTGTATAAGTTCTTTTTTCACTGCTCATTCCTCGGATCTATTTTTGAAACTTCATAATATGTTAAGTCTCCCTGTAAACTAACAATAGCATAAATGAGTTCTAAGTTATTACTATGTGCTGTTTCAATATCTTTAATAATAGTATCTGCTGGTCTTTTTGAGCCTTCCTCTAATATAACAACTAGTTTTAAATCACCATGTTTATCTTTAACCAGAAACTTCTTATCATCTATAACTCTTACTTTTCTCCCCCGATCCCTAAGATCCTTATATACAACTAGCTTTGGCCAAAAGAACTGTTTTAGACAACCATAGTTTTTCTCTAAAAACTCGTTATATGTGGTTATTTCTAGTCCTTCTAGAACTAGGCGTATTCTACCATGTAGAAGTAGGTATGCTAGCTCAACAATATCTAAAACTAAGTTTTCTCCTTCTAGTCTACCAAACCATTTTTTCTCCAAATTATTAATGCTCTTTTTGTCTTTAACTATACCTATACATTTAGATTGATCAAACCATACTATATAGCTATATTTCATCTAAGTATTCCCCACAGCTTTACAAGTTTTCATGTATTCCTATATATTGTGGTATTTTATCTTAATAATAACAACTATATAAAATGTTATATAATGGGTGCTTCATGCCCAGTTGTTTCTTCGAATCCACGTGTTGTTTGTGTTGGTAGTGTGGCCCAAGCAATTAATTCTATTATAGTACCTATGAATATTATGATTAATCCGACCAATATTATTGTTAGAACCGCTCCTATAAAATACACTGTTCCCACCGTGTGGAATATGTTGTGTTTAAACGTGTCAGCTATCATGTAGTAACTATCTCTTCTCCTATAAAATACACTGTTCCCACCGTGTGGAATATGTTGTGTTTAAACGTGTCAGCTATCATGTAGTAACTATCTCTTATTCTAATGTATCCAAGTAGCAGGAATATATACATGATAATAAATGCTATAATCGCTACCAGCATTACTCCAAGGGGTAGTGAAGGCCATATTGTTGGTGGGAATCCATGCATTGGGAAATGATGAAATGTGATCATGGCTATTAACCCTAGAGATACAATAATAATCATGGCTATGACAAATCCTATTATCACAAATATTACTCCTGTTAAATACTTATCGAAAATAGCTCTAACACCACTTACCTCCGCTAGTTCATGGACAGCTATGAGTAGGAGAATAAATCCTATAATTGATAATATTGAACCATATCCAGAAGCTCCAGTTAGTAATCCTACAAGCTCTAATATAACACCTATTAAGCCAAGAATTTTAGCTGTTTCTAGACCCATGAGTGAACAACCTGCATATTGTTTAATATTATGTTCAATGATATATTAGTATAATTACATATGTAAATTTTTGCTGGAGGGTGTATGATATGAATAATTATCCTTACCCTATAAAGATTAGAGCTGTCTGGTGGAGAGAAGAGGATAAGAGCATCTGCTGGATTAATACAAAGGAGTTGCCATTTAAAGAAGAAATAATTTGTAGTAGTGATCCTGGAAGAGTAGCTAAAGCAATTATTGAGATGGAGATTCGTGGTGCACCTGCAATTGGGGTGGCTGCAGCATTAGCTATTGCTTCATATGCATATAAGGTGAAAACAAGAGATATAGATAGTTTCTATAGAGAAGTTGATTCAGCAATTAATATCTTATGGAATACTAGGCCAACAGCACACAACTTGTTCTGGGCTCTCCGTAGAATGCGTAGAAAACTTCATGAAGCCGTAGAAAAAGGAGTTAGCGTTGATGAAGTTGTCGAAATTCTTGAGAATGAAGCAAAGAATATAATGGATGAAGATATTCGTGCAAATATAAAACTCGGAGAATATGGTGCAGAGCTAGTCCCTGACAACTCTACTATTTTAACTCATTGTAATGCAGGTGCTTTAGCGACGGCAGCTTTTGGAACGGCTGAGGGTATTATGAGGGCCGCATGGTATAAGGGTAAGAAAATCAAGGTCATAGCTACAGAGACTAGACCTGTTTTGCAGGGTGCTAGACTCACTGTTTGGGAGCTTGTAAAGGAGGGCATACCTGTTACACTCATAACTGATAATATGGCAGGCTATGTTATTAGGAAAGGACTAGTTGATCTAGTAATAGTCGGTGCTGACCGAATAACAAGCGAAGGATACGTTGTCAACAAAATAGGTACATATATGATAGCGTTAGCTGCAAAGAGAAAAGGAATACCCTTCTATGTTGCTGCTCCAACAAGCACTATAGATTTAGAATCCACAATAAATGATATAGTAATAGAAGAGAGAAACCCTGATGAAGTCCGAAAAGTCCTTGAAAAATATATTACATTACCCGATGTATCAGCACTAAATTATGCGTTCGACATAACTGATCCTGATCTTGTAACAGCAATAATAACTGAAAAAGGAGTTATTAAGCCACCCTATAATGAAAACTTACCGAAAATTCTGAAAAAATAACCAAGCCACTAATCGATTTATTTGAGAATCAGTTTGAGAAAAAATAATAAGACTCGCACCTAGACATCAAATTATGAATGGGCCCGTCGTCTAGCCTGGACTAGGATGCGGGGTTCGGGACCCCTATAAAAGCCGCCGCTGAACAAGGGGCGGAACTCCCCGTGACCCGGGGTTCAAATCCCCGCGGGCCCATTCCTAACTAAGTTTGTTTCAGTATATCTAGAACACGTTATGTAGGGACCATGTATTGTATGAGTATTTAAAGAAATTATCCAGTATTTATGCATTGAGAATGTTCATTGATAAAATAAGAGATTCCAAAGTATTAGGGATTGGCACGGGCTCTACGGTTAAATACTTTATAGATGAACTTATTCGGTTAGGTATGCTCAAAGATAAAAAAGTAGTGGTCTCAAGTTATGCAACTCATAATTATCTCTACAAACATGGAATAGATGCTTATACTCCGATAAATTGTAATTATGCGGATATATATGTGGATGGACTAGACGAGATCAATGCTAACTTAGATATTATAAAGGGGAGAGGAGCCGCTCTTCTGTGGGAAAAACAATTAGCTATTAGAAGCAAGTTGAGAATATATATTGCAGATTATACAAAAGTTAATCCAGAACAGTATCTATATATGAAACCTGTACCTATAGAGGTAGTTCCTAATGCAGTATATTATGTAATAGAAAAACTAACTATTCTAGGATATAAACCTGTTCTACGCATAGGAAAAATGAAGGACGGACCTATTATAACTGATAATGGAAACTTCATTATAGATCTTGTCTATGAAAAAATACAGAATGCAAAGCAAGTAGATGAAGAAATAAAGAAAATTAATGGAGTAGTTGAAACCGGCTTATTTCCTAATAACCTTGTTGATTACGTAATTGTATCGTATCCAGGAAACATTGTCAAGGTATATAGTAGGCGATAAATAAATGAGCGTTGAAGAAACAATGAATTATGTCCTAAAAATACCTTGGCATGATATTGAAAGAAACCTTATTTCACGTGTGCAATTGAAAAAAATTATCAAGCTAAGAATAATATTGGATAAGAGAGAAATTAATTATCCCATATATTTTTACGTCGGTGAGAAAAGAGATCATGTAATGATTCCATATGTATTCTGTTCTTGTAAAAACTTCACAATACGTGTTATGTCAAAGAAAAAGAAACCAAGCTGTAAACATTTAATTATGCTTAGATTAGCACTTGATAAATCAATGTATAGAGAAATATATATTGATGATTTAACGTTATTGAAGAAAATTATTAATGAAATAATTAGAATAGGGTTAAGTCCTACTCTTAGGAAACTACTTTATATTAGTAGAAATAGAAGATATGAGAGGGGAAGAACTGATGGGGCGTAGGAGGAAAAAATACAGGAAACCAATCAGAAAAGTAAGAAAGATCCCTAAGATCTTTCAATGTCCTAATTGCGGATCCAAGACATTAACAATCAGGCTTGAAAAACTGAATATTCCAGGATATAAGAAAGCGATTATTACATGTGGAACATGCGGATTACATGCTGAAATGCAAGTACCAGAACTTTACGGGCCTCTCGACGTTTATGCTAAATTCATTGATGCATTTGAAGAAGGCAATATAGAAGTTGAGTTTAGAAAGAAAAGCGAAGAAGAGGAGGTTGGTGAAATAGTTGGGGAAAGTGAATAAGTATATAGTCGAGAAAATAAACAATGGTGAAAAGCTTCATTTTACTCTTATAGATCCTGATAGAGTAAATGATCTTGGAAAACTCGAAGAAACAGCCATTAAAATGGCAGAATTTGGAACCGACGCATTCCTCATTGGCGGCAGTCTAGGTGTTACTCCTGAGGAAGCAGGTGAGACAGCGAAGATTTTGAAAAAAACAGGCTTACCAGTGATAATATTTCCTGGAAACATTAATTGTTTAACGCCATATGCCGATGCAGTATTATTTATGATCTTAATGAACTCTATGGAGCAATACTATTTGATGCATGCTCAAATAGCTGCAGCACCCATAATTAAGAAATATAAACTAGAAACCCTTCCAACTGGTTACATAGTTATATACGGCGAAACAGCTGTTGCACATGTTGGTAGAACGTATCCTATTCCAGTCAGCAAACCCGAAATACTATTATCATATACGTGGGCAGCTGAAATGATCGGGATCAAATATATTTACTTAGAAGCAGGTAGTGGCTCTCCTAAACCTGTACCTCCAAGCTTCCCTGCTATAGTAAAGAAATATACTAATCTAATTACAATAGTTGGCGGTGGAATAAGGTCTCCATTCATTGCAAAGGAGCTCGCATCAAGTGGTGCAGACATAATTGTTACTGGTACTATTGTTGAAGAAGATCCTGATAAGGCGTCTAAGATAATCTCAGCTATAAAGAAGAATTAATCATTTAAGATACTTCTTCTTAAAAGCTTCTTCTACATCAACACCAACAAGATTAGCAACACTTAATAGCCATGCTAGAACATCTGCTATTTCCTCCTCTATAGATTCCTTGTTTTGGGAAAGCAACGCTTCTGCTAATTCGCCCACTTCTTCAATAAACCATGTATAAGTAGCAAATAATCCTCGGGCATGATCCCTTTCATAATATTTTTTCCTTATCAGTAATTGTGCTTGTTTAATACTTATAGGTTCTTTACTCATTACGTCTCGCCTCAGGAAAAACTCTAATAGTTTTAATAAGGTTTATTACATTTAAATGTAAAAAATAGTAGAGGGGATATATTTGCCTAAGAAGTCTAAAAGAGTACATGGTAAGAAAAAGAAGGAAGCTCCAGGCCCCTTCACAGCTGCTGGCCTTATTAGATTTTATGAAGAAGCAGATGTAGGTATAAAGATGAAACCGCAGGTTCTGATAGCTGTCGCACTTATATTTACAGCAATAATTATTGTTCTGGAAAAAATATTATAGGCCTGATGCTAGTTCAAATATTTATAAACTCCTTAAGTATATGGTTAATAAGAGTATAAAGTTAACCTAGAGGATGCAGCCTAAAATATGGGTCTAAGTAAAAGTGAAGCAGTCAAAATAAGGATTCCCAGATCAAGCGAGGCATACGAGATCTTCAAAATACACCTAGACAGTCTTAGCGGATTAGATGAGGAAGACTATGATTGGTTCTATAACTTATTAAAGGTTAAAAGTAGTAGGAGAATTGTTCTTGTAGCGGATTATCAGGGTAAAATTGTCGGTTTTCTAATAGCTTATAGAAGATATAACAAGATATACATTGACTCGTTAGCTGTTGATCCGAAATATAGAGGTCTCGGAATAGGATCTAAGCTACTTAGAGAATTAGAGGAAAGAGTCAGAGGTAAGAAGAAAACCATTTATTTAAGTGTTAAAAAAGATAACTATTCTGCTTTAGGCTTTTATTTGAAAAACGGCTATATCATAGATGGTGTTGTATTAGAGCTTTCTCTACAAGTAAGTAAAGTTGCTAAGAGAACTATTCCCAACTATTCATTTATATTAAAAAATGCTAAAGACGCTGTGATCAATATTCATATGCTTCCTACAACCTGGTGGAGCAATATTACTGAGCCAGTTGATAAGCTTGTATATCATAGAATAGTGGATGAAAAAATATTAATTGTATATGAAGATAACAAACTCAGAGGTGTCGCTGAGTTTCAACCGGATAAAAAGATACTGGTGGATTATCTAGCTGTATCTTATCATAAGCCTATAGAAGCATTATTAGCGATCATCTCTAAGCTAGGTGATATAGCATATAATATGGGTGCTGAACAAATATCTGTAAACATAGATTCTAGTAAGAATAAAATGATCAGAGCATTTCTTCAAAACGGATTCCGTATAACTGGTAGCGAGTATAGATTGAAAAAACAATTATAATGCTAATGAATACATCTACATATGTCTTTTGATCCAGTCCCAATTTGTCTCTACATATCTCTGGATCTCTTCTATCTTCTCTTTTGTAATTCTCTTAAACCTGCCTTGAAGCTTTAAATATTCCTCGATAGGTTTTCTCTTAGCGGGATCAATAAATGGTCTGCTTGGACCTGACAATCGTACTTTTCCATCATAATATTCGTACAATATCCATAACCCAGTTTCTACTGCTAGTTTTCCTACTCTCACCGTATATTTTGGATCAAATCTCCATCCAACAGGACATGGTGCATGTATGTGTATAAATTTGAAGCCTTGTATGTTCTTAGCTCTCTGAAGCTTAGCATAGAGGTCATGGGGATATGCAACACTTGCAGTTGCTACATAAGGAACTCCGTGTGCAATCATTATTTTTGCAACATCCTTCTTATGCTCGGTTTTACCGATTATAGGAGTAGTTGTTGTCCATGCACCATAGGGTGTTGAAGAGCTTCTTTGGATACCGGTATTCATATATGCTTCGTTATCGTACATTATATAGATTATATTATGGTTTCTCTCAGCTGCTCCACTAAGACTAGCCATACCAATATCTGCTGTTCCACCGTCTCCTGCCCAAGCAATTACCTGTACATCGGTTATTCCTCTTTTCCGTAGTGCTTCAGCGATACCGGATGCAACAGCTGCTGCAGATGCGAATGCTACATGTACAACGCTAGCATTTAACGAATTACCTGGATACGCTCCAACCACCACCGACGAACAACTAGCAGGTATAACAAATATTGTTTTTTCACCAAAAACAGCTGATACAACCTTCCATGCCATGGGTATAGGGCATCCAGGGCAAGCAGCGTCTCCTGGAAGAACTACATCTCTCATCTTATATGGTAATGGGGGTTTAGGTCTGGTTGTTTGTTTAGACACATAGATCACCTCCTATGATACCATGTGAAATGCGGGGATTCTTCTCCTTTCTCGATTTTTTCCATGAATTCTTTGACTAAGTTATAGAACTCAGTATATGTTACATTAACACCCCCTATACCAGCTACAACATTGGATATTACTGGGAGGTTTCTAGTATACATGGTTAAACCAGTAATTAAGTCAGTGAATATTTGTCCCCAAGCGCCAAAACTTATTGCCCTATCGAAAACAATTACTCCCTTAGCACTCCTAATCTTTTCCCATATGTCCTCGTATGGGAATGGTCTATAGTATCTTATCCTCAATACTCCTATAGGATATCCTTCCTCACGTAACATATTGACAGCTTCTATCAAGTCTCCACTCCATGCACCCATGGATACAGCATAGTATTTAGCATCTTCACAGTTAATGCATTGTATTAAGCCGCCATAGCTTCTACCAAAGATTTTCCCATACTCCTGATCTACTTCTTTTATAACTTTTTTAGCTTCATTCATTGCTTTATGTATATCCATAAACATTTCCTCTGTATCTTCAGGCCATGCGAGATTACCGACAGCAATAGGTTCTCTACCATCGACTATATAGCCTTGTCTACGTGGGCCCAACCAGTTATCTACATCCTCCTGATCTGGTAGTTCAACAGGCATAGTTGTATGTCCTAGAATAAATCCTTCTAATCCAACCATGACTGGTAGATATACTCTGGGATCCTCGCTGATTTTGAATGCTTGTAGTGTTAGGTCGAATACTTCTTGATTATCCATTCCAAAGCTCATAATCCATCCTGTATCACGTTGATCCATGAAATCGCTATGATCAGGCCAAATATTCCATGGTGGAGCAAGAGCTCTGGTTACTATAGCCATAACTACCGGAACCCTTGCTCGAGCAGTCCAATGCACCCATTCATGCATATACATAAGTCCATGACTACTTGTCGCTGTAAATGCGCGGGCACCAGCAATTGCTGCACCGAAAGTTGCGGCTAATGCCGAATGCTCGCTTTCAACACGGATCATTATAGCATCTAGTTCTCCGGACTCTATTAGTTCTGCGAGTTTCTCAACAATGCTTGTCTGTGGTGTAATAGGATATGCTGCTACAACATCTATTCGTGCATACTTGGCTGCATAAGCAACCGAATAATTACCTGTTAAAGCTACAAGCTTACCCATTTAATACACCTCCCCTACTCCTCGGGTACAAGTTCTATTGCATTGACCGGGCATACATCTGCACATACACCACATCCTTTACAATAATCATAATTAATTGTAACACCCGTTTCCGGCTCGACTCTGATAACGTTTACGGGACAGTATATTTCACATAGGAAGCATCTAACACATTTATTATTATTTACTAGAGGCTTGGTTGTTCTCCAGAACCCAGTTTTTCCAGCCACTCCAACAGCTGGTTTTGCTAAGGGTATCTTATATGATGAGCTTATAACTACTAATTTATCAGGCATTACATATTCACCTCCTTTATTAAGCGAGTTTCATTATAGGCTTGAAAAGCTGCTTTAGCATTGGCTTCTCCGATTCTTCCTCCAAAATAGGATTCTATTGCTTTCATTATATTCTCGATACCTATTATCTTTGTAGCTTTAGAGAATGCTCCAAGCATCGAAGTATTTACTACGGGCCATCCCGCAACAACTAGTTTATTTTCTAGAGCTATTTTCTTAGCGTTAACACCATAGAATCTCGCTTTGCCTAAAATATTGAATTTTCCATAATCAATTTCATAATCGCTTGGCATATTTACGATCACATATCCATTATCTCTTACATACACCTTCTTCGTTGCTCCAATATCTATTAGTTTGTGATCTAGTATTATCAGAACATCTGCTTCATAGAACATTCCATGTCTAACTATTGGTTTATCACTGATCCTAGCAAATGCCATAACAGGAGCTCCTCTTCTTTCAGCACCGAAGAATGGGAAGCCCTGCCCATATATTTTCTGATATAATGCTGCGTGAACAAGTATATTAGCAGCAGTCACTCCGCCTTGGCCGCCTCTACCATAAAATATTATCTCATACAGCATCAGCTCATCCGCTCCAATTAGTATTTTATTTTCTAATATGATATATACATGTAAGTATATTTTATATTCTTATAAAGAAACAAGTAGATTCTAAACAATACTATGCCTAACAATTGTTTGTAGAAATTTGCAATAAGTTTAACAACCATTAATCCCTATTAATTAACCTATATGGTGATAATAGATGACGATTTACTGGGAAAGATGTGATTTCTGCGGCAGATATGAGCCGGTAAAACAGTGTACATTATATCCGGACTTAATGGTATGCATACACTGTTGTTTATCATGTCCTAAGAGAAAAATTTGTCCTAAACCTGTTTGGTTTATTGAATTTAAAATAAAAACTATAACTAAGCCTGGAAAAATAGCTAAAGAAGCCGATAAAACAAAAGTTTTCCAGGAACTACTATCAAAGCTTGGTTCTTAGTCTAATGTTTTATAGTATTTATGCTTCAATCCTTGGAACTATCCAGTATACTATGTATCCGCCCTCTGTTATTTCAAACTCTATCTTCACGGGTTTATCTCGATCAAACGATACCGTTACAAATTTTGCTGCTTGAATAGGTTTGAGTGTGGCTTCTAATAATCCAACACTGTATTTAGCACGTGCTTCATCTATTGTTGCAGATAAATATGTGAGCGGGTTTCCTTCTGAGAATTCTCCTCTATACTCTTTTTGTTCTGCATGAGAATATATATAGAGTTTTCCTTCCTTATAATGAAGTACTGCTTCTTCCCCAATTATCTTCAAGTCCCTAATTATGTGTTTATAATCATCAGCGACAAACCTAGCTGTAACCCCAAGATCTATTTGTGGCTCGGGTATTTTCTCCAATGTTCTAGGCTTTGTTTCGATAACAAAGCTTCTCTCAATACCGGTCTTCTTGTTTCTGAAAATAATTTTCAACTGGTTCTTTTCTTCGTCAAGCTCAAATACTAAGATATCGTTTCTAGTTCCTCTTTTCACTATCTTATTTAGCTCGTCGGCTCCAATCACAAAGTATTTCTCTCCATCTACCTCATACTCTTCAAAAGCTATGGATGGTATTTTAACTATGGTAAGTGTTGTTTTATCTGGGCTGAGAACTCTAACTTCTAAAGCATCTTGTGTAGCATAAAATGGTGCCTCATCAGTTATCTTAGCTATCGTCTGTGCTATATATTTGAATTTTGATGTAGCTGTGTAACTGGCTCTAAACATATTTATAACACCAACTATAATTTACTTTGCCTAAGAATAAAATTTGTAATCCCATGCTTTTAAACCTAGCATAAAAAATTAATTAATAGGTGTAAGTTATTGAGTGAAATAAGCATAGTTATTGATCTGGCTAAAAGTCCTCATGTTCAACTGCCATGGAATAAAGCAATAGAACTCCTGGAGTGTATTGGTGAGAACACCAGTATAACCAGAGATCTTGAGGAATCACTGAGAATAATTAGAAACTTTGAGGAATTCTATAGGTTTTCTAAGAAAAGATTCGAAGAATATATAGCGCCGCCTAAAGAGCAGAGAGATGTTATTTTAGGTAGAGTTATTGTTCACAAAATTAAGCTTTTCAAAAAGGATTCTGAAAATAACGTTGAAATAGTCTTTGATCGAAGATTCAGTATTGATGAAGTGATAAGTTGTCTTAAGAAAATTGGGTACACTAATGTAAATATACAGAAACAATTTATTTAACTGATTTTTTCTTTGTCTTAGTTGATTTCGTCTTAGAAGCCTTCTTCTTGGCAGTTTTTTTATGATGTATTGTTTTAGCAAATCCCTTTTCTAGCTCTCTAAGTGATGTCTCACCGCGGACAAATTTTTCCCATAAAATAGTTGTTTTAATGAATTTTTCTAAATAGTTTATTCTCACAAGACGGGGCGGTGTTTTTTCCTCGGTTTCTTCCTCCTCTTCTTCCATATATTCCTCCTCTAATGTTTCACTGATCTCCTCCAAAATCAACGAAGATTTCACCCTGCATACATATTTTGTGCAATATCTTCCTCATTGACAATAAATATTTCGTTGAATCCACTAATTGATAGAATATAATTGTAGCTTTTAAGATTTGTTAAAGCCGATTTTGAAGCAATAATTTCATGTTTATCGCATCCACTACATATTACACGGGAGGAATATTCTAGGTTTTTAGGCTCAGAAGTATTGAAAAATATTTTTATAGAAGAATTTTCCACAACAGAATCTGGTACCGCTAGGATCTGTTGTGAAATAATTATTAATCCTAAACCATATTTTCTACTCTCCATTAATAATTTTGACACAATGTTTCTACTCATTCCTCTTCTAAGAAACATATATGCTTCATCAAGCACCATCATTAATTCATTCCTTAACTCACCGATATACATACTATCCAAGATTCTCTGTAGAAGAGCATTCACATATAATGCCTTTACGAAATCGCTACTTAAACCATTCAGAGTCACTATTGTAGGGGTTTTTGTTAGGTCGTGAAAGCTTATATTTGTTGAGCTAAAGACATTATCAGCTAGAATTCGTATATAGGGGTAGATCTTCTTATAGAGTTCATTATTGCTCATTAATCTCTGACAGAACTCTAATAGATCATGCATTGTTGGAGGTTTACTACTCCACGTTTCCGGCTTATCCGGATAAATCCCTTTAAACCTATATACATCCAATATTAGATCAGCAAACAAATGTCTCTGTATCGGGCCTAACTTGAAAAGAGTTGATACAAAACTTGATATCTGGTATGCTTTTTCTTTCGGACCTAAACGTCCAAGTTCTAATGGGTTAATACTAAGTGTTGATGCATCAACTATATTTAATTCAGGAACATATTTTCTAAGAATTTTATATTCATTATGCGGATCTATAATTATAAATGATATCCCGTATTTTTTATAAATTTCGCGGACAATATGCTTTGCAAGCAAAGACTTTCCTGTACCACTTGCACCTGTTATTAAAATATGCCTGTTAGGCAAAGATTTGAGATTTATATATATAGGTTTCTCGGTTACTCTCCAATACCATGTCTTCTTTTTATAGTGATAATGATGTATTTCTTGATACACTTTTCTAGGAATACCATATGTAAGGATCGCTTTTATCTTTCCAAAATATATGTGTTCACTGTTCTGAGTTATTATTTTTGATAATCTATATTCAAATATTTCATATGGTCTCATAATAGATAGAATGTATGCTATAATCGGAACTAATGCTAAATAGCTAAGAGTAGACAATATCCCTAGGGGAACAATATACAAATATTTTCTCATACCCCGTAGCGATAATGTTGATGTTATAATTGCATTAGCGACTATACCAATTTTGCTCATAAGGAGGGATTTCATATATTCATAGGCAAATATGTATAAAAACGGCAAACTAAGTGAAAGAATAGAAAAATATATTGTAATTAAATGTAAAATTGAAACATCAAATGATTTTATAAAATTAGATTCTCGAACGAGATCACGCATTCCCAAAACTTTCGTAGTAATTAGTACAGTTAAAATCAAAGCCAAGATAAGTGAAAACATGTAAACATACAATGCTGTACCTATTCCAGATTCTAGCACATACTTGTTTAACCAATATACAATAGTATAGTTGATTATTCCAAGAATGTTAGAGGAATATAATAAGCTTGAAACGAGAACAAATACTATATTTAATAAAACAACTGTAACACCATTAAAATATGGATCAAATATTAGACCACCTACATTATGACCGCTATGGACAAGAGATAACACATGTATATATAGGAAATTAATTATTAGCCCGACAATAATTCTTATCCAAGCCACATATTTATTGAACATATCATCATCCATATTTTCATAACTTTTATAAAAGATTTTGTTTCGTTATCTATAATAATGCAGCGACTATTAAAAAGGGTTTTATCCCTCTTATTATAAGGGAAAATAAACTATGACTAACCTTGTCAAATGCCTGCAAGAAATAGGATACAAGAAACTTACATCTCTCCAAATAAAAGCATTCAAAGCCATATATAAAGAAAAAAACTCAGTAATAATTGTCGCACCAACAGGTTCCGGTAAAACAGAAGCTGCTCTATTACCTATAATGTATAAAATAAATAAGCACGGATATAAGCCAATATCAGCTATTTATATAACACCATTAAGAGCGCTCAATAGAGATATTAAGAGAAGAATGGAAAAGCTAGCTAAATGCTTCGGGGTTTCAATAAATTTAAGACACGGTGACACACCTTACAAGCTTCGCAAATATATAGAGACAAATCCGCCCCACATTCTTGTTACAACTCCTGAAACATTCAATTATATATTGATAAACGATAAGATGAGAAAATATATTGCTAATCTAAAGTACATCGTTATCGACGAATTCAGAGATTTAATAGAAAGTAAACGTGGTATTTTATTATTAACTAGTATTTATTTATTAGAGCATTATCTTAAACATAAATTTATAAAGATCGCTTTAACGGCGACTTTGAAGAATATTAGGTTAGCAATGGAGATACTGAGTAGCTCTGCTTTGCCCAGTAATATTGATGTATTGATCGATAATACTTTGAAGCCTATTGATGTTAAAGTAGTGGTTCCCGAATGCAAAGATAATGATAATAAATGTAAATTTCTGAGCTCGATTCTAGAAGATAAAGATTTAATTGCTAGAATTCTCAGGATATATGATTTATTTAGGTCTAAGAGGAGCATTCTCGTATTTGTTAATACTAGATCGATAGCTGAAAAGCTTGGTTATTTATTAAAAGTCGTTAATGAAAAATTGGGGGCTAATAATATTCATGTAGAAGTCCATCATGGAAGCTTATCGAGGAATCATAGATTAAAGGTTGAAGAAGACTTTAGAAATGGGCGCTTAAAGGGATTAATTGCGACTTCAAGTATGGAACTAGGTATTGATGTTGGATTTATTGATTATGTTATTCAATATATGTCTCCAAGACAAGTTGTCAGGCTCGTTCAGAGAATTGGTAGAAGTGGTCATAAATTATCTGGGATTTCTCGTGGAGAAATAATTGTTCAAAACAATACTTTACAGATACTAGAATCCCTCGTAATAGCTAGAAGAGCAATTAATGGTGATATAGAAGAGGAGAGAATACCTGTTAAGCCATTAGATGTTCTTGCTTATTCCATCGTATTGTATAGTTTGATAACAGAGGGTATCAACATATATGATCTTTATTCATTGTTAATTATGAATCCCATATATAGAGATCTTGATGTAAAAGAGTTCAATGACTTAATCGAGTATTTGAAATATGCCAGGCTTATCAAGGTAAAAGAAAATATTATCAAGCCAACTTCTAGGTCCAGATTATTCATATATAAAACAACAATGATTCCTTCAACCAAAGACGTTATAATAATAAACGTTGTAGATGATCGTAGAATAGGTGTATTGAACGAGGAATACGTTGTTCTAAATATCTCTGAAGGAGACGTAGTGGTTGTTGGGGGAAAGCCGTGGAAAGTCATAGGATATGATCAACAGAATGCCAAGCTATATGTTGAACCATATAATGTATCAGAGAATATAATAATACCTCACTGGGAGGGCGAAAATATACCGGTTGAATACAAGTTGGCTAGAGAAGTTGGATCACTTATAAGAAGAATTTCCTTAAACATGAAGATCGACGATTATAAAACGCTCTTATTAAACGATAATATAAAGCTTGAAGGCATTAATGATCTTGCTGATGATAAAACTATTATAATTGAGGGAAATATTGAGCTTGGTCTTGTAATAGTTAATATCAATGGGGGTTCAAGGGTTAATAGGTTCATGAGAGATCTATTGAAATCAGTGATTCAATGGAGATATCCGTTTCTAAAAATTAATGCGTACTCTACACCATACGCGGTATTTATTACATTAAATAATAAACAATATGTTAGAGAAGTAGTTAATACGATCGAGCAAGTAATGCATAATATTAATCGGTATCTGACCCGTAAAAGTTTGAAAAGAATAGCGGTTGAACAAGGTACTATGCACTGGAGAATATTTCAGGTAGCACAACGATTTGGAGCATTGGATCCTGAGAAAAATAAAATCACTAAAGCTATGCTCGAGGCCTTTGTAGACACGGTTATAGGATATGAAGCATTAAACGAAGTTTTATGGAAAGATTATGATATTGAATCGATCAAACAGCTAGCCGACTTAGTCATGAATGGTAATGTAAAAATTATCTCTAAAATTACAAGTAAACTAACTAATGGCGGGAGACAATTAATAACATATTATGGTGAAGTAAGAACGGTAATGCCAGCCTCATTGGCTGGTAGGGAGAAATACTTCCAATACATAATGAATAGACGGATGAGCCTAATATGTTTACACTGTGGATACGTGATTACTGATACTGTAAGTAAACTAGTTAATATTAAAAAATGTCCTAAATGCGGATATATGACTTTGGCACCAGTTAAAGGAGATGCTAGAAAAGAAACCATAATTGTTAGAAAGGCTTTAAATAGAACAAAATTACGTGGGGAAGAAAAAACTGTTCTTGAAGATCTTAGGAAACGGGCAATACTCTATTCGCAATTCGGAGAATTAGCTCTAAAGATTCTAGCTTCTAGAGGAATCGGAGTAAGCGAGGCTATACGTGTGATTAATCGTGTGCTTGAAGGCTATGATTTATATAATGAATTGTATGAGAGTGAGAAGAAGTATCTAAGAATTAAAACTTATTTAAAAGATAATGATTAAGCTTCTTCAGGTATTATTCCTGCGATACGAAATGTTTCTATAACTTCCACTCCATGCTTTCTACTAGGTCTCTTCCATATACCCGGATCATTAGTTATCAGAGGCAATACTATTTTTTCAACTAATATCTCTGAGATAGGGCAGACTTCTAAACATATCCTACAACCTATGCATGGCTTCGTGGGTAAAGGCCCATATTTTGTTAGTCGTATTATTTTTAAAGGACACCATAATACGCAGCTTCCACATTTGGCACATCCATATATTCTATATATAATTTTTAAGACATCCGCTAAATCCTCTAAATTTTCAGGTTCTTTATAGGGGCTCACATTAATCTTGTTCTTCTCTATTATAATGTTTGTATTCTTAGTTTCAATTATGATCTTGTCTTTGTCTCTATAAATTTTCTTCTTAAGCATAAGTATGTTGTGTATTAGTTGTTGTTGTACTTCATCGATAATCACATCCTTGTTAAATTCAATTATTAAATGTTCATTAGTGGAGAAGATCTTTAGTGGAGCTAAATTGACAGTGCTATTTAATAATCTAAGTATATATTCTCGTCTCCAATCAATATTGTATCCTGGTATATGTCTTGCCAGCCTATATTTAGCTACTGCTGGAGTTAACCATCTCCATAAACCATATTTTATCCATTCAATTGGTTGATCTAATTTTTTCCTCCAATACTCTAGAACATCAACCCATCTCTGCCATTCTTCTGGGTAATGCTTTTCTATCTCCTTAAATTCTGCGAGTGTACTTGAGGGACAAACATAACAACCCAGTCTTTCAAACCCCATATCATATAGTTTATTGTATGGAAGCTTATACTTAGTTATATAGAGCCATTCAACTAGTTGGTTCCATTCTTGAATAGGTGATGCACTCAATAAATGTGGTACCCACCTATTCCTCCAAACACTAGGGCTTCTAGCACGATCTATTGATTCATATGCTCTCTGACCAACAATATTTAATGCGCCATTACCCCACTTAGCCTTAGTTACTCGAGCAATTGGCACAAGCTTTGTTATCTTACAGCACCAACGATAATCTTTTCCAGGAGGACCAAAGATCCAAACTGCTTTCCAAAATGCATCGCCTGCAGATGCCTTAACTAATTTAAGGCCGTAATGTTTTGAAACATATTCAACGTTCTTAATGGTTTCCGGTAATTCCAATCCAGTATCATTAAATAACAATTCTGCGTCTCCAAGCGCTTCAAGCGTTAAATTCAAAGCTGTTAAACTATCTTTTCCTCCCGAATACGATACAACAACTGGTAGTTTGTTCTTCTCATAGAGTTTTCTGAGGAACTTGATAGCTTTTTCTTTATAGAATTCTATGCCGTATTCATTATGTTTTAGCACAGTCTCCAGATCTGATTTCTTCATACTAGTTTCTACTGGTAATCGTTTTTCCTTAAATGTTTTTATAACGATTATTCTATCTCCTATATTTTCGCCAATACCTATTATTTCATCTTTCTCGTTAATAATCACTACCTGACGTGAACTAGTAGAAGACTTATCAATATATGATCCTCTAAAGACTCTTTTATTGGTTTTAACAATATCTACAAGGCCGTCTCTAACAGCAATGTATGCACCCGTATAGTTTAGCCTAAACCTCCATCTTTCACGGAACGGATCATAATATAATTGTCCAAGCACATTCCCAGAGGCAATTGTTTCCCACATTTGATCCCAATGGGGAACTTTATTAAGTAATGTAAAACAGTTCTTGAAGAATATATTGTAGATTTTCTCATCACCAAACTCGTATTTTATGGCACTCATCAGTCTTTCATGATCAATTCGAAACGCTGGTCTAGCATCGCCAGGTTCTGTGAGTTTTAATACATAGAATAAATCCTCCTGTCCTGGTAGAGGCTTAATTACTGGTATATTATATTCCGGATCCCAGTAGATCCTTGTCTTTTTAGGCCATATCTTCCTCATCACGATATCTCCATTGGCTTAGTTTGTTTTAATCTTTATTTTTATTCTATCATATATGTGTAGGTCTTATGTTTGCTTAGCACTCTTATAATGATTGTTTATTTTGTAATTATCTAGATTTAGACAATAGTCTACATCATAATCAGTTCAATGCATGGTTTTGTTCGCAATCATTTTAGACAAAGTGAGAAAGCTTAAATACTAACTAAGGAGAAATAAAATATACTAGTATAGATTATTTTAAGGGTGTACGGTATGAATCGCGTACTTGCATATTCATTATTAGCAATAATGACCTTATCACTACTTATAATACCAGCTCCAGGAATAGCTCAGAGAATAACTGTAGGAGTATCAGTAAAGGCTGGCACTTACAACTTCTACAATATAACACCAACTACTCAAACTGTCGAAGTAACCGATAATGGTATGTTGAGAGTGATAATTAATAGGACAGAAGCAACTGAGCTTGGAACTACTATAAGATTAGCATTCATACTTGATACAGATAAATATGATCCCAATGTTGGAGGATACTTCTTGAATGTATCAAATATAGGTGTATATGCACCATCTGACCCCACACAGAGCCCCTATGGTGGAGTCATTGATATAACCCAGAACAGCACGTTAACTGATGGAACACAAGTAGTAGGTAATGTAACTGTAGTTAATGGAGGCAACAATGTAATAATATTAATTGATCTATCAAAACTGCCTGATTTACAAAATGTTGTCTATATAACAAATGTCTATACCGAAACCTCTACAACAGCTAATTTAACAAATACCCTTCTAAGAGTGAAAGCATTCGATGCGGCTTCATGGGACGCTGTAATTTCTGGTAATCAATTCAAAATATTATATATACCATCTCTATGCAAATATGTAAAAATCAACGTAATACATTCTCCTGCAATAGTAGGCACAAATGTAGATGTTATAGTATCATTCCATAAATACTTCTCACTTGTACAGAGCATAGCTGGTGTGTCACTAGATATAACAGTAGATAACAAGACCCAGCTCAACATGACAAACTACTATAATGCTACTGAAAACTATGTTTTAGCAACATTTATCAACGGCAACCTAACAGTTGGCGGCTCAGAAGTATTCTCCTCACCGACTGTAACGGTAATAAATGCTTCAACCTTCAAATATTCAGGCCAAGTCAAAGACTATGCCCCTACAGTTGCAGATACTGCAACTCCATGGGTGAGAACATTATACAAGTTCGAGGTAGAATTTAGGCATGAAATAGTTAATGAAACACATGATCTAATATTCTATATTCATTGTGACTCTGACACTGTATCGTATGATACTTGGCCGTTCTTAATAGTTAATGCTTCACTAGATATAACTACTACTGAGGTTGCTTTCAACTCGACAACGATTAACCCCGGTGATATAGTTAACTTTACAGCTCACAACGTACCTCTTCAATACCTAACAGCTACAAACTATGGTGTCTTACGCTTCCAACTAATTAATCCAGCACTTGTAGTGTATGTACCAGTATCTAATATGACACTATCCGCCAATACCACTACTGGAATAATCAATGGAAGCTTTGTGTTGCCAGATGCACCATATGGTGGTTTAGACTACCTAACCTACCTAGTATTCAATGATGGTAAGTTCATAGCTAACGGTTACATAACGGTTTCACCATGTATAGAAACATATGTATTAACAAATACCTCAGCATATGCGGAGGATGCTGGTAGCTCGTACATCGGCAGATTTGTACCAGGTTATACTTCTGCTCCTGGAGACTATATAGTGATTAAAGGTTATGGTTTTGCATTATCAAACCTAACAGGATTCACTGTTAGTATTAACAATACTGATGTAATAATTCTTAATGCTACCTACAATGCTTCAACAGGTAAAATAATAATCCTCGCTAAACTCCTTGACACCAATGGAACACCAATACCTGTAGGTGCAGGATTTATAAGAGTAGGCCAGAACGGTACAACAAACATCGCGTATGCACCATTCAATGTAACAAGAAATAGTGGATTAGAGAAAGTATTGTTCAATCCTAGATGGTTCTATAATGGTACATATTATATAGAGCATGATAAGCTCGGAGACCCATACCTATACTTCCCAGTAGATTATCCATTAGTGAACAATACGTTTACAACGGCAATGTGGCCATTCAATACAACGATTGAGGTTATAGGATGGCCTACAAACACATTCACGCTGAAAGCGTTCAATAAGGAATTTAACCTATCATTTAACCTGCTAACTCTAAGCTTAACAAATGGATACAATATGACCAATCTCTACAACTTAACAATACCATTCCTACCATACGGCAACTATACATTATTAGAAGGAACTCTGCTAAGCGTTAATAATAGGACAGTATTCACAGTCCACATGGGCATCAATGTAGACTTAGATTCATGTAGAAATGGAACTCTAAGCATAACAGTTGTTGGAGCAGCACCAAACACTGAGTACAACTTCACCTTCGGATACCAAGTACACGAGCTAAACTATGGTATAACTAGATACATATCGCCACAGTGGAATGGAACATGGAATATATCACTAGTAACCGACATATATGGTACAGGTTCAACAAGTGTTCCATTAATAACTCTCTATCCAACAAGCTATGTGATAAATGCTACATGGGACGTTATAACATGGCTTAGACTAAACGGATCAGGCACGCTAGACTTGTTATTCTCTGTAGATGTATCATATAATGGATTTACCGATAACTTAACAACACCCATAACCTACGTGTTTGGACCAAGCGATACTACACCGGGATCATTCAACATATACGTAAATACTACCTATAATGTATCAGTGGTAAGAGTGGCTGTAGACTACTTACCGAGAACAAATGTAGTTATATCAGTTCCGGAAACAGTACTACCAGGCGACACAATAACTGTCCAGATATTCCCGCACCACAATGAGGTATGGGGATTCATAGAACCCACCGCGTTATTTGATGAGAACCAGTTATTAGGTTGGTATCTAACAGTAAGACTAGTTGATCCATTATCAAATACTGTAGTGGAGAGAGTAGCGGGATACTATGCTGGCAACCTAATAGTTGAAGATGTAGATGGTGATGGAGACAATGAAGTATGGTTCGTTGTAAACTTGACAGCTCCACTAGTATTGGGTGTTGATAAGACTTATCGTGTAGATGTAGAGTTATTCCTAGCAGTTCTCAACCCATCCTCAAACATAACCGGTGTAACCGCTGTAGATAATGAATGCTATGTACAATTAGACCTCAACGGAACTATTTATTGGAACGGACTTGGCTCCGGAATAATGCTTGGCGGCGACGGACAAATAGTGACAGTGCTAGGAGTACTGGAAGGCAAACTAGACACAATCAAAGATGGTATTGCTGAGATAAATGCAACAGTTAACGATATCAATACATATCTAAAAGTAAATGTTACAGATCTGTTAAAAACGATTAACAACTCAGTTGTCATGATCAAAAACGATACTGCAACACTAATTATAGGACAAGCAGAGATTAAAGCAAAACTAGATGACTTATTAAATCTAACATCACAAGTCAACGATACCGTAACAATGATACTAGCCTGCTGCAATAATGCAAGCAAGGTCTTAAATAGAATGGAGGGAACACTAAACTCTACATACACAGTTGTCTTAAACGTGAAAAGCGATCTATCGACATTAATTGATACCGTAAACAATGTGGTTATACCGAAGTTTAATGAACTATATGATAATGTAACCGTTGAAATAAACGCTTCCAGAGACTTAATAATCCAGAAGATATCCAGCGTTAATGATTCATTAACAACAATTATTAGTGCCGGATTTAATGATGTAGAAGCAATGATAAGCAACTTAAACACTACACTATTAAATAGAATAGACGAACTAGAAGGAACACTACTATTCTACATGACTGCCAACGAGCAGAGATTAGAAGGCATAATCAATGAAACAGCTGATGATATAGTTTATAGATTAACAGTAATCATTGACGACAGATATGAATCACTCAAGAATCTTATAACGCTTCGTGCTGATAGGCTTGAAATGATCATCAACGATAATGTATCAACTATATTGGCTAGTATTGGAAACGTTAACCTAACAGTATTCAACAAACTCAACGATTTAGAGATAGAGCTTGGAGACGTTAATGCAACAATTAATGCTGGCATATTCCAGATTCAAACAAACTTAGAAAACGCTAAACAATTAATATTAGATACATTAACATCTAGCAAGGTAGAAATACTAAATGCCATATCAAGTAACGCTTCTGCAATCAGCTCAGAGATCACCAATGCTGTTAACCAGTTAAGCACCTTAGTGTTACAAGTAAACGATACATTAACATTAAAGATCACCGGTGAAGCAGACAACATATTAAACTTCTTATCAAGCCTTGAAGGATCAATGAACACTGGATTTAACAATGTTACATCTACATTATCAGCTGTTGAGAACAATATATTAGGTAAAATAACTGATACAAGCAACTTATTATCCAGCAAGATCGATAATACATTGTCTACGTTGCAAGACCTAATAACAAGCACAAGCAACGACTTAAAGAACTCAATAAGTTCAGCAAAGAACGACATCGTTTCATCACTATCCAGCAAAGTAGATAGTTCAACACAGACCTTATCCACCAAACTAGACGATCTGAAGAGTGCGCAGGAAAGCAACACTAACTCGATCAATAACAACATAATGTTATTCGGAGCAGCATCATTGATCCTATTAATTGTAACAATTGGTCTGGTAGGATACAGTTTAATTGCGAGAAGAAGAGTAGGGTAACTATAACGTAGTCAATGTGCTATATTAACCAATTTATTTTTTAACATTCTGAACATTTTATCCGGCTTTAATCCTACTCGTTAAATTCTATATATACTTTGGGAGAGATAGGTGAAACTATTCTTATTAGTTCTTTTAAAAACCCATATCTTTGAAACACTATATTTCCTCTTGGTGAACAATATTGAGGGTTATTTCAAATTATATATCCATAGCATTATTACTGATTATTTCTCTAGCTTTAACTTTTAGATTCCTAAATATAATATTGAATGAATCAACAATCTTAACAAACAATATTGGTAACAATTTTCTATACGTAAATGGAGCGATTAACACTTTAATCGTTAACGATACGAAAATATTATTGATCAATAGAACTGTAACAGGCAAAATATTATTTATAGAAGGAAACTATACAACCCTATATAATGCTAGTGATCTATTATTAATTAAGACTTCTCCTTACGAGAAAATAATAATAGTTACTGAAGGGGATATTTACATTGGCTAAAGCATTATCTGAATACCCAGTTTTCCTATTAGTGATCGCTTCGTTACTAGCTATAGTTCTCTTATCAACACATATTATGAACCAAATACTTACACAATACAACTATACTTTATCAAACAACCAAGAAACAATCCCAGATAAGATCAGATACTCGTTTATTAATGGTTCAATATACTTTACAGACATAAATAACTATGATTATATAATCGAGCTTCTAGCACAAAATAAAACATATAGAGTTTTAAGGCTTGACAGGATCAATAATTCGCTCTATGGACCACTAGTAATACCATCTAATTACACCTACATAGCTCTAATAGGAGTAAACAATGGTGTGACTAGGTTATTGGATGTTCTTTTCAAGGCTAAACCTGTTAAAGAATTAAACTTTAGTGTAGAAAAAATTATGCCTCCAACAATTACTATATCGCCCAATGGATCAGTCAGCTACATAGAAGCTATGAAGGGGCCTTACACATATTATGAATTAGAACCAATTATATTAAAGAGAACAATAACAATGTTGAAGGGGAAGACATATAATATAACATATGATTACATCATGGTAAATAATAATGTTTCAGATTCAATTGTTATGGATAGTAGATTTGTCGATCCTGATCTATTAGATCAAGTTTTAAATAATGCTATAAATACTTATGGAAACATTACACAAGATAGATATTATACTCTAAGAATATACCTTAACAAATACTATGTTTATTCTTCTCTTAATAATTGGATTTTCGATTATTCTTATCAGCCTGAAATAGTAATTAATAAACAAGATAAAATAGCAGATATATCTATAGATGAACCCTATAGCTTAGTTAATGTTTCTCTTAATCACGTAATTAAATATATACAAATAAATGATTTAGCCGGTAACCGATATAATGGAAAACTCACTGTAGACTATTATATTGTATTCAGTAATTCTACTTGGCAAGAAAAATATTTTATTAAGAGATATTCGGGCTATACTACTGTGCAGAATCAACAAATTAGCTTAAATCATAAAGTATATTTAAATTATACAGGAACTTATTCTATATACATATTAGTAAAATATACTATAAGGCTATCTTCCGTATTTACCTACCCGGTTTATGTAACAATATCTTATTCACTAGAGGGTAACCATGGGAATAATATAGCTATAATTACTTATCTGGTAGACAAATTATTTATTAAAACAGATAATCGTAGATACTTAATTCTCCCATTTGATAATAATACAATGACAAGATTAAGCATTAATACATGGTTGGGTTCAGACTATTATAAATTATCTATAAACGGATCAGCATCGATGAATACACATATATTGAACATATCGTACTTGTCGCGTTTCACCACTTATGTATTAACAATAATAAGAGCACATCCTTCCATCATGATAGATAGTTTACCAGGTATAATTGTTTCTCCAATGGAAAGCACAATCTATTATACAATAAATAACACAAAAACTAATACAATAACTGGAATATATACTAATAAATCATCGATCAAAGTTCAAGCCATATATTTACCAGTCATCAAGATAGGAGATACTTTATTATCAAATATAACAAGTGTTGTCTACGTATACTTGAATAGTACTAATACAGTTATATACGCTAATAATACAATAATAGAATTGAACTCGACTAGTGACTACTTCTTTTATGGTTTTATCGTAGTAGATAAGATATCTTATGAAAAACCATTGATTCTCATAGATTTTAGACAATTAAATTCTTTGTTAAAAACAATATTAGTAAATATATCGTTCATAGATAATACAACTGTACAGTTCAATACAAGTGATCCATATGATGCATTCATAATTAGTAATAAACCGTTAAAACAAATTACTGTATATATGTTCTTCTACAACAAAAATATTACAGCTATTTATTCTGTTGTAAAACATGGTTTCATAGGATTAATTGATGAAAACAATATTGTCCATAAAGTATTATATGCTAGCAGATTACATCTCGTCAATAATCATTATTTCCTCGTAAAAGCTGAGAATTATGGAGTTGTTGTAGAATATAAATAATAAACAATACTTTCACAATACTCACCAATACTTAAACGGGTTCTTCACATTAAAGGGTGAAGTATTTTGACAGACATTATAGGATTTATCCAAGACATAATAGTGAACATAACTATTGTTGCTTGGATAGTTTTCTTCCTAACATGGGTTATAGGTTGGGCTATAAAAGGAGCCCCCATCCCATTTATGAGGGTTAAGAAGACAGGGGAGAGACTAATAGAGGACGCAGTATGGGCAGCTTTCTGGCTGGCTATGGGAACAACGGTATTTGCATTAATAGCCTATATTGCGAATACATTTTATCAACCCTTACCAGAGCCGCCGACTATTTAGCTAAATAGAGAACTTAATGTAGAACATTAAAGGGGTTATTTCATGGAACTACTAGTGATAGCGTTTTACTTATCTGTCCTATCCTATTACATAGGAGTTCTCATATACATGTTACCTCTACCATTTTATGGCTTAAAGAAATGGGCTCCGCAACTAATGGTTGATGGTGTATTCTCAGCTATTCTAGTATTCTCATATACTTTCATTTTATGGCTAATAGATTACCTTGGAGAAGCTCTGGGGTCGGATTGGAACAGCTATTATTCATGGTTTATAAACGAGATAAACATTATAGCTACAACTATTCTCATGCTGAAACTTATAGGTATCGGGCTATCCAGTATTGGTTTAGGATTTATTGCTAACTCTATGATTTCACCTCTTGTCTCAAGTTTAACTTATCTATTAATGTTTCTAGTTACGACATCAATACTAATAACCGCACTAGTAACATTAGCTCCAACAATATTATCCCTAGGAATACTATTACATTCAGTTCCTTTTAGAATAACTAGGAGCAGTGGAGCTATGCTTATCTCGTTAGTAATAGTATTCAGTATAGGAACACCGTTAATGCCTAACTTTATAGATACAATTTCTCCACCAACTATTCTAGGAGTTAGTAGTGAAGGATTTGTTTTTGCAGAAATACATGTTTATGGACACAACAATGTTGGTGTTTCTTATTGTTTATATGAAATATATAGTTTAGACGATAAGCTCCTAGCTAGGTATAGATCTGATCCTGACGGATTAATTAATGCATCAACTGTTGAAACAGGCATACCATATAGTGTGCAGAAAATTAAAATAGATGTTGCAGGTTATCATTATGAAACCATAATTGATCCTAGAGAATATTCTTCAAGAGGGGGAATAGTCAATATCACGATTACAATTAATAATCTATTAGTAATTAAACCTCTGAGATACATAGTATTAATGAATTATAATAACTTCAGCCTCCTCTACATAGATGATTCACTAACAATTCTCAATATTAATGCTACAGAAAATACATCGATAATAATTATTGGTTTAGGAAGTGACAGCTTCTCTGTATCAGTAGATAATGTTCAAATAGAGCCTATCACTACATATTCTTATGAATGGGGCGGAATAGAGTTTCAAGCTGAAAAATATAGTTTATCCAGCGGAAACCACTCAGTAGTGATTACATACACTTTATCCGGAACAGGTGAACCATTATTCGATGAAATATATTATGGAAGAAATACTTTAGGTATAGGAATGAACGATCTAACTAACCTGGTTTACCCAATAACGATATTAATCTATAAACTATTCTTGGGACCAGTAATTTATTTATCAATTCTATTTTCAGCATCCCTAGCACTAGCTAAACTATTAGGTGGCTCATCTTCACGAATAGCCCGTATCGTGGTGACCGGGTTATGAGTATAGCAGAGAAAATAATTTGGATAATGATAGTTTTATTCCCAATACTTATTGTAATGTTGCTTGGTTCCCGCATTATAGGTGTTATATTATTATTGACTGTACCAATAATCGTTCTAAGAACTATTCTATGGTGGTATAATGAAAAAAATAGCAAAAATATTTGAAAAAATAATAGGTGGAAAAGTAGAGTACAAAATAGATCCTCCAGACCTAATAGTATTAATGCGGGGAAGAGTAAATCTTATTAGATATCTTATAGCCGAAGAAGTTGATTATGGTATTAAAGAATTAAGTCCCGATAAAATGTTAATAATGATAAATATGTTTTCCGAACTATTAGATGTATTACCTCCTTATTCAGAAGCTAAGATCATTAAAAGAAGAATGAGTATTGAAAAGCTTCTCAGAAAGATCAGCAATGAAATGATGAACCTACGTGCAACATTGGATATAGTAGAAGAACCACATATTAAGAGACGAGCAGAAGTTAAACTGAAAATCTTAGAAGCACTCTACGAAAATATCGTTAGAAGTAAACCGATTACTCGTGTTAACTTAGTCATTAAAATACGTGTTACCTCGAATAATATAAGCAATGCTAAACATTTAGCGGATGTTTACTCTAGTAAGACAATAGGAATAATGCAAAATTACTTTGGAATTAAGATGAGAATGGTTAATCGAAGAAAGGAATTAATGGATATCCTGAAAAACGAACTAGGATTGTCCATTGAGACCAATATTAAATCAATAATAGTAGATAGCGAAAGATTATCAACAATGATGCCTTTACCCAAAAATAAAAAGCCTACAATGGAGAAAGAGGATGGTTTACCTATAGGAATAGATATTGAGACTGGATGGCCGGTAATAATACCTTATAAGTCATTTGATAAACACATTCTAATATTAGGCCCAACAGGTCGTGGTAAAACAACTCTTCTCGCATCAATGATCGAGGGTATAACTAGTTTGTCAAATATTCTAGTTTTCGCTATTGATTTTAAAGGAGACTTAGCAAATATGGTTTATAGTGAAAACGTAGTGCATCTAACTCCTGACGATTACCCGATCAATATTCTTGTTATACCAAGCTTTTTCCAAGTTATTGATTGGTATTTAGCTGTTAGTGATGTATTATCTAATGTTATAGGCGTTGATAAAGAGAATTTTATTAGAGTAATGAATAAGTTTGCAAACAATCATCAAGCAATAGATGGAAAAGACATATTATTTGATAAAGATTTATCATTATTATCTCCTTTAATAGAACTTATTACAAGTAAGCCTAAATATGAAGCATTAATGAAACATCTGAATAATCACATAGTTTTCGATCTAGGAAAATATGGAACAGCTTTCCAAAATGCTTATGGTGGAATTCTTATGTACATATATAAAAAACTAGCCTTCTCAACAAAGATGATCAGTAAACCTAAACTTTTAATTGTAGATGAAGCTTGGAGAATAAGTCGTCTAAATGGTCTCGAAGAACTTGTTAAGGAGGGCCGTAGTAAGCATTTAGGAGTCGTTCTAGCAACTCAGAATCCTAGAGATATACCAAGAGAAATAATGGAAAATACTCATTTACTCATAATGTTTGGTTCGAGAAACGAGGATTACTTGAGAGATGCAGAGAGATTTCTAGGATTGCCTCGAGAAATTGTTAAAAAGCTTGCTTATCTTGGTGTGGGCGAAGCACTTCTTCTAAACGCTCTAGATCCTCATCCGGTTATTCTACGTGTTAGAACACCAACATTTATGAGAGAAAAATATAAACATATTATAAGCGATGATGAAAGGCGGGCTTAATCGATACTGGGATGAGATATGCGGTCGTATCTGAGCATGATCAAGCTCTAATTTTAAATAGAAAATACTGGGAACGATTTTATCCCGAAAATCTAATAATACTGGAACAATCCAATACTCTATGAGAACTGAATAAGTAGAGAGGTGAGAAATATGGGTGGAAGACAAAAAACAAGTTTGTTTATGACAAAGGAGAAAGTGACTGAGAGAATGGCTCGGGAAGCTAGGGAGAAAACAAAAGCTAAAGGTAAGAAGCGTAGATGAAGACTTCTAGGAAAATTCTCGTTGCATTACCAACAAGTATTTTAAGTACCGAATCAAGCCTTCTCCTTAAAACCATTAAAACATATCAGGTCATCAGGTACTCCTCTATTTTTGGCGTATCAGAAATAGTATTCTTCCGCGACCCCTTCACAGATTTTTCTCAACATAGGAAATATTCTGTCTTAATAGAGAAAATATGGCGATACCTATTAACCCCTCCTTATCTGCGAAGAAAACTTATTCCTAAAGATCCGGACCTAAAATTTGTAGGATTATTGCCGCCACTGAGACTTAGTACTTTCGATGTGAGCCGTAATGGTCGTGTTGGGGAGAAGAGATTAGGTCTTATCTATAGGGAGAAAAACAAGTTGTTGGCTGATATAGGGCTTCCTAGACCTTATAGGATAGAAGCTGGAAATTGTAAGCCAGGCGATATAGGGTATGTTGAAATAGTTGATGTTAATACTAGGAGAGCAATATGTTTAGATGTAGAACCATATAGGGGCCCTATTCTTGCGTTTGCGGATAGTTTACAAGAAGTATTAGAAGAATATAGGAAAACGGTAGATCTCATAATCGCTACTAGCAAGTATGGGAAAATCCCAAGTCATAAAGAATTAGCAGGTGTTAAAGGGAAGACAATAATAATATTATTCGGGGGTCCGCATAGAGGATTATACGATATAGCTAAGAAGGAAGGGTTTATTCTGGAGAATAAAGTTGATAAAGTATGGAATACCATACCTGAGCAAATGGTTAAAACTATAAGGAGCGAGGAAGCATTAATATCTACACTAGCAGTAGTTAACATGTTTATTTATGGAGAGAACTTATAATACCCTATGTAATGTATGTATGCAGAGATTAGCAGGTGAAGATAATGGGGCATAGAAAATATAGTGCGCCACGACATGGCAGTTTAGGAGTTAGACCTAGGAAACGGGCTGCTAAAATAGTGCCTAGAATAAGAAGTTGGCCTACACAGTCATGGTTTGATTTATTAGTTGAGAAACTGGGAGATGAAGCAGTAAACAAGGGGATCGCTCCTAAACCAGTACTTCTAGGATATGTTGCTTATAAGGCTGGAATGAGTCATGCAATAATAATTGATGATAGACCCCACACATTTACTTCTGGTAAAGAAATAGCCATTCCTGTAACAGTACTCGATGCTCCTCCAATACTGATTCTAGGGCTACGAGGATACAAGATTCACCCAATGCATGGTCTTCTATCATTCGGCGAAGTATGGAGAAGCCCTGTGGAGGCGTTAAAGGAGCTATACGAGAAAATATATAGTGATAACCCGTTCATTAATCTTGGAGCAAAAGATATTGTGAGAAAATACTTGAAAGGATTAAGAAAGGTTAATCCAGGACTAGTAAAGCCTGAGCCACATAGTGAATATGGATTTAAATTCTTAGAAAATAATTGGAAGGAAAAACTTGAACGATTAAAAGCAGCTGAACTAGCAGATATTAGAGTAATTGCATCAACAATACCGGTATTATCCGGTATAGGTAAGAAAAAACCCGAGATAATCGAGATAAAAATTGGTGGTGGAACACTAAGCGAAAGAATAGATTACGCCGAAAAACTCCTAGGCAACTATGTAACTGTAGATCAAGTATTTAGAGAGGGACAATTCATAGATATAATAGGTGTTACGAAAGGTAAGGGGTTCCAGGGAGTAATAAAGAGATTTGGAGTCAAAGAGCTTCCACGCTGGCATAAACATAGGAAGGGTAGTAGAAAAATTGGTTCTAGAAGCCCTGGTTTCGGCACTATGAGCGAGACTCCTCAGCCAGGACAAATGGGCTTCCATAGGAGAACAGAATATAATAAGAGGATCATAAAAATAGGCATTAATGGATGGGAAGTAACGCCTAAAGGAGGATTCTTAGGATACGGCATAGTTTATGGACCATACATAATGCTTCATGGAAGTATTATTGGGCCTAGAAAGAGATTATTAGTATTAAGACATCCTATTAGGCCTCCTTCCTGGTATCCTCTAGAAGCTCCCCAAATAATCTATTATAGTCATGAAAGCAAACAAGGAGTCTAAACTGGGTGAAGAATAATGCCTTGGACAATACTTATCCCATTTAAGCTTGAGAGACAAGAAACATATGTATTTAGCTCTGACGGTGAAAAAGTAGAAGAGATTACTTTACCTCCAATATTTAGTTTACCTGTTAGAAAAGACTTGATCCGGAGAGCGTTTCTATCAGCATTTACATCAATGCTTCAACCAAAAGGCAGGGACCCATTAGCTGGTAAGAGAACAACTGCTAGAAGCTGGGGTGTTGGTAGAGGATTAGCGAGAGTGCCAAGGCTACCCAATAGTAGGGCAGCATTCATATCTTTTGCTAGAGGAGGACATGCAGCTTTTCCACCCAGACCAGATGAAAGAATACATGAGAGAATTAATAAACGTGAAAAAGCATATGCAGTAGCATCAGCAATTGCAGCTACTGCTAAAGTAGACCTTGTTAGGGGTCGTGGACACGTATTCCAACAAGATAAACTACCGGTTGTGCTTCTAGATGATGTTGAGGATAAGATTAGTAAGGCTAGAGACGCTAAAGAGCTTCTAATAAAGCTTGGCTTATGGAGCGATATTGTTAGGAGTTATGAGAGAATAAGAATTCGTGCAGGCAAAGGTAAGATGCGTGGTAGAAGATATGTTGAGCCAAGAAGCATATTGTTTGTTGTAACAAGCTATGATAAACCATTCGCTAAAGCTGTTAGAAACTTTCCAGGAGTAGATGTTGCTACACCTAATAATCTAGGCATACTGCATCTAGCACCAGGAGGTGTACCTGGTAGATTAACGGTCTTTACCCGTTCAGCCATCGAAGATATTAGTAGAAAATATGAGGTGCGCACGTTATGAGCATGGATGAAGGAAGACTATATAAAATCATTATCAGACCAGTACACTCTGAGAAAGCATTAAATCTCATAGATAAAGAAAACACATTAACATTTATTGTTGATAGAAACGCGTCTAAGAAGGACATTAAAGACGCTGTTGAACTAGTATTTGGAGTGAAGGTATTAAAAGTCAGAACTCTCATAACAAGTAGAGGAGAAAAGAAGGCATATGTAAAGCTAGCTCCAGAACACCGTGCAAGCGAAATAGCTTCACAACTAGGATTAATCTAGCATTAACATATAGGAAAGGGTGTAATGTATGGGTAAAAGAATACTTCCACAAAGAATGGGTAGAGGTACACCAACATTTAGAAGCCCTAGTCATAGAAGAGTGGGGCCAGCAAAATATCCGCCACTAAAACTAGACAGAACTATAAAGGGAAAAATAATTGATCTATTACATGATCCTGGAAGATGGGTTCCACTAGCCAAAATAGTATTAGAGGATGGAACAACATTCCTAACACCGGCTGTTGAGGGAATGTATGTTGGACAAATAATAGAAATAGGACCAGACGCACATATATCCAATGGAAACATTTTACCGATCGGGAAAATACCGGAAGGAACACAAATTGCCAACATTGAGAAAAGACCTGGCGATGGAGGAAAATTCGTTAGATCATCTGGTACATACGCATTAATAGTTGGAAGAGCAGGGACAAAGACTCAGGTTCAACTACCTAGTGGTAAAATAATAGAAGTACCAAATAATGCAAGAGCAACAATAGGAGTAATTGCTGGAGGCGGTAGAGACGAAAAACCATTATTAAAAGCAGGGAATGCTTATCATAAATGGAAAGTTAAAGCAAAGAAATGGCCTAAAGTCAGAGGAGTAGCTATGAATGCTGTAAGCCACCCACATGGTGGAGGCAGCCATCAACACGTAGGTAAGCCGTCAACAGTTGCTAGGGAAACACCTCCAGGTAGAAAAGTCGGGCACATCGCTGCTAGAAGGACTGGTAGACGTAAAGGTTAATCTTTATAATTTATACATTTCTTCAACAGATCAATTTTGCTTTGTGGAACATATATTATTTTCTTAAGTGGCTGTATTTCCGAAACAACATATAGGTGATCATTGAATCTTTTTCGACCAATTATTTTAATATATGTTTTTCCGCTACTTAATGAAAGGCATTTAATATATTTTTGCCTATGGATAACTATCCTCCTTAAAAATACATCATAGTGTTTACTGATTTTTCTACTCTTAAATATATTCTCTCTTGAAATAATACATATTTTCACCTTATTATCTTCGCAGACTAGATCAAACCATACTAGATCATTGCCTTCAATGTAGAAGCATCTATATATTACTGTCAATTAACAACCACCGTTAATCAATATTTATAACACTCCTTAACAAATACTATGGCTCTGGGATAGATATGTCAGAGAAAAATATAGAAGATCCTATTGTTAAAAAGGTACATGAAATCTATGGTTCGGTAATAAAGAAAAGAACCCCTATTCGAAACCCTGATTTAATGTTGAAGGTACTACGTGAAGAATATAAGCTAGTTGTTAAACCATACATAGTTTACTTAACTGTTGCAGCATTTATGAATAGTAGACCAGTCTTATATGAGGGCCCGCCTGGAACAGGCAAGACCGAGATAGGTGAAGCAATCTTAACTTTATGGAGTGGGAAATCAGCATTTATACTTCCATGTAGCGAAAACTATGATGAATATCGGGTTATAGGAGACTTTCACCCAGCAATGGCTATGGCGAAGGGATTTAACGAAGAAAGCTTTATTCCCCGCCCACTTTTAGCTGCTCTAATACTAGATACAGGAGTTCTTATAGATGAAATTAGGAGAAGCAATGAAGATTTTCAAAACTTATTACTCGACATAATAGATAAACGAAGAATAATTATTCCAGAACTTAAAAAAGTATATGTTCAAAGAGGCCATGGATTCCAAATAATATTCACAAGTAACCCGCTGGACATAGCACAAAGTGATCTTAGCGACGCATTTCTACGAAGAGTTGTTAGAATAGAATTTAAGTATCCAACTATAGAGGAAGAAATCGAGATTATTAAGCTTAGACTTGGCGATTTAATGAATAAAATAAACGATAACTTAGTAATGAACGCCCTGAAGATCATTAGGGTTCTCAGAGAAAAAGCGATCTACAAACCGGGCACAGCTGATCTAGTTTCATGGCTAACACTTACTGCTCTCCTAGCAGAATCTAAGAAAAAGAAAAAAGCATCAATAGAAGACTTAAGAGAAGCTGGATACGCTGTACTATACAAGAACACTGAAGACGAGGAGTTACTAAATGAGGTTCTCTAGCGAAAATAGCATGGATAATGAGAAAATCATAGAACATATTAAGAATGTTGTTTTAGAAGGTATAGAGAAATATAAAAATGTTGGACAATCTGGATCATTATCTATAGATAGAGCGGAGTTGTTTATTAAAATCTATATAACATTATCTGAACTTGTAAAAAATAGGCTTGATAAATCAGTTATTTTAGAGGAATTTTATAGATCATTTCTTCCTGAGAAAAAGTATAGACTTGTAGAAGATGAGACAAAGATATCGTATGATAGTAAAATGAGCATACTAAGAAGGATCCACGGTAAAAACAAGATAACGGTCTCCGAGATATTTCGGTATAGTGCATCCTCATCAGATATTCTAGACTATATTTGGTTAAGGAAAAACAAACTCCTACTTCGCGGACGAGACGGTAAACTAGTGATAAACAAAAGGATCTATAGTAAACAATTCGATAATGAGGCTACGAGAAATCTAGAGTTGAAAGACGTATATAAGTACCTAGATGAAATACCAAGCGTTTTATGGTCTCGCATACTCACCTCTAGTTTTCTCGAAAAAATTAATAATAATGAACTATTAGGTTTTCTATCAAAGTTTTACGGTTACAGTTCCAAGGTTAACAGGAGATTATTGAGTGAACTGCGTAGAAGACTTGCAAACGGCTGGGATCCCAACTGGTTTGAATGGAAAAAAATAAGTCGAATTATAGAAGATAAAAGTTTGAAAACAGAAAAATATATGGGACCATATAGTCTTCAATGGAGTACCCCGAAAAATCTAGATGTAAGGAAAATAATTGATGATCTAGAAAACATGCCTTTAAAAGAGAGATGGAAAATCATTTCTAAAATATATAAGAACAAAAATTTGTTAACTATACTTAAAAAGCTTGATCCCATATCTTTATCCTCAATAGGCAGTCTGAACAGAGTGCCTGATTTGAAAGACAAAATCCTTCTTGGAAAAAGTTTAGCGAACATTATTACTTACATGATTACAGGGGATGAATCATATTTAAACTATTCAATGTATTTTGTTGAAAAAATTAATCCTGACAGCTTAGAACCCAATTTTAGACCAATATATAGATCAATAATTAGTGGTGATAAGAAGAAATTATTATATTATCTCGGAGTAATTATGCCAATTAGTTCCGTTGAATTTATTACTGCTAAAATATGGGATATTATGAGTTCTAATACAGGAATAAACAGGGAGCAATTATTGAGAGCTATAAGGATAGGATATGAAATTTTAAAGTATACCGCATCTCTTTCTGGAACTATGTTAAGTAAACGTAAAAAGATAAGTTTTATTCGTGGACGTATGGATGTTAGGAAAACAGTTTTCAATTATTCCAGATTTAACTATAACATTGCAAAACGTGATAAGGAGAAAGAATTTAGGGTTAACACTTTAATTGATATTAGTGGTTCTATGATAAAACACTCATTATGGGCTATATTTTCACTAGCATCAATTATGCCTATCGTGAAAAACATAATCTTATTTTCAGACAAAGTATTCATAAATAAGCCCCCGTCTTCTCTAAATCGTGGTTTAATAGTAAATTATCTTGAGAAACTATTTATTGAGGGCTTTAAAGGCTATACAAATATTAGTTTAGCTCTTAGAACAGCTGAGAAACTATCTAAAAGTAATGATTACATCTTATTATTTAGCGACTTAGAACAAACAGTTTCAGACACAAAGCCATGGATTATTGCAGAAAAACTCATCAATAAAAACAAGGTTAATATAGTAATTTTTACACCACCATATCATGATGTCGAAACAGCTAATATGATGGAGAGAATTGGATGTATTGTTGTTAGAACTAAATCTATAAACGACATTTTTAAATGGTTTAAGAGAGGGCTAAACTTTAAAATACGGAGTAAACTTATCCATGTTAGAGGGCTGAGGTAATTATATAAAATGTTACGGAGCAGTATCTATACTAGCGAGAGGTGCTTAATTTGGCGATAGAAATAGAAATACCGCCTGAATGGAAGAAGTTTAGATATAGAGGTAAGACTCTAGAAGAATTATTGAATATGCCAATGGATGAGTTCATAGGGTTACTTCCTGCTAGGCAGAGACGTAGCTTAAAACGTGGATTAACAATGGCGCAGGTGAAGTTGTTAGCTAAGATTAGAAAAGTAAGACAGAAGAAGCTTACAGGTAAAAAAGCAATTATTAAAACACATGTTCGAGACATGATTATTCTTCCCGAAATGATTGGTTTAACTATAGCTGTCTATAATGGTAAAGAATTCATACCTGTCAGAATAGTTCCAGAGATGATCGGTCATTATCTAGGAGAATTTAGTCCTACAACGAAGAGGGTACAGCATGGAGAACCAGGTCTAAAAGCTACTCGTAGCAGTATGTTTATATCATTAAAGTAATGATTCATGGTGAAAAACATGCCTACATGGCATTATTCATATAAGCTCAGGGATGAATCAAGAATTGCGAAGGCTGTTCAATTCGATATTCCAGTATCTATAAAGGATATGCGCGAAGCCGTAGCTGCTATTAGAGGTAAGAAGGTTAGCGAAGCCAAAAAACTATTAGAAAACGTGATCGCATTAAGAGAGCCTATTCCCTTTAAGAGGTATAAGGGAAAATTAAGCCATAAGAGAGGATTACCTGCTAAGTGGAAATGGCCTATTGGCAGATACCCTGTAAAAGCTGCTAAGTATTTATTGAGGCTTCTAGAACATGTTGAGGCAAATGCTGATAATAAGGGTTTAGACAAGGATAAACTAGTAATTGTTCATATAGCTGCACATAAAGGTATGACTCTTAAAAGATGGATGCCGAGAGCATTTGGAAGAGCTACGCCTAAGTTTAGAAGAACAAGTCACGTTGAAATAGTTGTGAAAGAGGTTGATTAGAAATGACTAGGCCACGTGTTAAATCATATTTTATAGATTATAGTTTGAAGAAAGTAATGCTGGATGAGTTCTTAGCCAATTATTTCAAAGATGCAGGCTATGCGGGTATGGAGTTATATAAGACACCTACAGGTTACCGTGTTGTAATATATGCTGAATACCCTGGCAGAATAATTGGTAGAGGAGGAAGTATAATACGAAAACTAATGACAATTATGCAGACACATTTTGGACTAGAAAATGTTAATATAACAGTATCTCCTGTCCCAGATCCAGATTTAAATGCTAGAATAGTTGCTTTCAGAATAGTAAGAGCTCTTGAAAAAGAAATACCATATAGAAGAGTAGCCATGGCTATGCTTAGAAGAGTGATGGAGGCTGGAGCGGTAGGTGCGGAGATCATTATTAGTGGTAAGCTTAGAAGTGAACGTGCTAGATATGAGAAGCTGAAAGCGGGTAGAATATACAAGGCTGGAGACATGGTTGATTATGTTGTTGACAGAGCTGTTGGTAAAGCACTGCTTAAACGTGGAGTCTATGGAGTAGAGGTAGTAATTGTCAGACCACATTTGAAGCCTCCCGACTATGTTGAAATAAAATCAGTTAAGCCCGAAGAGCTAGCTGACCTAATACCTGTTGAGAAAGAGGAAACAAATGAATCAATAAGTCCGCAATAAGGTGAGTATATATGAAGCCAGACGAAATTAGAAAAATGACTAAAGAAGAAAGACTTAGACGATTAAATGAGCTGCGTCTGGAACTAATAAAGCTTAGAATGCAGGCAAGAGTAGGAACACTAACCAATACTGCTCGTATAAGAAATATTAAGAGAGATATAGCAAGAATACTTACAATAATGCGCGAGGAAGAACTGGGTATTTCCAGAAAGTAAATAAGTTCTTTCTCAAGGTATTGATCATAATTGCGACATACTCGTAGAAACATATTCTACCACGAATTGATTGGTTTGAGAATAAAAATAATAGAGTATCCTGATAAATCCCTTGTCGGCTTAACCGGCTTAGTCATAGATGAGACCCAAAAAACCCTCCTAATAGAAACAAATTCAGGTAGAAGAGTAAGAGTTTTAAAAGCCAATGGAGTATTCCAGTTTATGCTTCCAAATAAAGAGAAAGTAATAATTAGGGGAGTTCAGATTTTAGGTAGACCAGAGGATAGATTAAAGAATATTGTGAGGTAGTGGATGAGGAATGAGTTTGGCTAAGCCAAGAAACATTGGCATACCGGGAATAGAGCCTCCCAAGGAGAGCTGCAATGATCCCAAATGTCCATGGCATGGACATGTAAAAGTTCGTGGACAAATTCTTAGAGGAGTAGTTGTTAAAGCAAAAATGCATAGAACAGTAGTTGTCAGGCATGATTACTATTACTATGTGAGGAAATATAGGAGATATGAGAAAAGACATACACATATACATGCACATAATCCACCATGTATCAATGCTAAAGAAGGAGATGAAGTATTAATTGGTGAAACAAGGCCTTTATCAAAGACTGTTCATTTCGTTGTTTTAGGAATAATTAAGAGAGCTGGTGAGAAGTAATGCCTAAGAAGGGAAAAGGTAAACCGGCTTTCTCTAGGAGAAGAATAGCCACAGGCTTACAGGTAGGCTCATATGTTAGAGTTGCCGACAATAGTGGGGCAAAACTGGTTAAAATAATTGGTGTCCCCGGATACAAAGGGAGACTTAGAAGAATACCTCCAGCAGGCATAGGCGACCTAGTAGTTGTCACTGTTAAGAAGGGAACACCTGAAATGAGGAAACAAGTTGTTAAAGCCGTTATTGTGAGGCAGAAGAGACCATTTAGGAGACCAGATGGTACATGGGTTGCTTTCGAAGACAACGCAGTCGCAATAGTTACTCCTGAAGGAACACCTAAGGGTAGTGAAATACGTGGACCAATAGCTAAAGAAGTAGCTGAGAGATGGCCCCAACTAGCAAATATTGCAACAATAGTTGTTTAAGGTGAAAATATATGGCGATAACATATTCGTCAAAACCATCTAAACAGAGGAAAGCATTATTCAACATGCCGCTCCACCTAAGACATAAACTATTCAATGCACCACTAAGCAAAGAGCTACGAGAGAAATATGGTGTTAAAAAACTACCCGTCCGTAAAGGCGATGTAGTAAGAATTATGCGTGGAGACTGGAAAGGACATGAAGGAAAAGTTGTCAGGATAGATTTAAGACGTGTAAGACTATATGTTGAGGGGGTTCAACGTAAAAAGGCTGATCAAACCCCAGTATATTACCCTATACATCCAAGCAAGGTAATGATTATTAAGCTTGATCTAAGCGATAAATGGCGTAGAAAAATAATTGAGAGAAGAAAGGGTTTAATAGAGAGCGAAGTAGTTGAAGAAAAAGAAACAAGTAAAACTAGTGAAGGTGGCGGGAAAACAATAGAAGAGACTGAAGGTGAGAAATAATGGCTAGAATGGGTGGTAAAAAACATTTAAAAGCACTAGTTGCGCCTAAGTTTTGGCCTATACTGAGAAAAGAGTATAAATGGGCTGTAAAACCTTCACCAGGTCCACACCCTATTGAACGATGTTTTCCTCTACTTATAATTGTTCGCGATATACTGGGGTATGCTAAAACAGCTAGAGAAGCTAGGAAACTAATTAGTGAAGGACATTTTAAAGTTGATGGAAGAGTTAGAAAGAACTATAAGTATCCAGTAGGATTAATGGATGTAATTGAGATTGTTGATACAGGTGAAACATATAGAGTTATCCCTGTGCCCGTAAAAGTTCTGGGTTTGATCGAGATAGATAAGGAAGAAGCCAAATATAAGCTTTCAAGAATAGAGAATAAAACAACTGTTAAAGGTGGACATATACAGCTGAACCTTCATGATGGCAGGAACGTGTTGATCAAAGTAAGTGATCCTAAGAATCCTGTTGAAGACATATATAAGACTCTGGGAACACTACAAATATCAATACCTGAACAACAAATACTAAACTATATACCATTAGATGAAGGAACGCTTGTAATAATTAGTGGTGGAAGAAATGTTGGTAGAGTTGGAAAAGTAGTATCTATACATAAGGGTATTCGTAGACATAGAAGTATTGTAACAATAGAGGATAAGCATGGAAACAAGTTCCAAACAAGTCTTACCTATGTGTTCCCAATAGGTAAAGAAGAACCATTGATAAAGTTGCCAGAGGGTGCTTGGTAATGTCTACGATTATAGAACATGTACCCGACGCAGATAAAATAATTGAAAAATGGAATTCTAATCCAATGTATAAGCCACGTCTAGCTAAGGTAACAGTAAACATATCAGTTGGGGCAGCTACTGAAAGACTGAGCAAGGCTATGCAAGTTTTAGAGGAGCTAACAGGGCAGAAACCCGTTCCTAGAAGAGCTAAACGCACAATTAAAGACTTCGGTATTAGAAAAGGAGAAAACATTGCAGCAAAAGTTACTCTACGTAGAGAAAAAGCTGTTGCTTTTCTGAAACGAGTACTTGAAGCAGTTAATTATAGAATAAAAGCTTCAAGCTTTGATGATAATGGCAATGTTAGTTTTGGTATTAAAGAACACATCATGATACCTGGAGTAAAGTATGATCCTGAAATAGGAGTGTTTGGCATGGATGTAGCTATTACAATTGAGCGACCAGGGTATAGAGTATTAAGGAGAAAAAGGTGTAGAAAGAAACATATACCTCGCAGACACCGTGTTTCCCGAGAAGAAGCAATGCTTTATCTACACAAAGAATTTGGTGTTGAGATTATTTAGAAAATAATAGAGGGGATCCATACATGGGTAAATATAGGCCTCCAAAAATCTATAAGTTCGGTAAAGGTTCACGTAAATGTAGGAGATGTGGAACAAGGGATGCAGTGATTCAAGTATATGGTTTATATCTATGTAGGCAGTGTTTCAGAGAAATAGCTCCATCCCTCGGATTTAAAAAATATAGTTAAGGGGGTTTTTGATAATAGTATTGGTTTTATAATGGGGTGAAAGTAAATGGTAATGCTTGATACATTAGCGAATGCTCTGGCAACAATACAAAATGCTGAAATGAGAGCCAAATCTGAAGCTCTGATTTGGCCAGCTTCAAAACTTATAATTAATGTTTTACGCGTGATGCAAAGAGAAGGGTATATTGGAGAATTTGAATACATTGATGATGGTCGCTGGGGAAAAATAAAGGTTCAATTACTGGGTAGAATCAACAAAACCGGCGTTATTAAGCCGAGATTTCCAGTAAAACTCAGGGATTTGGAGAGAATGCCTCATTGGCTACGCAAGTATCTTCCAGCATATAATATTGGAATATTAATATTATCAACGCCGCACGGAGTATTATCTCATAAAGAAGCTATTGCTAAGAAGACTGGAGGAGTACTACTGGCATATGTATACTAAAACAGGATAGGTGTGGTAAATGGTTAAGCTTCCACATATATATGAAGAAATAGATATACCGGAGAACGTTACTGTAGAAATTAATGGTTTAAAAGTAAAAGTTAATGGTCCAAAAGGGAGTATTGAGAGAGATTTCTCTCATGTAAGAAATATTATTCTTAGAAAAGAAAATAGTAAAATTATAGTTGAGACATTCTTCGCTGATAGAAGGAAAAAAGCACTAGTGGGCACTATTGCATCACATATTGAAAATATGATTAAGGGAGTATTAAAAGGATATAGATATAAATTAAAAATAATATATTCACACTTTCCAATCACAGTCGAAGTTGATGATAGAAATCGTATTGTTAGAATAAAGAATTTCCTTGGAGAAAAATCTGATAGGATAGCTAAGATAATAGGTGAAGACGTCAAAGTAACTGTTAAAGGAGAGGACATTATTGTTGAAGGAATAGATATCGAGCATGTTGGACAAACAGCTGCTAACATTGAGTTAGCTACAAAAGTTAAAGACAAAGATAGGAGAGTCTTCGCAGACGGCATATATATTTATGATTGGGGTGAAGAAGAATGAGTGAAAACAAAGACTTAGAAAAATTATTAGAGCTTAGAAAAAAGCTTAAATCAAAGAAACCAGAGTTTCTACGCCATCTATGGTGGAAAAAACCAAAGTTTAGAAATGATCCTAAGTGGCGTAAACCAAAAGGTACTGATAACAAGATGCGGTTGAAAAAGAAAGGGTATCCACCGCTGGTTGAAGTTGGATATAGAGGACCTAAACTAGTACGGGGGCTACACCCGTCAGGTTTGAAACCCGTAGTTATACATGATCCCAAAGAACTGGATAGGCTAGATCCAAATATGCACATATTATACATTGGTAGAACTGTTGGACTAAGGAAAAGAATAGAAATTATGAGAATAGCGAGTGAGAAGGGATTTAAAGTAGCTAATCAAATAAGTCTTAGTCAAAAACAATAGTGGAGAGAGGTAGTGTAGTAATGACTGATTTAAGTCTACAAAAGAGATTGGCTGCGGAGATATTAGGTGTAGGCGAGTCGAGGATATGGATAGATCCTGAAAGAATAGATGAAGTTGCTGACGCGATTACTCGGGAAGAAATTAAAGCGTTAATTAAGGACAGAGTTATACAAGTTAAACCAATACATGGGAACTCTCGTGAGAGATGGAAAATAAGACATATGCAGAGGAAGAAGGGGCGTAGAAGAGGATATGGTAAACGTAAGGGTAAGAAGACAGCTAGGAAGGATAGGAAGGAGGAATGGATGAATAGGATTAGAAAAATTAGAAGGTTTCTCAGGTATCTACGCGATCATGGCGTAATTACTCGCAAAGATTATAGGAGATTATACATGTTGGCTAAGGGTGGAACATTCCATAGTCTAGCATCTTTAAAACACTATATGAAGGAAAAAGGCATAGTTAAAGAGATTAGGTGAGCAAGGATATGGCTAGAGGACCAAGATACAAGGTTCCTAAGCGTAGGAGGAGAGAAGGTAAAACAAACTATTATAAGAGATACAAGATGGTATTATCTGGTCATCCAAGATTTGTAGTTAGAAAAACACTAAAACACATAATTGTTCAAATAGTAACAGCTAAGCCAGAAGGAGATATCACCATAGCAGCAGCTCATTCACGAGAACTCTACAAGAAATATGGTTGGATGGGTGGATTAGGAAATACGCCGGCAGCGTACTTGACAGGTCTACTTGCTGCACTTCGCGGATTAAAGGCGGGAATAAAATATGCTGTCCCAGATATAGGCTTACATGTTCCAACGCGTGGAGCCAAGGTATTCGCGGCCATAAAGGCGGCTAATGATGTTGGATTAAAGGTTCCGGTAGGTGAAGAAGTTGTGCCTTCGGATGATCGTATTCGTGGGGAGCACATCGCCTCCTGGGCTAAGATGCTCCAGGAGGCTAGTCCCGAGGCTTATGAGAGATTCTTCTCAAAATATATTAGTCGAGGCTTTGATCCCACCCAGCTCCCCACGCATTTTGAAGAAGTAAAGAACCGTATCTTAGAGGAATACAAGGATGTGTTGGGTGAGTAAATATGCCTATGAGTGCGATTGATAAAGAAGCTCTTGAAACATGGGTTCCAAGAACACGTGTAGGTAAAATGGTTGTTGAAGGAAAGATTACTAGTTTAAAGGAAATATTTGATCGCAATCTTCCATTGCTTGAACCAGAAATAGTTGATTATCTACTGCCCGATCTAAAATATGAAAGGCTTGATGTAGGAATAGTTCAGAAAGTAACTGATGCTGGTCGAAGAAGCAGGTTTAGAGTAGTTGTCGTAGTAGGTAATGAGGATGGTTTTGTAGGAGTAGGATCGGGTAAAGCGAGACAGTACCTAGTTGCTCTACGAAAAGCTCTGAGAAATGCTAAGCTAAACATTACACCTGTCAGGCGAGGATGTGGAAGCTGGGAGTGCAGATGCGGCGAACCCCATAGTATACCGTTTACTGTACAGGGTAAGAGTGGTAGTGTTGTAGTAGTATTGAAACCAGCACCTAAGGGAACAGGATTAGTAGCCGGTGATACAGCTAAGGCTGTGCTTAGAATGGCTGGTATAAAGGATGTATGGACAGAGACATTCGGGAAAACAAAAACAACACTAAACTTTGCTAAAGCAGTTGTCAACGCATTAAGAAACACATACAAGTTTGTAGCACCGGTTGATTGGCTAAAAGCTTAGAGAAAGGTGAAGTGATAAAATGCCGGATTTATATGCGATCATCAGGATTCGTGGAAGATTAGATGTACCACCGGATGTTGACTATACATTAAAACTGTTGAGACTCCATAAAAAATTCCATATGGTAATATACCCGTCAAACCAGCCAGGATTAAAGGGGATGCTACAAAAGGCAAAAGACTGGATAACCTGGGGAGAAATAAACTATGAAACACTTGTAGAATTATTGAGAAAACGTGGAAGAACACTTGGAAATAAACCATTAACGGATGAATTTGTTGATAAATATTTGTCAAAGTATGGAATTTATGGGGGAATACAAGGTTTAGCTAAAGCATTATTAGAAGGTAAAATAAAGCTTCACAAACTCGAAGTAATTAAGCCGGTGTTTAGGCTTCACCCACCACGTGGAGGCTTTAAGAGAAGTACTAAGAGACCATTCAATGATGGAGGAGAACTAGGATATAGAGGTAAGTCTATTAATGAATTAATTAAAAGAATGCTTTAAATAAATGTTTAAAGGTGAAGATCATGGTTGTCCGTAAAAAGAAGAAAAGCCGAAAACTAAGAGGAAGAACACGCTCAATGGGTTGGGGACGTATAGGACAACATAGAAAAAGCGGTGCGCGCGGAGGCTTTGGAGCAGTAGGATTCCATAAACACAAGTGGATATGGGTTCTAAAATATGCTCCTAATTGGTATGGAAAACATGGCTTTACAAGACCTCCAGAAACAATATATGGAGTATACAGTATCAATGTCGGAGAATTAGATGAGTTAGCAAAACATCTTGTTTCAAAGAATCTTGCTTATCGCGAGGAAGGCAAGATAGTTATTGATGTTACAAGCATGGGCTTTAACAAAGTACTTGGACGGGGCAAGGTCACATTACCATTAAAAATTATAACAAAGAGCATATCTAAGAGAGCACGTGAGAAAATAACAGCTGTTGGCGGAGAAGTAGTTGTTATAGGTGAGAAACAACAATAGTTTTCTTCGGAATAGATATATAAATTGATTTTCCAGTTAAATATAAATTCCTAAACCAAAAATACTTATCAATAATTATGTTTGGGAAAACAATACGGAAACTAAGCTGTGTGATGGTGCTTTAGATGGGTTTAATAGATTTAATGGCTAAGATAGCGGATTATATTCCTACAGTTGAGAAACCAAAGGCTAAGCCTGGCTTATATGAGAGATTATTGTGGACAGCTATAGCACTAATAGTCTATGTGATAATGGCTAATACACCATTATATGGAATATCAGTTACTGGTGGTGGACAACAAATACTTCTCGTACAAATAATTTTTGCATCTAGAAGAGGAACCTTAATGGAGCTAGGCATTGGACCAATAGTTACTGCAGGCCTCATCATGCAGATTCTTGTAGGAGCTAAAATGATTAATTTAGACATGTCTAATCCAGATGATAGAAGAAGATTTACAGCGGCTCAGAAAACATTTGCTTTGATACTGGCGGCTTTCGAGGCGGCAATGTATGTTTCAGCGTGTAGATATTGGACACCAACAGGCCCTAATCCATTCTTCCAATGTAGTGCGACAATATATCAAAGAATAGGTGTTGGACTCCAACTATTCATTGCCACCTATATAGTTATTCTACTCGACGAAATGATCCAGAAAGGATGGGGTATAGGATCAGGAGTGTCTTTATTCATTTTAACCGGTGTAGCTCAGAGGATTCTATGGAATCTTATCAGCCCAATAACTATTAGTGGTGAAGCTGTAGGGTTTATTCCATATGCTATCCAGGTCCTTTCAACTGGGGGGAATATCAATAGTATAATTATTAGAAGTGGTGGAAGAGACCTGGTAGGATTAATTGTTACATTTGTAATAATATTTCTACTAGTATATCTTGAAGGCATGAAAGTTGAGATCCCGGTCACATCTCCTAGGCTTAGAAGCATAAAGACGAAGGTTCCATTAAAATTTCTATATGTTACCAATATTCCTGTGTTATTAGTAGGTATACTTTACTCAGATATTCTAGTATTTGCATCATTAACTAGACTATATTTACAAAACATTGTTCCGGACTGGGTAGCTAATATGCTTGCAACTTATGATGCAAATGGTAGGTTAACTGGTGGATTGGCATATTATCTATCACCTCCTGGAAGCTTAGCTAGAACATTATATGATCCAATGCAAGCAGTAATATATGCTGTAAGCGTATTATTTCTAGCAACACTCTTCGGCATAATGTGGGTGGAGATCTCAGGGCTTAGCGCATCAGCTCAGGCTGAGGAATTAATTAAGAGCGGCATGGAAATACCTGGTATTAGGAGAAACCCGAAAATACTGGAGAGAATCCTTTCAAGATACATATTTCCACTAACTGTTCTATCCAGCCTAATAGTAGCATTGATCGCTGTAACAGCCGACTTAATGGGAGCATATGGTACAGGCACCGGAATACTACTAGCGGTCGGTATTGTGCAACAATACTATACAATGATAGCTTATGAGAGAACACTAGAAGCATATCCATTGCTTAAGAGATTAGTTGGTGAGTAAGACTAGTGGTTTATATAACATTATCTATTCTAACCGGATTATTTTTCTCTCTACTAGGTGCTTTTCTAACATATTTTATTTCTCGTAGACGATTTTTCCAGGAAGCTTTTATTATTGTTGAAAAATATAATGTCCCCTCTAGGCCTCGTGATAAAGGCGAGCTTAGAAGATTAAAGAAATTAAAAAGACAAGTATCAATAGCTCGTAAAAGATTAATTCTCTTATTCTTTACACATTTAACTGTTTTCATGATAACATATATTTCAACAATAATTACCGTGGCAATTATTGTTCCCAGCGATGAATTAATTGTTTCGATCCCCATAGCTATTCCTCTCTTATCCGTTAAAGAAAATGGTTTTTATGCGACAAATATATTGTTTATAGCATTTATAGCATATTTAGCCCCTCTCTACGCCTCTATAAGAGCAATACGCCCAGTAACTGAGTAATCCTTTTATGCGTTAGGTTTAAGAATACTTATTATATAATATGTTTTCACTAGGTACCTAGTAAGATGACTAGATGAATGGTGAGGTGCGGAATATATGCCTAGGCCAGGGTTGAAGACTAGGAGCAAGAGAAGAGTATATGTTAGAACACCCGGTGGTAAAGTAGTAATTCATTATGAACCTAGAAAACCCGGTCCTGCACGATGCGCAATATGTGGTAAGCCGCTAAACGGTGTTCCAAGACTAATTCCATCAAAACTACGAAAACTAGCGAAAACAGAGAAAAGACCTGAGAGACCTTATGGTGGATACATCTGTCCTAGGTGTTTATCTAGATTATTGAGAGAAAGTATTAGGGCAAGCATCTCCTCATAATACCTGGGCTCACAAATTTTCTACGGGAGAAATAAAATTAATGTTTCTTAAGAGTATAGTTATTCTGATACATCGTGTTGGTACGGTGTAGAATTAAATGGTAGTTATAGTTATTAGCGGGCCTCCTGGAGGAGGTAAAACTACACAGGCTAGGAGAGTAGCAGAATATTTTTCTCTAAGATATTATTCTGCAGGAATGATCTTTAGAGAAATTGCAAGGTCTCGTGGTTTATCATTGGAGGAGCTTAGTATTATTGCAGCAAATGATCCATCAATAGATATAGAGATTGATAAAAGAACTTATGAGGAAGCATTGAAAGGAAATGTTGTACTGGATGGTCATTTAACGGCATGGATTGTTAGTAATATAGCAGATATAAAAATATATGTTACAGCCCCTCTACACATAAGGATTAAGAGAATAGCTGAGAGAGACAATATTGATCTCAATAAAGCTATGCATGAGACAATTATTCGTGAATATGTTCAAAAGAAAAGATTCATGGAATATTATGGTATAGATATTGATGACTTATCCATTTTCGATCTAGTTATTAACACAGAAAAATTAAGTGTAGAAAAAACCTTCAATATAATCCGGGAATTTATAGAGAAATTTTTAAAGGAGTAATTTCCTTATCATGTGTCTAGCTAGGAAATATCGTTTTGTGAGGGAGGCGTAGCTAATATGCCGGCAATAGAAATAGGTAGAATATGTGTAAAAGTAGCTGGAAGAGAAGCTGGGAGAAAATGTGTTATTGTCGATATAATTGATGAAAACTTTGTATTAATAACTGGTCCAAAGAGCTTAACTGGTGTTAAAAGAAGAAGAGCTAATGTTAAACATATAGAGCCCTTAGACAAAGTAATCGATATCTCTCGAGGAGCTAGCGACGAAGAAGTATTGAGAGCAATAGCAAATGCTGGTCTAACAGAGTTTATGAAGGAGATCGTGAAGCCAAAATTAGTACCTGTATAATTTTGTATAAGCAAGAATAGGTAGCAAGGTTATCAAAATAATTTTGTTATAAATCCCGCATAATAAAGGCATAGATACTGTTTTATCCAACACTCTTTTATCCACCTCGCTACGTAATTGGTTTTATGGGGGGATTACTAAGTGGGCTTAGTTGAAAAAGGTATTAGATTTATTGAGAAAATAACTAAAAATGCTGGATATGATCAGGAATGGATTATATTGAGAGAAGATGATACAAGTCCTGACTATGGCGTATTGCCTTATCAAAGACCAATAAACGAGCATATTAGAAACGGAGTTATTAACTTAGATAAACCACCTGGCCCTACTAGTCACGAAGTAGTGGCATGGATTAAAAAGATGTTTGAATTAGAGAGAGCCGGTCACGGGGGGACCCTAGAACCCCTATACCCTCAATTGGGATAGGGGTGGTTAAACCCCAAAGTGACCGGCGTATTACCTGTTGCATTAGCTAATGCTACAAAGGTTATAGGAAATGTTATTCATACAATTAAAGAGTACGTGATGGTGATCCAGCTTCATACACCAGTAGATAACGAGAGGCTCCGAGAAGTTTTGAGGTACTTTACAGGCGTAATCTATCAACGGCCACCACTAAGATCTAGCGTTAAAAGAGTTATTAGAACACGTAGGATACACTATATTGATCTACTGGAGCACAGTGATAGATATGTATTGGTTCGTGTAGGATGTGAAGCAGGTACTTATATGAGAAAACTAGCGCATGACATAGGATTACTACTTGGTGTAGGAGCACATATGAGAGAACTTAGAAGAACACGTACGGGACCTTATAAAGAAGACGAAACACTTGTTAGAATGCAAGAAGTCAGCGAAGCCCTCTATCTGTGGAGAAACAAAGGTGATGAAAGATATTTGAGAAAAATAATTTTGCCTGTTGAAACAGCTATAGCGCATTTACCCAAGATAATAATACGTGACACAGCAGTTGATGCTGTCGCTCATGGAGCTCATTTAGCGGTTCCTGGAATTGTTAGATTGACTAAAGATGTAGCACTAAACAAGACCGTTGCAATATTAACTCTTAAAGGCGAACTAGTTGCTCTAGGCACCGCGTTGAAAAGTGCTGTAGAAATTGCAAATATGAAGAAGGGGATTGTTGTTAGAACTAAGAGAGTATATATGAAACCTGGTATTTATCCAGCTGTTTGGAAGAAGAGGCAAGAACAATAATGACTCATTATTATCGGAAAGGTTATCCTGGAAGGAAAACCCTTATACCACTAACTATTAGAGGTGTAACATTAGAGTTTGTCTCCTATACCTCCTTGTTTTCCGGGAGAGAAGTTGATAAAGGAACGTATCTTCTTCTAAAATACATTGATGTTCCTGATGAAGGCGAAGTATTGGATGTGGGCTGTGGATATGGAGTTATAGGATTAACTATAGCAAAACTTAATCCAAGACTTAAGGTTTATATGGTAGATATTAATCCGTTAGCTGTAAAAATAACTAAATATAATGCAAAACTAAACAATCTAGAGAAACAAGTCGTCGTTCTTCAAGGAGACGTTTATGAACCAGTTAAAAACCTTAGGTTTAACGCAATATATTCTAACCCGCCCCTCTCTTCAGGTATGTACACAGTTGAGAAAATAGTTCTTGAAGCAATAAATTATTTAAAACCAGATGGTTTCGCAGAATTTGTCCTAGCTCGTGGCGGAGAATATTTAGTGGAAAAAGCTAGAAGAATATATAGGCACGTAGAAAGTATTAGAAAAAAGGGATATATTATACTCAAACTAAAACCATAAATAGAGGAGCCGGGGTGCCCGAGCGGTCTAAGGGGCTGGCCTTGAGAGCCAGTGGGCCAAGGGGCCCGCGCGGGTTCGAATCCCGCCCCCGGCGCCATTATTTTTCGATTATGAACTAATATTCTGAAAAACTAATACATATTATTGCGTTCTTCCTAGATGTTTGATGATCTCATATGCTATTAGTCTCGACATCAATACTAGTATACTAAATACCGATCCTGCCATTAAAACCGCAGGGTAAATATTTATGCTTTCCAGAATAAACACAATTACCGATCCGGTGAAAGCTGTAAATAAGCTTATGGCTTTAAACAACCATCTATCTATATATAGAAACTCATTATTGGTTTTAATGATCAAGAGTCCGGATAGCAGAGCTCCCAGCGATAAACCTGTTAAGAGCGGGGCATCCGTATATTCTGGCATTTCTATTGATGAGATAATAGAAGCGATAAGAGATGGAATGGTTATAGATACAAGGTATTTCCCTGGATTATTAAAACATATATATAGTATAACCGATAATAGAGCAACTACTACTCCGAGAATAGCTCCTCCAACTACATCTATTGGATAATGAACATGTAGAACAAGCCTCGAATCACTAACAGCAAATGCGTGTATAAACAAAGCTAATGCGATCAAAGGATTACGTGTAGCATAGCCTGCTAATAAAGCAAATGAAAAACTCATAGCTGCATGTCCGCTTGGAAAACCTGGGCCCTCAACTTTTATTAACCATTCGGAAGAAGGGGGTCTCGGCATTTTTAGTATAGTTTTCAACATTACATCAAGCGAGCCTGTTAATCCAAGGCCTCCGATAATAAATATACCTTTCTCCCCTGAATATAAGGTATAAACTAAGATAGCGATCAGCATATAAAATGTGCTTTTCCCAAGAATACTGGCAGTCTTCGCTAGATCAGTATTTTCTAGCAATACTCCTATAAACTCTGTAATCGAAGATAGTAACAGTAGGTAGATAAGTATTTGTCTAATTTTTTCCAATGCCAGTTCACCGTTTAATAGTATTGCTTTGTTCAATATTTTTGCGGAGAAAAAATAAAATCTTTATTGTAATAGATGCATAATATTTATTGGACACTGCACTGGATGTTTCTATAATATGTTTACTTATGAAGAAATATTGAGAGGAGCAATGTTTATGAAAATGTAAAAATAGAATTATGTATTAAGCTTGAACAAACTCTATATTGGTTTAGCAAATCCCCATTTTTCAAGTGCCCTTGCTAGTTCTCTATGTGTTTTCGCGTATTCATCTAATGGTATTCCTTTCAATATTGCTTCTAATGATTGTCTTACTGCCATCGCCCCTGCTCTTGGACCATCTGGGTGTCCTAGTACTCCTCCACCTATTTGTAGTACTAGTTCTGTTCCTAAAGCATCTATTACGCCTGGCAAGTTGCCTGGGTGTAGGCCTCCTGAGGACACTGGCATCGCTGGTTTTATATGGTACATTTCTTGTTCTATATGGAAAACATCGTCAGGGTCTGGTTTGAAATGTTTTTCTCTCAGTATTCTTGCGTATCTTATTACATCGATTTTTCCTCCCTCAAGTTTACCTACTCCTGCAGTCCCAATATGTAGCTGGTCTACGCCAATGATTCTGTAGAGTTTTGCTAATACATACATTGATATACCGTGGTAGGGGTTACGGGTAAAGGCTGCATGCATTGCTCTATGTGCATGAATAGCTAAGCCATATTCTTCAGCTAGATCCCTGATATATGTTAGCGTAGACCATCCAGTCACTACTACATCAACCATTACATAGGGGTTATCATAGTCTGCTACAAGTTTTAATCTCTTCTCCATTTCACGTATATCGCTGGTGATGTTTGCGAACCAAACTTTTCTCTCACCGGTTTCTTTTTCTGCTCGATCAATTGCTCTCATTATATGTTTAGCTCTCTCGGAGAATCTGCAAAAACTTGGACTAGTCAGGTTTTCATCGTCTTTAATATAATCCATTCCTCCCACTAGTAGTTCGTAGGCTAGTTTCTCAACCTCCTCCGGCGAATATCCTACTTTAGGTTTTGGAACAGTGCCCACTATTGGCCGATCAGTCACTCTAAAGATCTTTTTTACGCCTTCAACTCCCTTACTTGGACCTTTAAAGTATTGTAGAAACTTCTTAGGAAGATAAATATCTTCGAGACGAAGACCCTCAACTCTCTTCATTCCAAAGACGTTTCCAGCTATTGATGCTAGTAAGCCCGGCATATTTGCTTCCTCAAATAATTCAACTGGATAAGCTATTCTAACAATCCATGAACCATCACCTAGATCTTTGAAATAATATGCTTTGCCGGATAATTTACGAACTCTTTCAGTATTATACCATGGATACAGCGTGGTCCATGTACCAGTACTGCTCTCAGCAGCTACTCCACCTGCTGCATCTTCTATTGTAAATCCTTTGGCTGGTTTAATTCTGAAAACAGCTATAATGTCATTTTCTAAATCTGGAACATAGTTTTTATCTATGTAACTATGATAAGGCTCGAATTTATGTGGCAATATCCATCTTTCCCTCTCAACTTCTTAATAATCTAACTATGATTTATGATTTAAGAATATATTATTCTTAATGCTATAACCATTTAGTGAGGTGATGAAAGAAATGTCTGAGAAAATTGTAGAAAGAGGTTTGCCGGGTAAATTTGATTATTTAGAACACACTGCTGATCTATACATAGTTGCATATGGTAAAAACATACTTGAACTTTTCGAAAATGCTGGTTTATCAGTTTTCGAATCCATGACTGATACTAGTAGTATCAAGAAGAAACAAGTGAGAGAAATAGTGAGTGAAGGCTTCGATCTCGAGAACCTATTGTATCGATGGCTTGAAGATTTACTGACACTATATTATAGTGAAAACCTTATTTGTAGCCAAATACAAGTACTATCTCTAAACATTATGAAAAGAGAAGATGAAATACAATACGTTATTAAGGGAAAATGCAGTGGAGACTACTTTGACCCAAACAAACATGTTTCAAAAGTAGAGATAAAAGCTGTAACGTATCACTTAATGAGAATAATTAAAGATGAAGAGAAATGGAAGGCATACTTTGTTCTAGACATTTAGTTTTCTCAAAGTATTAGAGCATGTTTCACAGAAAAACCTAGTCTTGGCATCAACTTCATATACAGAATTACTAAAGCTCATAACACATGTTCTTCTCTTACAATGGCTTAAACCCAATAAATGTCCTAGTTCATGCACTATTTCCTTAGCTACTCTCTCCAAATAGAGGTTATAATTTGGTTCTTCACCATAAAACCTTGGATCAAGTCTGCGTGTAAAAACAACTGCTATCCTATTTATAGGAGAAGCCTCCCCGAAGACAAAGTTTAATCCATAATCATATCCATCAATATAACCAATACCAACAATAAAATACTCGTTTAAGTAATCATAAAACATATTTCCCATATTCTCAATAATACATGGAGCAAGATACTGTTTTCGAGCCCAGTTAAAACATTTCATAGAAGGCTTAATAGTAGAGGGCCAAATCAGTATTTCAGAACTCAATCCGGCTCTGCTTAGTGAGTCTGCAACTATATTTTTCCAGTCATCAATATAGTCGAAAACATAGTTTCGATTCAACGGGACAAACAAAACTTTCAACATATATATTTCACCAAGAAATACGTAGTTAGAAGTAAAATATTAGTTTTAGGTAGTAAAGAATAATAATGTATTCTAGGCTCCCAGCTACTGTTTTAAATGAAGAAAAAGATGCCGCCGCGGGGATTTGAACCCCGGACAACCCGGTCTTCAGCCGGGCGCTCTCCCAGGCTGAGCTACGGCGGCGTTTTCAATATATATCGTTTAGCATTTGGGTTTATTAGTTTTATTAGAAATTTAAATATATCTAGAAATATTCAGCATCAGGTGTTCTAGGAGGCGAAAAAGATATGATGGCTGTAATTCTTGCAGGAGGTTTCGGTAAGAGATTACGTCCATATACAGAGGAAATACCTAAGCCCCTAGTTAGCGTTGCTGAAAAACCAATTCTTGAATGGCAAATTGAATGGTTGAAACAGTATGGTTTCAATGAGTTCGTATTACTTGTAGGATATAGGAAAGAGAAAATAATAGAACATATTGGGAGTGGTGGAAAACTGGGTGTTAAAGTAACATATGTTGTTGAAGACGAACCATTAGGAACAGGTGGCGCAATCAAGAACGCTGAACATATTCTTTCTAAAGAGGAGAAATTCTTAGTATTAAACGGAGATATATTAACAAATCTTAATCCAATGAAACTATTCGAAAAACTAGATGAGCACCCAGAATTCGTAGCTGTAATAGCTAGTATACCATTACCTAGCCCTTACGGTGTACTGGAGATAAAGGATTCCAAAGTAACAGGTTTCGTTGAAAAACCAAAACTACAAGATTACTGGATAAACGCCGGCATATATGCAATGAAGCCTTCGGCTCTAAAATACTTCCCAGAGAGAGGGGATCTGGAGAGAACAGCGTTTCCGGCAATGGCTAAAGATGGAGTTCTAGGAGCCGTTAAGTATACAGGTGTATTCTGGAAATCTGTAGATACATATAAGGATCTAGAAGAAGCAACTAAAGCAATAATAAAGCTTGGAGGCAAATTATAATCAGATTTTCCGGCTCTCATCACAGCCTTTTTCATAGGGCTCATGAGACCCTCTTATCATCACTTAACCACAATAATAACAATAAGTATATGGGGCTAATAATAGTTAAATAAAATTTAGTTAGTTCAAAAATATTTATTTTTACCCATAAATCCTCTAGGCTAGTAGAAACAAAGTTTTAAACCTTGAATAAATAAACCATTTATAGACTCGATGCTAGATGCGGCGGTCGTCTAGCCTGGACTAGGACGCCGGCCCTCCAAGCCGGAGATCCCGGGTTCAAATCCCGGCCGCCGCATTACCTTAATTAGGCTGAATATTTTTATCTCTATACTTTATCTGTTAAGTATATATGTAATGTCTCTAATCATATAGTATAGTTATACATTAGCCCACAGTTTTTACCATAACATTTTATAGTTTGCTTGGTTATACGGGGTATTGGATGCTAAAAACTATTATATTAAGTATGCGGGGGTTGTCATTTTTGAGATTTACATGGATGTGTAAAAATCCACCATCAATTACTGCAGGGCGTTCAAGAATCAAAATATCTATAATAGGTGCTGGTCCTGGAGGGCTTGCCGCAGCAGGCTATTTCGCTTGTCTAGGCTACTCCGTAACAGTATATGATAAACAACCATTACCTGGAGGAATGATGGTTTTCGCCATTCCTAAAGTTAGGATACGTGATGAAACAGTATTGGAAGGCATATATGAGCTTAGAGATAAGTTCGGTGTTGTCTTTAAGAATAATATTAAGATATTCGGTAATCATGAACCACCAAAAGAGGAAGGCGATCACTTCGTGAAGGAACTGATTAATCTAAAAGATATTGTTGATGAAAGTGATGCGGTCCTAATTACGACTGGTACATGGCAAAGTAGAAAACTAAGAATACCTGGAGAGGAAGGTCCTAGAGTTATGAGCGCAGTAGAGTATCTCTACGACATACGTGTTTGGGAGAAAGGGTTGGTTGATCATAAACCGAGTGTTGGGAGAAAAGTAGTAATAATAGGTGCTGGTTTAAGCGCGGTGGATGCAGCTCTGGAGGCACTTGAACAAGGTGTTGAAGAAGTTATGATTGCTTATAGGAGAACAAAGAAACAAGCTCCTGCAGGTGTCTATGAGATAAACAAACTTATAAAAAGAGGTGTTAAATGGATTGAGCTCGTTAGCCCAGTAGAGATAATCAGAGAGAATGGAGGAGTGAAAGCGATTCGCCTACAAAGAATGAGGCTTGGAGAACCTGATGAAAGCGGTAGACCAAGACCAATACCTATTCCTGGAAGCGAATTCGACTTAGAAGCAGATACAATAATTGAGGCAATAGGAGAAATACCTACTCCGCCTCTTGTCAACGGATACCTAGGAATAAAGCTAGATAAAAGAAACAAAATAATTGTAGATGAAAAATTTAGAACAAGTAATCCAAAAGTATGGGCCGCTGGAGACGTTGTAACAGGCCCTAGCTTCATAGGTAATGCAATAAAAACTTCTCTCTACGCATCTAAATCTATACATACATATTTAAGTGGCAAGATTTTATGAGCTAGCCTCACATATATGAGGTGTCCAATATAGCCACATCTACTTCTAAAAATGAAAAAGAACTCGTATATATGAGATACATAGATCTAGATAAGTGTATAGGCTGTTATACGTGTGAGGCAGTATGCGACTTCCTACACAACGGTAAACCATTCATTAAAATCTATGAAACAAGCATTGGACTAAGAACACCTATTTCGTGTCTACACTGTAGTCGTGCACCATGCATCGAGGTATGTCCCACAGGAGCTATGACAAGGGATGAAAGTGGCGCAGTTTATGTTGAGTACATGAAATGTATAGGTTGTATGGCGTGTCTATATGCATGTCCATTTGGTATACCAGAGCTTGATCCCAAGGTGGGTGTGTCGACAAAGTGTGATTTATGTAGACCATTACGTGCCCAAGGCTTGGATCCAGCCTGCTATGCGATGTGTCCAGCAGAAGCGATTATGTATGGTAAACCTAAAGATATAAGCGAACAAATTAGAAAGAGGAAAGCGGAGTTAATGATCAAAGCAAAGATGTCCGGGCCCAGCACAGAATCGATAAGTTAATATTGAAAATATAAATATTCATAGTTTTATTTATTAATTGACTTAATATAACCACCTTTGCAAGGGAAAACACATGATAATCACAATGATGATTATCTATGTAATTTTCATGATTTTATCAATATCTGTAATTTATCTACCTGTGCGGAAAAGGAGCCTATTAGTATTCTTAAGAGTAATTGCATATGTATTACCTGCTATTTTGTCTTTATTAGGATTATTCGACCCCATTTCATTCGTATTTATAGCAGTGGCCATACCTGTAGGGTTGCTCGTTAGCTTATATAACTTATGGTATGCTGGATCAAAATATGATAGAAGTTGGGATCTAGTTCGTTTACTGGACTTATTCAACATAACCATTATATATACATTTCTAGCTCCTAATTTATTGCTATTTATATCTATATGGACAATCACTGAAATCATTGGTTTTCTACTTGTCAGTTTCGAGGGTGGAGACGAAGCTTTTCGTGCAGGATATAGGTTCTTTTTCCTGAAGAGCTTGGCATTTGAGTTATCTGCACTTTCCATATTAGCTATTTTGTCTCAGAATATTAGCATAATTGATTCTTTAATATTGCCATTCAATGAGTTACCTAAGACATACTTAGATCTTATACAAGCATTGCTTGTTACACTAGGATTCATTACTACATCAGCAATAGTGCCTCTTCATTTTTGGCTACCAAATGCTCACAGTATCGCTCCAAGTAGTGCATCAAGCGTATTGAGTGGATTAACGGTAAAGATGGGATTCTATGGATTGATAAGAATAACTAGTTTTCTTAGATTACCGATTAGCTATTGGTGGATATTGCTTAGCCTAAGTATTCTTACATCAATTTATGGGTTTACAGTTTTACTTGTTCAAAAAGATATTAAGAGACTACTTGCATACAGTACCATTGGCAATACAGGTTTCATAGCGGCTCTCTTATCAATATATGCAATATCACATAATAACCTTCTATATACTGCCACGATGCTTAACATATATGCTCATGCAATATATAAGGCTGCATTATTCATTAATACTGGGACAATAGTTATGTTAGCACATACTCGAAACATAGAGCGTCTAAGCGGGTTGGTTGCTTTTACTCCTTATTCTAGTATGGGTGTTCTATTTAACATCTTGAGTGTTATAGGAGTACCTCCAACAATAGGTTTTATAGGTAAGTTAGTTGCTGTTGTTGCGTTATTAATAGTTAATGATTTAGCTTTGAAGATGCTGGGGTTACTAACTATTGTTTATGCAATACTTATAAGTATTATCTATGGTTATAGAATATTATCTATACACTGGCGCGTTACATCAATTGAATTCTCGGCTTCTTATATACCTTTATATCCGCAGATAATCGAGCTGATAATGGGTAGTTTGGGCATAATTTATGGGTTAATTATTTTTCTCTTGTTCAATGTTGGAATGTTGCTTATTCTTTCCATTGTAAATGTCTTTGCACTTCTACTAGTTGCTGTATTGATCGCAGTCTTCTACTACAATATTAGAGCACGTATAATGAGGGAGGTGAGTACGAGTTGATGCTTATGAATAGTGTTGACGCTAGTATTCTAGTTACCAAATACCTTATCTTAGCAACTTTATCATCATTAATACTTATCGGTGGAAGCATTGTTGATAAAAGAAGAATTTTGGGTAGGATTCTCCGTGTAATAGGATATATTGGAATTATCTTGTTTGTTGTGATTGATGCATTGTATATGCATATTTTAAATAGTATATCTTATCCATTTCTGTTATTGCTTAGCCTTATCTGTGTTTCTATAACCATTTATACAGAGGGATACTCTAGAGTCTTATTTGGTATGGCGAGAGTTTTACAAGTACCGGTAGAGATACTATCAGTTTCTATGTTGATGTTGTTTTCTTCAACACTATTGATAGAATTTGTAATGTTTTGGATTATAACTGAGCTCATAGGTTTTATGATAATATTATTTAATGGAACACATGAATCGTGGAGAGCTGCCATAACTTATCTAGTAGTTGGTGCATTAACAGCTGATATAAGCTTATTCACAGTGCTTGCAGTTCTTGCTCAAAATATCGGGTTAGAAAATATATTTTCGCTCTCAATTAAGAATATAATGCTTTTACAAAGTAGTGTTAATCCACTATTATCTATATTGATTCTTTTAGGCTTTATAGCGAAAGCAGCTCTTGTCCCATTTCATTTCTGGTTGCCAGACGCTTATACAGTGGCACCTACTCCAGCATCGGCTCTCTTTAGTGGAGTTATGGAGAAAATGAGTGTCTTTAGTATACTAATTATATTCTACATGATTAATGTTGATTATATCCTTACTGGTACGATATTGATTATACTGGGTCTACTAACATCTATCTATGCTGGTTTACAAGCTATTCTACAATCTGATGCTAAGAGGTTGTTATCATATAGTACTATGGGTTATAGTGGTTGTATAATGGGCTTTGTAGGACTTTATGCCCTTACTGGTTTTGAAGAAATAGTATTATATGCTTTTCTGCTCCTAATCTTTGCTCATGGTCTCTCTAAGTCACTACTTTTTATGAATGCTGGTACCATGGAGATTCTTGCAAATACAAGGGAAATATACGATCTAGGATATCTAGCTAGGATAGATAGAAGAGGTGCATTCACAATTGTATTTGGTGGATTAAGTCTTTTAGGGGCTCCTCCAACTATTGGTTTTATAGCAAAGTTCTTAGGGTTTGCAGCTGCATTGTTTGCTGTTATAAGATATGGAGTAATAGGTGTCCCATTGCTTGTCTCGCTAGCATTCATGTCTGCAGCTGGGATCGTATATGTGCTGAAATACTTGGGGAGCTATTATGGGGGATACAAGCCTTTTATCGGCAGGGTCATTAAGTACTATCTCTTAGATTGGGGCGAAATTCTTAGTGTTATTCTAATAATTGTTCTAGGAATAGTTGGATCATATATGGTATATGTTCTGCTTTCATCGATTTATGTGTTAATACTAGATATTATTTTACTCTTGGCGTTGTTGATTACGCAACTAAATATTAAGAGGATAAAAATACGTGAAGAAGAACCCTGGATTGGAGGTGCTTATCCATGAGTCTAGCAAAAGCATCAATTATTTACGAATTGGAAAAAATTCTGAGAAAAGTCAGGAGAGGGATAACTAATATTAGGGAACCATTAAGCCGTATCGGCGCTGAAATAATTGTTTCTCCCAGTATTGTGGGAGCCAAGATCGAGGAAGCGATTTTGCGATCAGCTGATAGGTTTGCAGAGAAAATTAATAGTGTTCAGAAAAGTATTGAGGAAAGTCTTGTAATGAGCAGTTTGTATATAGGCTTCCTTATGACTATGACAATAATAGTTGCAACGGTGATACTGTATGTTATTGGATATTAGCATTTATGTTATTTCTTTTATAGTATTCCTATTTATTCCACCACTCCTTGATGGTTTAGAGAGAAAGATTAGAGCTAGACTGCATAGCAGAGTAGGACCTCCTACAATTTTTCAGACATGGTACGATATAAGGAAATTACTAGCTAAAGAACAAGTTGCAACAGATACGTTCGTTAACACTTTTTTCATCGTGTCTATACTATTTACCACATCTATGTTAACGATCCCACTTATGCCGTTTGGATCTATAGGTATATTCTCTAATAGCCGGAACAGCTTAATATTATTCATAATACTTTTGGCTTCTTCTCAGCTATTATGGGTAGCTTTAAGCTTATCTCCTGGAAATCCTTTTTCAACTATAGGTGTTTATAGAGAAGCTTTATTGGAAATGGTTAATGAGTTATTCTTAATTCTTACTGGTTTTGGCTTAATGGTGTATATAGGTGGTACAAGCTTCCGCGATTTAACGAACATAAACTATTCCGCAATATATATTCTTTTCATTGTTTTATTAATTGTTATATCGTATGTGTCTTCTGGAAGAGTGCCATTCGATCTAGCTGAAGCAGAACCCGAACTTGCTAGTGGAGTGCTTATTGAGTTTAGTGGTCCAATACTAGGTATTGTTCTCTATACAAACTTTCTCAAACGGGCTATACTTTGTGGGTTTATTGCCAATTTAATACTATTGCCGCTGAAAAGCTTGGTTAATGATATTGTACTGGCTGCTTTATTTTATTTGCTATTATTTTTTATTTGGCTTATCTACGCTATAGTCAGTATATTGTTGGCTAGATCGAGAATAGATTTAGCTCCTAGAACGATGTTTGTTGTTTATTTACTCTTTTATTCAATAATTGTTGTTTTATGGTTAATAGGGATATAAAATATATAATAAAAATGAGGGTATGAAACATGATAAATAGAATTGATAGTGTCAGGCAGCATATCATAGAGAAACTAGGAGATATTGTAAAGGAAACTAAGTATATCGGTGACCAAGCTTTAATGTTGCGTATAGATAGAAATTATTTAAGAAAAGCTGTAGACATAATTCATAATGATCTGAATGCGTATTTTAGAACTATGGTAGCGGTTGATGAAAGATCGTTGAATGGCACTTTTGCGTCTTATTATATTTTTGGACTTGACGCAGCTCATTTAAATATAATTGTTAAGACACATACTAGCGCTGATGAACCTGTTTTACCGTCAATAATTGATATTGTCCCGGCTGCTGATTGGTATGAGTTGGAAGCTTGGGATCTATTAGGGATCAAGTTTGAAAATAGAAAGGTTCACAGGTTTGTTCTACCTGATGAGTGGCCTGAAGGAATATATCCTCTGAGAAAAGATGTTGAATATACCTATAGGCCTAAACCTAGGAAAGTTCCCAGACAACCACCCACGGGTCAACGAATACCTATCGGACCATATCATCCCGCACTACACGAGCCTGAATATTTTGAACTATACGTAGAAGGAGAGAAAGTAGTTGATGTAGAATATAATGGCTTTCATGTTCATAGAGGTATAGAAAAACTCGCTGAGGCACCTCGATTTAATTATCAAAAAATACCTTTCTTAGCTGAGAGAATATGTGGCATATGTGGATTCGTTCATAGCGTATCATACACTATGAGCGTTGAAAGAGCAGCAAAAATAGATGTTCCGGAGAGAGCAGAGTATATTCGAAGCATTATTTTAGAGATTGAACGCTTACATAGCCACTTATTATGGATAGGGGTAGTATGTCATCTTCTCGGCTATGATGCAGGGTTTATGCATACTTGGAGGATTAGAGAAAAAGTGATGGTACTTGCAGAGCTCTTAACGGGAAGTCGTAAAACATATGGTATAAATCTCGTTGGAGGAGTGAGAAAAGATATAAACATGGACAAAATTGAGGCTGTAAAGAACACTATAGAATATATTCGATCAGAGTTTAAACATCTTTCAGATCTAATTACAAGTATTTCGCAAATAGTTAAAAGAGCTAGTGGCACAGGCATTTTGTCAAGAGATGATGCAAGAAAGCTCTCGGTAGTAGGACCTGTTGCTAGGGGTTCGGGTCTCGACAGGGATGTTCGTAGGGATTATCCATATGCTGCATATAGAGATGTTTATTTTAAAGTACCAGTCTATAATGAGGGAGATAATCTAGCCAGGCTTCTCGTTAGAATAGATGAAGTATTTGAATCTATATATATTCTAGAACAACTAATTGATAAATTGCCCGGAGGACCCATAATGGCTGAAAAGCTAGAAGTTCCTGAGGGAGTAATAGGTATAGGAAACGTTGAGGCACCACGAGGCGAGGTAATACATGTAACTATAACGGGTCATGGAAGACCTTATCGTTGGAGAGTTCGTGCGCCTACTTATCAGAATATTCCAGCATTGAAAATTATGCTTCGCGATGCACCATTAGCTGATGCACCATTAACTATAGCTAGCATTGATCCGTGTTTCTCATGTACGGATCGAATAGTAATAGTGGATCTAAGATCAAATAGGAGATTTAAAGCTTCTATGGAGCAAATAATTAAGGCGGGAAGGTGATCATGTTATGTTAGTTAGAAAACTCCTAAAACCATTAAAACTGATCTCTGTCGCAAAGAAGGCAGGAGTAGTAACTGTATTATATCCGTATCAAAAACCACTTATTACCAGTGAATTCCGCGGAAAAATATCTATAGATCCTTCGAAGTGTATAGCTTGTGGAGCATGTGTAAATGTTTGCCCTCCCAATGCATTGACTTTATCTAAGCAAGAAAACATAATAATGATTAATTATTTTATAGGCAGGTGTATATTTTGTGGTAGGTGCGCCGAAGTCTGCCCAGTAGGTGCAATAACGGTCACCAACGAATTCGAACTTGCATCTACACGAATAGATGATTTAAGCTCTACATTAATACATAAGATATATGAATGTTCTAATTGCGGATCAGCTTATATAACCAGAAAAATGAAGCAGTTTATTATAAATAGAGTTCCAGTCTCCGAAAACTATATAGATCTATGCCCAGATTGTAGAAAGAAGAAATTCTATTCGTCAATTGCTTTAAGAAGAGGGGTTAGAGTTGAAGAGTAAAGATAATATTTTGAAGAAAAGTATATGGGTGTTTCATCTCAACACGGGGAGTTGTAATGCCTGCGACATCGAGATACTAGACGCTCTAACCCCATATTTCGACGTTGAAAGATTTGGTATTAAGCTTGTAGCATCACCTAGACACGCAGACCTAGTACTCTTAACGGGTCCTATAACTCTGAAGACATTACCTAAAGTTATCAATGCGCTTAGAGCAGTTCCTAGACCTAGATACGTGATGGCAATAGGTGCTTGTGCTGTGGGGGGAGGCATATGGTATGATTCATACTCCGTAATAGGAGGAGTTGATGAATTAAAGAAGATTCTTGAAGAATACGGTATAGAAATAGATAAAATAGTATATGTTCCAGGATGCCCTGCCAGGCCAGAAGCGATCATATATGGCGTAGCATTACTTCTAGGGTTAGTTAAACAAAAAGTTGCTAAGGAGGTGAAAATTATTGAATAAACCAATTATGCAATTGAAAATTTATATTTGCAAATATGTCGAGAAAGAAAAAACTCTAGCTTCTAGACATATGATTGCCTCTATTGGAATTTGTAAATTGCTAGGTGAGAAAGAACTTGATTTAGAAAATTTACCCGAAGAAAATAGAAAAGCGTTACGTTTAAGAGGTGAAACTAACTTGTTTGATCCTATATTAATTAAGAAATTGTTTGATCTCAATATTTCCCCTGAATACTATATTAAATTAAAGATATAGGGGATAATATTGAGCTTAGAACATCAAGTAACCTTGTTTATATTGTTCGTCTTTCCATTCTATTTATTGGCTTTTACATTATATATTATCAGGGCTATTCGCGGACCTAGTATTCCCGATACAGTACTAGCTATTGACGCATTATCTTTTGATATTGCAGCTTTCCTCGCTTTATTATCTATAATATATCGTTCACCAATATTGATAGCTTGCACAATAGTTCTTGCATTATGGGTTTACGCCTTAGATATATATGTTTCAAAATACTTTACACATAAGGAAATGGGTGAATAGATGTGTTTGAAGAGTTATTGGTATATTTTGGAGAAATACTCGTAGTTATAGGTGTATTCTGTGATTTAGCAGCATCTATAGGCATGATTAGATTTCCAAACTTTTATACACGTATGCATGCAGCTACAGTTGGTACAATTGGTGGAGCAGTTGTTCCGTTGATCGGCGTAGCATTCATTGCATTGGGATCTACATGGCTGGGCGTATATAGGTTTTTCTTGTCCGGTGCAAGTTTCGTAGCGGCACTACTAATAATGATATTAGCTCCCGTTGGTACGCATGTCCTTGCTCAAGCTGCTCATCATGCGGGATTAGCTCCTAAACAGCCAATAAATTTTGATCATTTAGAAGAAGATCTAAAATATGAATTGGAGGATAAGAAAGAATGATTAAAGAATTTACTCTAGCTTTCCTAATGCTGGTAAGTATTGCTAGTGTAATAGCTGCTTATCTAGCTATTAAAGAAAGAGATATGGTTAGAGCAATTGTTTACTCCGCGATTCAAAGTGCGATGTATGCATTAATATTTTATATTCTAATGGCTCCAGACATTGTATTAGTCTATGTTCCGGTCTCAGTCGGTCTAACACCTGCTATCTTATTGTTTGTTACGAAGAAAACTGAGAGATATGATGGTGACTGAGAAATGAAAACATCAGATATTTTCGTGATTATTTCTATTATTGTATTCATATTCAGCTTAGCATACATAACTAGTCTTGGTGGTTTAGGAGAGCTGCCACCAATAAATATAAGGCAGCTTGCAAAAGTGTACTTATCCTCAACATATAATCCCTATAATATTACTAATACTAGCAGTGGTTATGAAAGTGTAACTGCTATAGTATGGGATTTCCGTGGTTTAGACACTTTCTTCGAAACAGCGGTATTCTATGGCGCCGTAATAGCATCTATAGCGATCTATAGGGGAGTTAAAATAGAGGGTGCTGGTAAAGCTTATGGTATGAGCCCAATAGCCAAAACAGTTACTAGAATAAGCCTAGTATTGATCCCTACTGTTGCTTCTTCTATAGCGTTACACGGACATTTAACGCCGGGTGGAGGTTTTCAGGCTGGAAGTGTAGCTACAGTGATAGTTATTCTCGTAATCATGGTGTTTGGTTATAGGGCATTAACGAGTAAGGGGTTAACTAAGTCTAGAGTTTTATTGTTAAGAAGCGTTGGATTATTAGGTATAGGTATAACGACCATTGCATTATTATTAGTAGCAATGATCCTTGGCTTAAATGCATATATTTTCCAAAACCAGCCTAAGCTGGACACTCCATTAGCGTATCCTATGTGGATAGATAACATGTTGGTTGGAGGCAGTCTATTATTATTTAATATTTTTGAATATATTGCTGTCACAGCTGGTTTCACATTAGTGCTCCTACTTCTAAGTGTTGAAGAAGAAAAGGTTTTAGAGGTGTTGAAATAGTGGAGACAACATTGTTTATTTCAAGTGTTATTGTTATTTGTCTCTATGTAAACTTAGGTATTGCTTTATATGGGATATTTGCAAGGCCAAGCTTAGTGAAGAAATTACTAGCCATAACGATATTGTCAGACACAGCTAATGCTTTTGCAATACTAGTTGGTTATAGATGGCCTAAGAATGGAACACCTCAACCCCCTGTTCTCATGAATAAAACACCATATAATGAATCTATTAAATATTATATTGAGCACTCTGTTGATCCATTACCTCAAGCATTAGTCTTAACCGCGATTGTTATAGGATTAGCAGTTACTCTGTTCATAGCATTCATAATCATACAATATTATAGGCTTCATGGTACAGTCGATGTTAGAAAAGCTAAGGGGCTGAGAAGGTGAGGTTTAATGTATGAATTAAAAAGATCTATCCCAGCTATCATTGTTTCCTTCATTATCTATATAATTTTTACTGGAAGCATAAGCTTATATGATGTTTTGACGGGAATAATGGTTGCTGTAATAATAGGTTTACTTACTGGTGTATTTATTGTTGAAAACCCAGGTAAAGCATTAAGCATTAGAAGAGCATTATATATGTTAAAATATATTATTTGGTATTTCCTAGTCGCCGAGACTAAAGCACATTTAGATGTAATTAAAAGAGCCCTCAGCCCTAAACCATACCTAAACCCCGGAATAATTAGAATACCATATAATGTTTCAACAGATTATGCTATGACACTCATTGCAAACTCTATAACTAATACCCCGGGTACAGTGGTTGTCGATATAAACCAAGATAAGAAACTGTTCTATGTACACTGGATAGATACGAAGACTCGTGATCCCATTAAGGCATGGAAAATAATTAGTTCTAAGTTTGAGAGCTATGCGCAGAAAATATTTGATTAACAATGTGTATGGGTGGTATGTATGACTGCTATGCCTGAGACAAGCCTTGGAATAATCCCTCTTTTGTTGACAATATCAGCCTTTGTTATACCCTTGCTTACACTAATAATTAAGAAGAGAATATTTTATCACATCTATGCGTTTATATTCGGGTTTCTGGCTTTGATCTATACTATTCTTAATTTTAATCTTGTAAACATTGTGTATAGAAAACCAATAGCATATAATTTCGGTGGATGGATCGCACCTATAGGAATAATATACATTGTAGATGGACTCGGCAGTTTGCTTGGCTTATTAGTCGCTATTGATATGCTAATAGTTATCATCTATAGCTGGTGGTATATGCGGAGTGAAGAGGGCGTAGAATGGTACTATACATTGCTTCTCCTATTGGAAGCTGCTATGATAGGAATAGTTTATACGGGTGATATATTCAATTTATTCGTAATGATTGAATTATTAGCTATTAGTGCTTATGGACTCGTGGCCTTTCATAGAGATCGTAGAGAAGCCATTGAAGCAGCCGTTAAGTATAGTTTAATAGGTGCTACAGCCACAACAATGTTTTTCCTAGCAATAGTGTTCATTTATGGCACATATGGAACTGTTAACATGGCTGATCTTGCGGTAAAATCTAGATCTGCATGGATATGTGCTGAAGCAGAAAATGTATGTAAATTCTTCAGCATAATGAGTGGAAATAGTTACGGCAATCCAATACTGGCTACTGCTATTGCCATAGCATTTGCGTTATGGGCTTTCACTTTTAAAGCAGCGATCTTTCCTAATCATTTCTGGTTACCAGATGCTCATCCCGAGGCACCTACGCCTGTGTCGGCGGCGCTTTCAGGACTTGTTGTTAAAATGGGTGCATATGCTACTGTGAGGATAATGTATACGGTTTTCGGGATTAATTCATTAATAGATGTGCCTTCTCCTTCTGGCGTAAGTTTGAGGGATACACTAATGTTTATAATAATGTTGCTTGGAGCGATCTCAGCGATCATTGGTAGTCTGGTTATGGTAATACAGAACGATGTTAAAAGAATACTTGCGTACTCTACAATAGCTCACTTAGGAATGATATTTATGGGTATAGGTGCAGGTTTAAGAGGCTTAAATACTACTGTTCTCTCGCTTGTTATCGTTGCCGTAACTCTACACATAATTAATCATAGCTTCGGAAAAACATTGGCTTTTCTATCAAGCGGTATATTCATAAAGGCCACTGGAACACGTAATATTCTTCAAATGCGTGGAGTAGGAAGATTAACACCTATAACATCGACAGCATTGATTATATCATTACTTCACTTATTAGGTGTACCGCCTTTCGGAGGTTTCTTTAGTAAACTGTTATTATTTAATGCTTTAATGATGTCTGGACAACTGGTGTTTGCATTAATACTAATATTATCAACAGCTATAAGCATGTTGGGATACATGAGAATAATAGTCAATTTAATAATACCGCCGCGTCCTTCAAGGCTTATAGGAAAAGTTAAGGAAAACCCTATATCATCATTTACGCTTATAGTACTGGTTTTAATAATATTAGGATTAGGAGTATGGTGCTTGCTGGGGGGAATAGATTATATTGAAGAAATTGTTGGTTCAACAAGTACAGTTAAGGGGATCTTAGAATATATTACTTCTCCTCTGTTGAGGTAGTTAAAAATAGTTGTGTTTCTTCGTTATTTTATCTTCAAAACAGCTTGGCCCTTGATCTTTCCATGTTTAAGGTCTTGTAACGCCTTGTTGGCTTCTTCCAATTTATAAATCGTTATATCAGGATATATTCTGTACTTTGACGCTATATCTAGAAATTCCCGGACATCTCTACGTGTAACGTTAGCTGTTGTTTTTACTTCTCTCTCTAACCATAATAGTTTATAATCAAGTTTCTCAATTGGCGACATATAGATTTCTCCTAAAACAACTCTTCCGCCCTTATCTAGTTTTTTCAATGCTTCGATAAAGACCCATGATACGGGTGCGAACACTATTGCTGCATCCAATTTGTTAGGTGGTGTTTCTTTTGTATCTCCAGCCCAATCTGCTCCGAGCTTATATGCGTACTCTATCTTCCATGGACTATGTGTGAATACATAAACAGTTAAACCAAGTGCTTTTGCAGCTTGGAGAATTAGATGTGCTGACGCACCAAACCCGAATAAGCCTAGTATACCATCTCTCTTATCTACTAGCCCAGTTAAGCGTAGAGCTCTATACCCAACAGCACCAGCGCATAGTAGAGGAGCGGCTTTACAATCGTCATGAGTATTTGGAAGTGGATGTACAAAGTCTTTCTTAGCGATCATGTATTCAGCGTATCCTCCATCAACGCTGTATCCAGTAAATAATGCATGATCACATAGGTTTTCTAACCCTCTCCTACAATACTTGCATTTCCCACATGCCCAGTAAAGCCATGGAACTCCTACTCTCATACCTTTACTTACATTATCAACATTTTCCCCAACCTCTTTTACCCGAGCCACTACTTGATGACCAGGTATGAGAGGTAATTTAATGGGCTTGAGTTCCCCCTCAACAATATGTAGATCAGTCCTACAAACTCCACAACATGATATCTCTAATAATACTTCGTCTCCACGCGGATCCCTTATATCAACATCACTAAGCTTTAATGGATTCTTCTCTACAGGTTTAGGCTCGTAGAGAACCATGGCTTTCAAGGTTATTCACCATTAGAATAATTAATTATTTAACCTTAATACATATATCCAAGCATTGAAAATGTTTGGATAAAAAGTTTAAGAAGGATAGAGAGAATGAATCCATATCCCCTGTACATATTATCAACGAGAATAATTAATCCGTTATATGGTTATGAGAAAGTTTTGTGTATTTTACTTCTTATAATTTTAGTTATTATATCTATATTTGAAATGAAAAGAACAACTAAAATTGTAGTATCTATAATCTCAGCTGTAACAATAATTTTTCATTATTACCTGTTTTACCTATTAAGTAAATTTGAAACAATAAATATTCAATTATTCCTAGTGCGAGAAATAACAAGTAATGGAACAGCGATAACAATAGATTTTGGACAAATAATAATCATTTTAATCATATACTTGTGGAGAAGAGAAATTTTTAGGATTGCTAAACATGTTATAAATACACTAGTAAAGCTTATAGTTAAATGAGCACAATTTCCTATTTGAACAAAGCATTCTCGGTTTGAGGTGATTCATTTCTTGTTATCGAAGAATCCATTGGATATAATACCTAAGAATACTAAATTCACTCGCGAACAAGTAGCACAAGCAATAAGATATGCAATAATTGCTGAACTAGACGCTATTAATTTATATCTACAACTAGCTGAGAAAATAGAAGACGAAAATATTAGAAAAGTATTCATTGATATTGCTCGAGAAGAAAAGACTCATCTAGGCGAGTTTCTCACACTTCTAAAAGCTCTGGATCCGGAGCAAGTAAAAGAATTACGTGCAGGACGCGAAGAAGTAGTTGAGTTAACTGGGATGGAAATACCTAATAACAATTATGATTAAAAATTAGATATGGTGAATAAATATGAAGATTGAGGAGATACGTGAAAAAGCTCGGGAAATGAGTGAGCTAGAAAGGAAATATGCTGAAGAACTAAGAGAATTAGCAAGCAAGTTTAAACACCCAGTTCTCCAAGCATTAATTCTAGGCATAGCTCAAGACAGTGATAAACACAGCATATTCTATAAATCCCTATATGAACTCTTGTCTCGTGCACAGCCGTTGCTAACTGAGGAAGAGCTCGCAATTATTAAGGAAGGCATTAGGAAACATATAGAGACAGAAGCTGAAATGGTTAGATTAACCGAAAAACTTGCTCAAGAATCCGAGGATCCGAGAATGAAGTTAATATTTGAAGCAATACATGAAGACGAAGTTAAACACCATAAGTTACTAATACTAATCCAGGAAAAGATTGCTGAGAGAGAGACTTTTACCGAAGAAGACCTATGGGACGCTATATGGAAGGATAGTCCCTGGCACGGCTCACCTGGTGGTTAGAACACAAATTTTTTCTTCAATTAAAACACTTATTGCTTTTCTTACCATATATTAGACGGTGTTATAATGATTATTTTTAACGATTTAGATCATATCCCTTGTCAGATATTAAGGCGAATTAATAGGTTTGTAGTTGAAGTCAATATTAATAATAGAATTGAGAAAGTACATATTAATAATACTGGTAGACTGAGAGAGTTCCTTGTAAATGGTCAGGTAGGGTATTGTCGAAGAATAAAGGGTAAAAAGCTAAAGTATAGATTATTCGCAGTAAAAAATAAAGAATATGCTTCACTAATAGATACTAATCTCCAAGAAAAAAGCTTTATCAAACTACTTAACGACAATCATATTCCATGGCTTAAAAACTGTGTATTAGTAGCTCGAAACGTTCACTTAAATAACTCTCTAATAGATTTCCTTGTAAAATGTAATAATCAATACGTATATACAGAGCTGAAGAGCGCTGTTCTTAGATATCAGCAAATATATGCTGCATATCCAGATTGTCCAACTATTAGGGGTAGAAAACAAATTAGAGAATTAATAAAACATGTTGAAGAGGGTGGTAAATCATTAATAGTTTTTATGGCAGCTCTACCCCATGTTAAAGGGTTCAAACCATATAAACATGGTGACCAAGTTATTGCCGAATTACTGCGTGAGGCTAGAGAGAAAGGAGTATTAATTAAAGCTATAAACATATATTATGACCCAATTAATAGAAGCATTGTCCTCGCAAACCCTGATCTCCCAGTAATACTAGACTGAAACAAAATATATAGAATATAGAACGTAAAATTAATTAGCACCACATAGGACACAGAAATACCTAGAAGCCGCCGTAGTATAGCCCGGCCAAGTATGCGGGCCTCTCGAGCCCGTGTCCACAGGGCCAATACAAGAAGGCCCGTGCGCGGGAGACCCGGGTTCAAATCCCGGCGGCGGCATATAAAAATCATTCAATCATTTCTTTTCTTGCCAGTTCTTTACCTGTTAGAACACCTAGTGCTCCAATGAAATGTATTGTTGCGAAGAATATGAATATTGATTGCCAAGATCCTAGGAAGGGAACTATATATGGGCCAAGTATTCCGCCTAGTCTACCAATAGTTGATGCCCAACCGGTTCCTAATACTCTAATACTGGTTGGATACTGTTCAGGTGTATACGTATATAATGCCGCCCAAGCCCCTAGATCAAAGAAGCTTAATGCTATTCCCGCCGTTAAGAACTGGTCTATGGTTCTAGCATACGCTAGTATAAATGCTGATAAACCTGTTAGTACGAGATATGTTCCAAGAAGTTTTTTACGGCCTATACGATCAACTAATAGTACAGCACTATAGTATCCAGGTATTTGTGCAAGTGTTATGATCAATAAGTATTCTAGTCTTTTAGTCTTTAAGTAGTTAGCTAATGCTTCAAAGCCGATCTCGGCTCCATGTGTTGATAGGAGTCTTGGATACCATATGAATAATCCATAATATCCCATTGTAATTGTAAACCATATAATCCATAAACCTATAGTGGTTTTCCAAAGATCCTTGCTGAATAACAACTTAACTCCGGCTATGAGGTTTGTTTTCATACCAATGTGCTTCGATAGTTTAATATTATATTTTTCAATTAATCTTTGGGCTTCATCTTTTCTCCCTATTGATAGAAGGTATCGTGGGCTTTCTTCTAAGAATAAGACTGAAAGTGAAAGAATTAATGCAATTATGCTGGTAATTAATCCATAAACCCGCCACCCCATAATGCCTAGGTAAAGATATGCTATGGTGATGGGTATGAGCCATCCTAAAGCCCAGCTACTCTCGAGTAGGCTTACTCTTTTACCTCTACTGCTCGGTAAACTATATTCTGATACAAGACTAGCTAATACAGGCAGTATTCCGCCTAATCCTATGCCGGCTAGAATACGCCATGTTATAAACCATAATGGATTAATAACTAAAACAGCTATAACACCTGATATTCCATGTAGTACTGCGAAAATTATAGCTGTCTTCTTTCTCCCTATATTATCACCGAGGAATCCGCTGATAAATGCTCCTATAAGCATCCCAAATAAACTACTAGAGCCGAGAAGACCCTTCAATCCTGGATCAGTGATTTGTAACTCGTTTATTAAACCATTAATTATGAATCCTACATTACCTAGGTTAGCAGCAACACTCATCCATGCTAGCATAGATAAAGCTAGTATTTTATCAAATGTTTTATTCATTATGTTCAGCATCACCTCTATATTCAGGATTTGAACATCTAGGAATGATCCAACCATTATCTAATAAATAAACTAACTATAAAATATTATTTTTGCTGAAGATTAGTCGGGTTTCGGAGGAGTAACACCTCTCTGCTTTTGGTATTTTCCGCTATATGGTCTATATACTGGACTACTTGTTCTAGCAAAAATTACGTGAAGGAATCTCTGTTTTGGATATACTTTTACAGGTATACTTCCACCTATTAATTCAATGGTGATATTTCCTTTAAATCCAGCATCAATTATGGTAGGCGGTATATATAGTGAGTATCTGGCAAATGTACTTCTTAAATTAACGAAGCCAATTAGATCATTAGGCATTTCAACCCATTCAAGAGTAGTAGCTAATACGTGTTCTAAAGGATTTATTATTATGCCATTATTTTCATCTGTTTCTTCACAAACCAATGTTTTATCTACAGGATCTCTTGCTGTATCTACTATTATGTTTTGGTCTTTCTTAAACCTACAAAATTGATATCCGAACCTTAGATCAACACCGTTTTCACGTATAGTATCGGGAAATAATGGATTAATTACTAATAGTTTCTTTTCAAGATAAACTCGTATATCCCAATCACTAAGTATCAATTATTTCATCACCCATACTATTCCATAAATCTTTAGATGCATAATTAATGCATTTTCTTATACCTTCTCTAGGTACTAGTTCTGGGCATCTAGTTATGATGAATTCACATTTCCCATTAATATATTCGTCTAGTTTGCAGGGTTGTTGTCTAACTCTGTTTTCCATATATACGCATCGGGGGCCAGCATAACTGAATATTTCGGGATGTATTTTTACAAGTTGTCTCCATAACTGCCAAGCTATGTATCTAATCTCCCACTGAGCATGACTACACATTCTCAGAGGCAAAAAGCTTTCTAGGAGTTCTCTTGCATTCATAGATACAAGTATACGTGTCTTAACTGCTTGGGGAAGTATGAAGCGAGCGTCTTCATAAGATATGCCATTATTTATTAATGAATAATATGTCTTAACGCTTCTTAGCAGTTGTTTGAGAAATTCTCTATTATTCGATTTCACTATCTTCGGCGGTACAATGAAGGCTTCACCAATAATTTCTAACATGTCCCAAAAGCTTAGACTCGAATCTATGGTCTCCTCTAATATCTTCATGTATTCGCCTATATTGTTTTTCTCTATATTTTCATAGCCAAGCTTAGTTGCTGCAAGCATGATCATGTTTCTCAAATATTTATCATTATATCTCTGGCTTAACTGTGTATAGCTGGCTATTCGGTGTCTCACGAGTTGATGACTAGCTACACGACTACATGTTATTTCGAATATGTAAATACTATGTTCAAGCGGTGAACCATGTCCTCTTCTTATTAGTTCAGTGATCCACTTCATTGTCTTATCTTTATTCATTTTCCCATATATTTCGCTGAATTCCTTCGGTGATAATGTTTGTTTACCTGCTGAAGCGATTATTCTAGGGGCATCCCCTATATAATTAAATAATTTAACACTAGGCTTAATCTTTGATAAAATTCTATGGTTTGCTAATGTTTCTTCAAGCATTTCTTCACCCAAAACTTAATGTTTCACGTACGATAAGTCTTTGTATACCCATATTTTCTAGTTCGTTCTTAATAAGATAAAGTGTATGCTTATCTGGATCACAGTATTTTCTGCACCATTCCGGATTTCTAGGATTTGTTATGGGTGGACCCAGTAATGGCTGAATAATAACATAGTAGTTATTGTGTTTATCGAGTTTATCGAGAGCTTCAGCTAGGTATTTTCTGAATATTTTAATATTAATGTTTTTCATAACAGGTATTCTAAGTTCTAGTGGAACATTATATTCAGATACAAGTGCTAATGATTTAATGAATAGTTTCCACAGGGTATCAGCTACTTCTTTACTATGTCCATAGAGAAGATCATATGGTATCTTTAGATCAGTTGCTAAATGATCAACTATGCCTGAATCTATCAAGTGTTTTAATGGTTTATATAATGTGAAATTCGTGTTTATACTAATATTGACTCCGATATTATTCTTTGCCAGCGATAATATCTTTTCTAATTCACGGTACTGTATAAGCGGTTCTCCCCCAGTTACATGTAGGTAATCTATTAATATTCTAGCAGACTCTAGTTCTTCGATTAGCTTATTAATATCTAGGTAACGACATGTACTTGGATGATTTATGGCTAGCATCCAGTTATGGCAGAAAGGACATTTTAGATTACAGCCACACAGCCATAATGTGAATGTTACAGAGTTGTATACGTCTATCATGCTAATAGGTTTCCAACCACTACCGATCAAATAGATATTTCTATGTTTAATCTCTGAGAACTGTTCAGTAGTTATAGACAATTCCTTCACCATTAATTAATTGTTGAGTGATAAGCAATAAAAGTAGGTTGATAAAAGTTTATTATTTCTGCTTATAATGTTTACGAGTCCAAAATTCTCTTCTACGGAATGGATTCCAGTTCTTTAGTGGACGATAATATCCTATAATTCTACTCCACACCTCTACGTCTTCGCTTCCACAAACTGGGCATCTACGATATAATCCTGTAAATGTTCTACCACACTTGTTACAATGTGTTATTGCAGGTGTATAGCTCCAATAGACTAGATCGGTTTGCATCAGTCTCTTCGTCAATTTAGCGAGAGCTTCGGGATCAGGTTCTTCGCCTAGGAATATGTGCATCATTACTCCTCCAGTAAATATTTTCTGAACTTTTGATTCAATCTCTATTCTCTCAGGTAGATCTATTTCTCCATAGTATGGTGCTATACTTGTTGAATAGATAGGATTATCTGGATCACTTAGATATTCTAGTACTTCCGGATACTTCTTTACATCCTTGATAGCTAGTTTAGCAGCTGCTGATTCACCAGGTACTTCTTCAACATTCCACGGCGTACCTGTTTCTTTCATCCATTTCCTAGCATGACTAACTGCGTATTCAACCATTTTCTTCATAATATCCGTTGCTTTTAGCCAATCCCTCCTTGACCCCTCCATCCAGAGCCTAGGTTCTTGTAAATAGATTGCAGCCGCCTCTGGTAATCCAAGAATACCGATGGTGTTGAAATGAGATGATGGGAATTCTTTCAAGTATTCTTTTATCATAGAGTACATTCCAGTATATTTAGCCATGAGGTCTAGGTAGCGTCTTCTAAACCATTCTTCACTAATCCTAACAATTTCTAGTACCTCGCTATAGAGTTCCCAGAATCTTGTATCATCGCCTCTAGCTTCTAGAGCTATACGTGGCAGATTTACTGTTGTAACATTTACAGAGCCTGTAATATCTGGGAGTGCCCATAATCCGCCGAATCTTTGTTGTTCTATCTTCTTCATTGTTTCCTCTTTTTGTTGTTCTAGATCCTTCTTCAGGCTAAAGTTTAATCCTAATCCTTTAGGTTTTGTCCCATATGCGTAGAGGAGTTCGTTTTTATCTATATTTATGCGGCAACACATAGCATAGCTTGCATCGGGGTCGACCACTCTAGTATTTAACCAGTAAAAGCTTCCACGATGTGCTGCTGTTTTAAATACTGCTTCGAAAACCTCTGGTTCATCCCAGATCATATTCGCGGTTGTCATAATTGTTGGTATTGGGAACGTGAATGGTTGTCCATACATGTCTCCATGGTATAGAATATCTGTTAGAGCTAAGAAGAATGTTTTTGCTTCCTTATAGTATTCTCCTAGCGGCTCAATTTTCTGTCCATCATATACTGCATAGTCTCCTGTAAGCATTTTCTTCGGAGCATCAAGTGTTACTGTGAAGTTAGTGAATGGTGTCTGCATACCGACACGTGTTGGATAATTTAAGTTGAATATGAGTCTTTGAATCTGTTGTTTTACAGTTCTATAATCTAGTCCATCTTTCCTTATGAATGGCCCAGCATACCATTCAACACTTGAGAATGCTTGAGCTCCTGTAAAGTAATGCTGTAATGTTATTAGATAATTAGCTATGTGATCAACATATGTGTCAAAATGTCTTGCAGGCCTTGATATGATTGTAGGTGTTTTTAAGCCCTTCTCTAATAGGCGTGAAACACTGTGTCCTGTACAGTATGGAATATATATGCTATAAGGTAATTTGTGAACATATATGTATCCATCAATATGTGCTCTTAGTACAGGCGATGGCAGTAGATCAAGTAGTGTTTTCATCATGTATTCTTCGAGTAGATAGCTAAAGAAGCCTGTTGGGCCCATGTATCTATTTGCATTCTCGTTCACGTCGAGACTGTTCCATTTAGCATATTCTATTATAGGGTCTTTTTTCTGCATATCTAGTAGCTTCTCCAAAATATTTCCCTCCTAAAACAGTATAGGTGCTTTTAAAACGAAACTTTTTTGCAAATAGTCTATGTCTTGGTAATACCTTATAATAATGACGGTTATTCCGCTATTGTTAGGTTTTTTATGGAAGAATAATAGCATTAAATATTGTTTAATCAGTTGATTATATGATATTGTATAGGTGTTCGGCTCCTACTATTACTCGAGATATAGTGATCCATGTGGTTAATGGCTTATTATATATGGAGAATTCAGCCTTACTAATACTAATAATTTCTTGGCTATAGTCTCCGTGAGGAAATCCCCCGATGCCAATTGCATAATTGTTTTCAACAGCATATTTTACAATATTTTCAGGTTTTTCCTTTTCTCCATGTTCTCTCAACAATATGATTCCATTTTTATTTATTTTTTCGAGAAGATCACTTATTGTCATAGTTTTCACATATAATAATGGGTCGTCGCTGTCGGGGGGTACTTTGCCATGTATTAGTAGTTGTTCCATTAAACCGACAAATCTATTATAATTTCTTGGAATCCTAGTTTCTGGTTTCACAAATATTATGTGTCCGGGATAAGTATGTATATATATTCGTAGATATCCTTCTTTGTTTAATGGGCTTTCAAGAGCGTTTAATAAGGATATATGAACAATATCTGGTCTTCCTCGTTTCTCTTTGTCCTTCAGTTTCTTCATTGCATGATAATGAAGTGAAACATCAAGCAAGGTCTCGCCAGGTTTTTTCCCTCTTCTCCTCGCATTCTTTACCACGGCTGGGTGCTTCCATAACTCCTTAGGAACTAGTTCTAGAGCTGATTCTAACAATATTATGCTTATCGGTTCTTTCATGTTCATATTACTACACCATTATACCAATATTTCATGAATACCGTGATAATTGGTAAATACATGTTGATGGCTTAATATATTATAGCATCAACCATAATTAAACAATACAGAATCCAGGATTTGAATTTGTAATACTCTATAGTTGGTGATTGGGGCCTAGGTGAGAGGGGATATTATAGTTTGAGAAAAAACGTTTTGAAAGATCTAGCCATTCAGAGAATAAGGTATTTGTATAAATTAGCGCTTGACAGGACTCGTAGTGGTGATTATGATTTAGCCCGCAGATATATAGAGTTAATCATTAAATATGCTCACAAAGCAAGAGTAAAACCCCCAAAATATATTAGGAGGGGTTATTGTAGAAAATGTAGGATACCATTAATACCTGGCTTAACAGCTAGGGTTAGAATTCAGAGTGAAGGTAAGGGTTCAAGGGTTGTTGTAACATGTCTCCTCTGCGGCTGGAGAAGAAGATATATGATAAAGACATCTGGAGAAAAATCAAGGATAGAAAAGCTGGAAAAGTAGATGTACAACTAGGTAAGAAAGGATTGACACAAGGTTTTATAAACGAAGTTAAAGCAAGGCTTGAAAAACACGGCGTAGTTAAGATAAGGATGTTAAAATCATATGTTAAATCAACAAATACTGATAGAAGAGAAACAGCTAAGATAATAGCTAAGGTCTTAGGGGCAAAACTTATAGAAGTTCGAGGATATACCTTCATAATCGCTAGAAATAAAGATAAATATAGGAGTTTAAAGATTGTAGGAGAGAAAGAGAATAGTAGGGATAGAAAATGGTTACAGCATTAGAGGTGCCAGCTGACAAATTAATCGCGAGATTAGCCACGTATTTAAAGGAAAATGTGCCAGAAGTTAAACCACTTCCATGGGCATATTTCGTTAAAACAGGTGCACATAAAGAGAGGCCACCCCAGGATCCAGACTGGTGGTATTATAGAGCAGCTAGTATTCTGAGAAAACTATACAAATCCGGTGAACCAATCGGTATTGAAACTTTTAGAACAATTTATGGTGGAAGGAAAAACTATGGATCAGCCCCTGAGCACTTTGTAAAAAGTGGTGGAAGCATTATTAGGAGGATTCTTCAACAACTAGAGCAAGCTAGACTTGTTAGAAAAATAAGGGGCAGAGGCCGCATATTAACTCCTCAAGGACGAGCCCTACTTGATCGATTGGCATATGAGGTAATGCTTGATCTAGTAAGAGAGCAACCTGAGCTGGCAAAGTATTTGCCTCCGAGTGTTAGGTCTAAAATATACTTTAAGAAATAATATTTTTGGTGATAAAAGTGAGTGAATCCTACGATGCTGAACTGGAGGAAATTAAAAAACGTAAACTACTAGAATTGCAGAGAAAGATGGAGGAAGAGAAACAGAGGAGAATGCAAATAGAAGCTATACTTAGAAGAATTCTCACACCAGAAGCTAGAAGTAGGCTTGCTAATCTAAGACTTGTCAAACCAGAATTAGCAAATATTGTGGAACAACAACTTATCACACTTGCGCAGTCAGGAAGAGTTCCTGTCCCGATCACAGATAATTTTCTGAAGAAACTCCTTGCACAAATATATGAGCAAACACATCGTGAAACACATATACGTATTTTGAGGAAATAAATTGGAGGGTTTTAATTATGGCTAGAAATAAACCACTAGCTAGAAAGCTTAGATTAGCAGCAGCTTATAAAGAGAATAGGCCTGTGCCTATCTGGGTATCTGTAAAAACTAGGTTAAAGGTTAGAAGAGGCTTTAGACTTAGACATTGGCGCAGAACAAAACTTAAGGTATAATAAAATTAATGATTTACCGAGTTAAGAAGAGGTTGATTTAAATGAGTGAGGAAGGAAAAATAACTAGGTCAATACATGTTATTCCTTTAAAAAGAGTATACTGGGGTAGAAGAACCAATAGAGCAGATAGAGCTGTTCGATTGATAAGAAAATATGTTAGAAGACACTTCAAAGAAGCTGAAAAAATAATCATTGATCCGGCTGTCAATGAATATGTATGGAGTAGGAGCAGGGAGAAACCCCCTCGAAGAGTAATTGTTGAGATCAGATTTGATAAGGAAGAAAAAACCGCTAAGGTTTTATTAATAAGGTCTTCTAAAGCCAAGATAATGTCAGCAAACAGTAAATAAGGCTAATTATATATTTTGCCTTCTAAAAAGAACTAATTATTATAGGTATTCAAAATATTTTTACATAGTTATACGGGATGATCATCCATGGAAATTGTTAGACTAAGCTTATTCGGAAATCCAAACATCGGTGTATACGTGTTCGCAAACAATTCCATTGCTTTAGTTCCTCCAAGCCTATCTAGTGGAGAGAAAAAAGTAATTGCGGAAACACTCGACGTAGAACTTGTAGAGACAAAAATTGCAAACACAATTCTAAATGGAGTATTAGTTGTCGGAAATGATAACGGTATTATTCTTCCGAGAATAATATTAGATGAGGAACTTGATATTCTAAATAACAATTTAAAGAAACATGATCTAAACATATATGTTTCAAGATCTAAAAATACAGCTCTTGGAAACATACTTTTATGCAATAATAAAGCATGTATTGCTGGCTCCGAGCTTGAACGACAAGAACTGAATAAGATTTCGGAAGCTCTCGGCGTCGAAGCACTATATAAGGATATAATGAATTTAACAATTCCCGGTAGTTTAGCTGTTGTAACCGATAAGGGAGGAGTAATACATCCAGATATTTCCGATGATGAAAATAGAGAATTAAAAGAAATATTTAAAGTAGCCTTCGAACGTGCTACTGTTAATTCGGGGATACCCTTTATTAAGAGTGGTTTAATAGCTAATAATAAAGGCATAATTGTAGGTGAATATACGACAGGCCCCGAAATACTCCGAATAAGAAGGGGATTAAGTGGAGGTGCTATATAGGAATGAGCGAAATAAAGATCTATAGAGTAGAAGGTGTAATGTTACTTAGCCATGATAGGTTCCCAGTATGGCAGAAGTTTACTAAGGAAGTGCGGGCACTAAATAAAGAACAAGCTATTGAATATGTCTACTCGGTTCTAGGAAGTAATCATAAGCTTAGAAGAAAACATATTAGGATAACAAAAATTGAAGAGATAACATTGAGTGAAGTAAGGGATCGTAGAATAGTTGCCTTAGCAAGACTCGAGAGGTTTGTTAAGTTATGAGCAAAAATATACGTGAAAAAAGAACTGCTGTGACACTTACAGAATTAATAGCCAGAGCAAATGAGCTCCGAGAATACTTAAATATTTTACAGGCACAAATAGAGACATATACTTCGCAATTATCAGAGTTGCAACTAGTCAAGAATACACTTGAAGAACTACCTATTAATACATTTGATGGCTTAGTAGTTCTTGACAGATTAAACACAGCATTTATACCTATAAGAATCAGTGAAAATTGGCATAACAATGTAATTGTAAATATTGGACGCAACTATTATGTGAAGACAAATAAGGAAAAAGCTTCAAAGATAGTTATTGATAGAATATCCGTTATCAGAAGAATACTCAATGATCTTAGGAAGCAATACCAAGCTGCACTAATGGAGTATAATACTATACAGCAAATACTTGCAAAAATATATGTTCAATCACAACAATCACAACAAGCACCGCAACAAACAGGCGCTAGCTGATATCATAATTATTCTAGGTGTTTAAACCATAACAAGAAACGGTGATATTTTTGTTTCGCAGAATTAAAAGAGTATTTTCAAAATTCATCGATAAAGCATCAGCTCTACTATTTTCTAAAGAACAACTAATGGATTTAATAGATGAGTTTAAATTCGAGCTAATATCAAATGATGTAGCATACGATGTAGCAGAGGAAATCACAACTAAACTTGTTGAAGCAGTTGAGAATAAAATAGTTAGAGATAAAGAATCTTTGATAGAGTTTTTAAAGAAAACTATTAGGTCATATTTTGACTCTGTGGAATTAATCGATATTTTTCATGAAGCATCTAAGACTAAACCTTACATAATAGTTTTTCTAGGAGTTAATGGTGTTGGTAAAACAACAACGATAGCTAAAACAGCAGTATTGTTTAGAGATAAAGGATTTAAACCATTAATGGTTGCTGCTGATACTTTTCGAGCAGGAGCGCAGGAACAATTAAGGATTCATGGAGAGAGAACTGGTATACCAGTATTTATGGGTAAATATGGAGCCGATCCAGCTTCTATAGCGTTCGACGCCATTAGACATGCAGAAACTCGCGGTTATGATGTAGTATTAATTGATACTGCTGGTAGAATGCATACAGACTCTAACTTAGTTGATGAACTTAGAAAAATTATTAGGGTTGCAAAGCCTCATAGAAAAATCCTTGTAGTCGATGCTCTCACAGGTAATGATGCTATTGAGCAAGCTGTATTTTTTGATAAAGCAGTAGGTGTTGATGCTGTAATAGTGACTAAAGTTGATGCATATGAGCAGGGAGGGGTTCCTCTAAGCATAGTATATAGTATTAGGAAACCCATAATCATGATTGGGGTTGGCCAGGGATATAAAGATTTAAAACCCTTTAATATCGATGAATTCCTAGATAAAATATTATCCGTTAAATAAGGTTTTGGAGCGGATCATTAATGGGTTTTAGAGAGTTAATAGATTCGTGGCGAAGAATAATACGGTTGGCAACTAAGCCTAATAAAATAGAGTATATGACTAGTTTAAAAATAAGCTTGTTAGGATTAACTCTCGTAGGCTCAATAGCTTTCATAGTTAGATTTATATTTATATCATTTATATTTCCACAGCAACTATATGGAGGCTAAATCTTTGAGTATTAGGAGAAAGACAAGTTTTTATGCAATAAGAACGACTATGGGACGGGAAATAGACGTTGCTTTAGTTATAGAATCTAGAATAATGGATCTAGTAAAGCAGAACAGAGATCCAGGCGTAAAAGCAGTATTTGTTCCTCCAGGTGTTAGAGGATATGTTTTTCTCGAAACATCAAGATTAGCATCGATTTATAGGTTGATAAGTGAATTAAAATATGTTAAATCAGGTCAACCAATCAAAGTTTCTCTAGACGAAGTAGGAAGACTTGTTAAGCCTAAACCTGTTATCGAAATGATTAAAGAGGGAGACATAGTAGAAATTGTGAGAGGCCCGTTTAGAGGAATGAAAGCACAAGTTATTAGTATAGATAGGAATAAAAACATGGTTGTCCTGAGTATATTAGAGGCTGCTTTCAATGTCCCTATAACTGTTCCAGGTGATTATGTAAAACCCAGTAGGAAGAGCGGTGTCTAGATATGGGTAAGAAAGTAATAAAAGTAATGGTTGAAGGTGGAAAAGCTAATCCAGGCCCACCTCTAGGCCCTACACTTTCACCGTTAAGAGTTAATGTTATGGAAGTAGTTAAAGCAATTAATGAAGCAACTAAGGATTTTGAAGGATTAACTGTTCCAGTTGAGATCATAGTTGATACATCTACTAGAAAATTCGAAGTAAAAGTTGGTATTCCAACAACAACAGCCTTGCTCCTTAAAGAAGTTGGTGTGAAACAACCACCTGGCGATCCTGCTCATCAGAAAATAGGGGATCTACCTATTGATAAAATCATAAAAATAGCTATATTAAAGAAAGAACAATTAACGGCTAAAACGTTAAAAGCAGCGGTAAAGACTATTTTAGGTACTGCTAGAAGTATAGGAATAACAGTAGACGGGAAAGATCCTAAGATTGTCCAGAAAGAAATAGATGAAGGATTATATGATGCTACGATAGCTAAATATGAACCTGAATGGGAGAAAGAGGAGGAACAAGAGACTGGCGAGGTGTGAATAGGAGATGCCTCTTCCAAGTAAGGAAGAATTAAAGGAAGCTATAGTTAAAGCAGTACAGTACAGTCCGAAGAGAAACTTTAAACAAAGTGTAGAATTAATTGTTGTTCTAAAAGATGTTGATCCCCGTAGTCCGGAGGGAAGAATTAGAGAGACGATATTTTTGCCGAAAGGACTTGGTAAAGATAAAATAATATGTGTTGTTGCCGATGGTGAAATGGCTGAAAAAGCTAGAGCAGGTGGTGCACACAGAGTTATAACAAGAGACGAGTTGCTCGCATTAAGCAAGAAAGACGCTAAAAAAGTAGCTCAAGAATGTGATTGGGTTCTTGTAAGGACGGATCTAATGGCTAATGCCGGCAGAATACTGGGACCAGCTCTCGGTCCTCGAGGAAAAATACCTGTCCCAGTTCCTCCCGCCGCAGATATAGTATCGGTAATGAATAGATATAAATCTGCAATTTTGCTGAGAAATAAGGATCAGCCACAACTAATGACTAGAATAGGAACAGAGGATATGAATCCCGAGGATTTAGTTATAAACGCACAGACAATATTATCACGTCTAGAAACAAAGCTGCCGAATGGAGCACATAATATTGCAAAAATAGTTGTTAAAACCACAATGGGTCCGCCAATAGAGGTTATGGGGTGATTAAAACATGTCTGCAACAGCAGTTCCCAAAGCTAAGAGAATTCCTCAGTGGAAAATAGAAGAAGTAGAATATTTAACAACATTGTTTAAATCATACCCAGTATTCGCAATAGCTGATCTAACAGGTTTTCCGACAAACCAGCTTCAAAAACTAAGGAAGAAATTATCGAAGAAAGTATTATTCAGAGTTTCTAAGAACAAATTAATTCTAAGAGCACTTAGAAATGCCGGTATTGATACAAGTAAATTCGAGGAACTACTTACAGGACAGAATCTATTATTGTTTACACATATGAATGCTTTCGAGTTAAGCCTATTACTCGATAAATACAAGGCAAAAACTTATTATAAACCAGGTGAAATAGCTCAGCAAGAAATAGTTATTCCTGAAGGAAACACCGGTTTATCACCGGGACCTATTCTTAGTACTTTCAGCAAACTAAAGATTCCTACACGTATACAGGGTAACTCTATAGTTATTACACGCGATACAGTTGTTGCGAAACCAGGAGATACTATATCTGAGGAATTGGCAAGTCTTCTGCAAAGACTAGATATTGCTTTAAAAGAGGTTAAGATAAATATTAAAGCAGCATATGATCATGGAATAATAATATTGAGGGACCAACTAGTCCTAGATCTCGAAGAGTATAAGAACATGGTTATGAATGCTCACCTAGACGCATTAAAGATCGGATCAGAAATAGCATGGCCTGTGCCAGAGATATTAGAGTTATCATTAAACAAAGCATTCCGTCAGGCATTAGCATTAGCTGCTGAGGCAGGATATGTAACACCAGATACTGCTGAATACGTGTTTAGAGCGGCAATAATGAAAGCACTAGCACTTGCAGCAGAAGTTTCCAAGTATGCACCAGATCTAGGATTAGAAGTACCAACAATACAACCGACAACTCCGCCTGAGAAAAAGGAAGAGGAGGAGAAGAAAGAGGAGGAAGAAGAGGAAGCTGAGACTGTTAGCGAAGAAGAACTAGCAGAAGGACTAGGAGCACTCTTCGGATAAACATGGGTAAATATTTTTATTAGGGAGAATACATTTTAAAACACCCAGATAATCATGGATAAGTGGATGTGTAAATAGGAAATAAGATAAAACATATATCCAAGAGGTGGTGAACGATCGAATACATATATGCTTCACTACTACTATATAAGGCTGGTAAAGAGATAAATGAGGAAAACATAAAGAAGGTATTAGAAGCTGCAGGAATTCAAGTAGATGAGGTAAGAGTAAAATCGCTTGTAGCTGCCCTGAAAAATATTGATATAGCAAAAGTACTTGAACAAGCACTAGCCGCTCCAGTAGCAGCGGTTCCAGCCGCACCGGCAGCACAGGCTCCAGCGGAAGAAGAGAAGAAGGAGGAGAAGAAAGAGGAGGAAGAAGAGGAAGCTGAGACTGTTAGCGAAGAAGAACTAGCAGAAGGACTAGGAGCACTCTTCGGATAAACAGTTTTTACAGCTCAAATAATTCAAGCCTTAAAACAATGTTCTCGGAGCAGATATGGTTTTTGTTTGGTCTTATTAAGAAATAATCTACCTTATCTCTTAGAAGCCAATACTCAACCATTACATTCAATACTCATATATTGGACGTTAATAACTAATATCATAACTAGTATGTAACAGAATATAGTGTGGATTAAGTGATGTATAATGGTCGAAGAAGAATTTATGAATGAGTTTTTGAAGAAAACCGGTTATCAAGTATATAAGTGTAAGAAGTGCGGTGAAAGATTCTGGAGCCTAGTGCCGAGAGATACCTGTCCTGATAGGCCGTGTAGTAAATATGATTTCTTATATAACGAGTATAAGGGAGTTCCTCCTTTAACATTTGATGAAGCAAGAAGGAAATTCATAGAATTCTTTACCTCTCATGGACATGGATATGTTGACCCCTACCCAGTTCTTGCTAGGTGGAGAAACGATCTATATTTGACAATTGCGTCAATAATTGTTTTTCAACCAGCTGTTACTGAGGGAATAGTTGATCCGCCATATAATCCGCTAGTCATAGTTCAGCCCAGTGTTAGGTTGGAGGATATAGATAATGTAGGCTTAACGTTTGGAAGACATCTTACAAGTTTTGAAATGGGAGGACATCACGCATTTAATAAGAAGGATCAATATGTTTACTGGGTAAACGAAACACTTCAATACGCATTCGACTTCTTTACAAAAATAATTGGGATAGAACCTGAGAACATTGTTTTCAAAGAATCATGGTGGGAGGGAGGAGGAAATGCTGGACCAGCATACGAGGTTCTAGTTGATGGGTTAGAGCTTGCCACACTAGTATTTATGAAGTATAAAATAGTCAATGGGAAAAAAGTTAGAAATCCCGTACTCGTAGTTGATACTGGTTATGGTATAGAGAGAATTGCCTGGTTTACTCAGAGAACACCAACAGCTTTTCACACAATATTTAGTTCATTATTGGAGACATATAAGAATATTTTAGGAATAGATGAACCTCCCTATGATGTGCTTAAAAAAATAGTTTACTTACTTAGTGATAAGGAGATCGAAGACGTATATATGTTGAATAAATATCTTGAAGAGATAGATTATTCTGAATATTATAAATCCTTAGTAGACACGATCAATCTATATACAGCTCTCGATCATGTTAAGACCTTGTCCTTAATGTTGAGTGATGGCATAGTATCATCAAATACTGGTGAAGGGTATCTAGCACGTTTAGTTATTCGACGCTTATTGAGAACACTTATACGTTTAGGAATAAAAGTATCTACACTAGAAGATATAGTTCTAGAACTTATAGATAAACAAGCGAAGTATTGGAAAGGCAGATATGTATACGATAAGTTTCACCGCAGACTAGACTATATACTCGACGTAATGAGTTATGAGACGAGAAAATATATCGACATAGTTACTAGAGGAATTAGAGAGGTGGATAGGTTTATTAAGAAGAAAAAGAAGATTACCTTCGATGATTTAATACAAATATATGACTCTAAAGGAATACCCCCCGAAATTGTTGTGGAGAGAGCAAAGCATTATGGGCAAGAAATACGTGTTCCCAGCAATTTCTATTCATTAATAGCTGCTAGACATGGTGGTTCACAAGCATTAATCAAAGAGAAAGAGCATGAATTACCGGATGAAATAGTTGAATGGGCTAGTAAACACGATCCTACTAAGAAGCTGTTTCACGAAAACCCCTATCTAAGAAGAGCTAGTGCGAAGGTTCTCGATTCATTGAATGAGTATGTTATATTTGATCAGACAATATTCTATCCTAGAGCTGGAGGACAAGATCACGATAAGGGATACGTTATATTAGGTAATGAGCATATACCCGTTAAACATGTGTATAAAGTTGGAGAAGTAATAGTTCATCAACTAGCTACTAAAAGAAGACTAGTACCCGGAACACAGGTGGAGCTAGTTATTGATTGGTATAACAGGTATAGATTAATGAGACACCATACAGCAACACATATTGTTCTAGGAGCTGCAAGAAAAGTTCTCGGAGAACATGTATGGCAAGCTGGAGCAGAGAAAACTGTTGAGAAAGCAAGGCTTGATATAACTCATTATAAATCGTTAAGTGATGAAGAGATCAGAAAGATCGAAGAGTTAGCTAATAAGGTGATCGATGAGAGAATAGACTTAAAATTTTATTTCCTACCAAAATTTGAGGCTGAGAAAAGATTTGGATTAAGAATATATCAGGGCGGAGCAGTTTACTCACCTATTCTTCGCATAGTTGAGATACCTGGATGGGATGCAGAAGCATGTTTTGGCACACATGTATATAATACTTCAGAAATAGGAGGAATAAAGATAATTAAAGCAGAAAAGATCCAGGATGGTGTTATAAGGCTTGAATACATAGCTTCAACAAGGCTTCCAGAATACATATCCGATCTACAGAAAGAAGTGGATAAGGCTCTCAAGTTTCTAGGCGCTAAAGGCTTGCCGATCTCTATAGTTGCGAAAAAAGTTAGTGAAGAACTTGATAAATACAAGACTCTATTAATTCAATACCGCAGGTTATTCAAAGAAATACTATTAAAGCATTTATTAGAAGAGGCACTGGAGATCTGTGGATTAAAAACAGTTGTGATAGAGAAACAGCTTGAAGACGAACAACTCTATAAATCAATTATTGAGGATTTATCGTTGAAGAAAAGAGTTCTAACAATATACGTATCAGATAAATTTGTAGAGATAGCAATTCATCCAGATGAAGCTAATAATAGAAAACTTGATCTAAGAAAGCTCGTGGAAATTCTACAAAACATGGGAGGAAGAGGCGGCGGAAAACCAGATCACATTTATATAAAGATAAAAGAACCTAAACAAATAGTCAAATTAATAGTAGAGGCAATCACAAACCTTTTATGCAAAGCATAAAATCTATAACCCGAGATAAATAACCAATTATAAGATGAGAAATAATACTTGGGCCCGTGGCCTAGCCTGGATAGGGCGCCGGCCTTCTAAGCCGGAGACCCGGGGTTCGAATCCCCGCGGGCCCGCATTTCTATTATGCATCATGTAGTTCAATACTTACGTATATCCTAGTTTAAGATCTTATCTCTTGTCAGTAAATACGTTTATATCGTGATTGACCAGATTTTATATTTGGTTATATTATATGATGAAGGAACCGTCACGGGTCTGATCAATATGATGATCGGGCTATGGGCTGAATCTTACAAGTAGAGTATATGAAATGGTGTTAATGTATTGAATTGGCGAGGCATAGCAAAGATTATTGGTGCTTTGGAAATCGTTGTAGGATTATTAATGCTTTCTGTCCCTTTAATCGATCTTTTAACATTGAAGCCGTTAACGCTTAGTTTTACTTTTTTTGCATTATTTTTAATTTTCATAGGCTATTATTTGCAACAGATAGAGGCTAAGCCCATCGGTTTACTTGATGGCATAGTTGCAACAAGTATTGCTTGGCCTCTAATTTCTTTTGAGGCTTCAATCCCCCTCATGTTGAGTCTAAACATTAGTCTGGTGGATGCATGGTTTGAATCGATATCAGGTTTTACAGGTACAGGCTTTACTGTACTGACAGGTCTAGACTATATGAAGCCCTCAATTGTTACTTGGAGAAGTATAATGCAGTGGAGCGGCGAGCTTGGAGTAGTTGTTTTCGCTATGGTTTTATTCCCATATTTTTATCGTTTAGGAGCTTCTGCATATGGTGTTGAGAGGCCTCTGAAAATAGAGGCTTCATTCTATATGACTGCTCGAAAACTTATACGTATATATTTAGTTCTTACAATAGCTGGTATAGTATCCTATGTATATGCTGGCATGAATTTTTATGAAGCATTCAACCATGTATTAACAACTGTTGCAACAGGTGGTATGTCAACATATGATGCTGGATACAATGTAATATTTGAGAGAGCACCATTCACGTATATACCGGTAATGGTTTTTATGTTTCTAGGAGGTATGAATTTTGTGTTATTAGATAAACTACTTCGAGGAGACTTAGGTAGAGTATGGAGAAGCGAAGAATTTAAAACATATCTTTATACAATGCTAGTGCTAGTATTTCTAACAATTATATCTTATTATTTTGTTGATCACTACAATTTATATTATAGTTTAATCGCAGGCTCATTTAACCTAGTCTCAGCTATGACAACAACTGGTTTCAGCATCGGTTCCATTTCAGACTTATCCGCTACAACGAAATTAGTATTAATAGCATCTATGTATTTTGGTGGAATGGTTTTTTCAACAGCTGGCGGGATTAAAAGTTTCAGATTATTATTAATTCTCAAAAAATTCAAGTATTCATCGATATCAACTATTCTTGGCGGAAAAGTTGAGAAAACATTGCGGGTTGACGGTAAACCTATTGATGAAGCCGAGGTTTCTCAAGCACTGCTTTTCTCTTTTATACATTTACTTGCTATTTTTATAGGAGCAACATTTATGACAATCTATGGTTACAGCTTCGTTGACACATTATTTGAAGCAACATCAGCGGCTGGATGTGTTGGTTTAAGCGTTGGTGTTGTATCTCCGACAGCTCCGTTAGGCGTAAAACTAACAATAATGACTTTAATGTTGCTTGGAAGAGTAGAATACGTACAAGTAATCACTATATTTGGATACATTGCAGGAAGGAAAGCCGTTAAAATATTGAAGTAGTATTTTCAATAATATAGGTGTATATCATTGAGAATACTTATAGTTGGCGGAGGAAAAGTTGCTGAAGAATTACTTAGAAGACTCGATTTAAAGAGGCATCAAGTCTACGTTGTCGAGAAAGATCCTGTTAGGAGACAAGAAATTTCAAGCAATTTCGATGTTTTCGTTATTGGTAAAGATGCAACTGATGTATCGCTTTATACTACTGATTTACAAATGGAACAAATAGATATGGTTATTGCTCTAACCGGAAGCAATGAAGTTAATTTATTAGTTCTTGCAATTGCAAAGCTATATAATGTACCGCACCGTATAGCTAAGGTCACTGATCATAGAATGGCTGATCTACTATATGAGCTAGAACTCGGTATACCTGTTACACAATCTTCAATTGTAGCTTCAATGATAAGCAATTATTTGGAATCAGTGGTAAGCTCGCTACCAATAGGTAGTTTCGGAGATTATTATCTCCATCTCATCTCATTAGCAGAAACAGACATGGTTGTCGGATCTAAGATTAAAGAATTAAATTTACCAGAGGATATAAGAATTCTCCTAGTATTTGATGGTAGAGACTTCAAACCTCCAATGGATGAAATAGAGTTAAAACCCGGGTACCAATTAATTGTCTTATCTAAAATAAGAGATATTGAAAAATATTTTAAAGGGTGATCATATGACTATTAACACCACTAACCTGACAATCGAGGGTATTCTGTTCAGTTTGCAGTCTGCACTTATAGTAACTTTGCTAGTAGTCCTTGTTCGTTTTATAATAAATAGGTTTCTCACAGTATTATTTGATAGAGGAGTAATTACTATTAGTACCAAGTCCACTGTGATGAGATTTGTTGATCTCTCCGCTATACTCGTTATACTTGTAGCGTTTCTTCAAGCACTTGTTTCACCACCCATAGTTATTTATGCTGTCTTAGTATTTGCGTTCATAGCTATCACACTATTCTATTATGAGCTAAGAGAATTTGTTGCATACATAAATCTCCAATTAATTAGGCATATGCGTGGCAGAAACTACGAGATCTATTTGCCGAATCACCATAAGCCTATCTATGGTAGGATTGTAAGCGTAGAGCTTACAAACACTATTATAGAAGATATATATGGTAGAAGAATATATGTCTCAAATAGTTCGCTTACAAATGCTATAATTAAGGAATATGTGCCGGTAATACAGTTAAGGTTGAAGCTTAGCCATGCCGAAGGCGATCCTATTAAAGTAATAGAAGATATAACTGCTTCACTAAGAGAAATAGATACTGGGATTTTCAGACTTGATGATAAAAAAATATTGATAGATAGAATAGGGGGAGGAGAAGTAATTGCTAGAATTAATGCCTATCCTCTATCAATACCTTTAAGATTCTCAGACCTAGTAAAGCTTGCTGATTTATTAAGTAAAAGTCTCGCAAAATATAATCCTATCATAGAATTTATAGAGTTAGGATGAAACAATAACACCTCTCAAATCATAAAATGTCGCATTAGTTATTTGAATCTTTACATGTTTTCCAAAATCTAATGTGTTCTCGGAAAATATTATGACCGGTATATAGTTTAAAGTTCTCCCGATCCATGTATTGCTATGTTCTGTTATGAAAGTATCCAAGACTTTTCCTAAATATTTTCTATGAACCTCTAATCCAACATTTTCTATAATCTTCAATAATCTAAGCATTCTCTCCTTCTTAACACTCGTTGGTATTTGACGTAATGATGCTGAATAGGTATTTGGCCTTATACTATAAACAGCTGGATGTACTCTTTCAAATTTTAACTCCTTTATAATATCAAGTGTTTGTTCAAAATCTTCTTCTTCTTCACCTGGATGACCTACGATAATATCTGTTGCTATGCTGATTTCCGGTATTTTCTTTCTTAAAATCTTAACTATCTCTCGATACTCATCTACTGTATATTTCCTCCTCATAATCCTTAATACCTTATCACTACCGCTTTGAAGCGGTATATGTAGGAAACGATAAATGTGAGCGCTGTTTTTAATCACTTCTATTAATTCATCAAGAATATTAGCAAGTGTATCTGGATTCATCATTCCAATTCTTATCATGAAATTACCTTTTATCCCATCTAGTTCTTCGAGGAGATTTGGTAGCATTTGTTTTCCATAAAGATCTAATCCATATGAAGCTGTATCTTGACCTGTAATTTCTATTTCTACCACTCCTTTACCAACTAGCTCTTTTACCGTGTTTTTAATTTTATTAATCGGGTAGCTTACAAGTTGTCTACGAGCATTCTTTACTATACAGAAGCTACAGTTTCCTAAACATCCTTCTTGTATTGGCAAATAAGCTATTTGTTTATCAACATATGTTCCTAGAATTCTTCTATTACGTTCACCTTTTAATAGAAATACTTGTCCATCGCTTTCGACAGCTATCCATATTTTGGGAGCGTTTTGTGGAGAGACAAGACTAGTTTTGGGTGCTATTTTATGTATTTTGTATGGTTGAGCTTTAGCCATGCAACCAGCTATTATTAGTTTTTTATTCTGTTCACTAGCTATTCTGTAGAGTTCCTTTATTCTCTTAATCATTTTTAGTTCTGTATCATATCTTACTGTGCAAGTATTTATTATGATAGTATCTGCTTCTGTTATTTCCTCAACTAATTTGTGCCCCCTACTAACTAGCACAGTCTTCATAATATATTCATCTCCTCTGTTCAGAGCGCAACCATATGTTTCAATATATATCTTCCTAGCCATGACTGTATACCTTTCCTTGCTTAATTATCAATTATCATTCTAAGCATACATTATTTAACCGCTAATATACTTGATTTTAATAAGTAAAGAATACTTATTAGGGGTGGGGAATTGACTCGTCGAATACGTGACTACAAATTTGAAGAACTATTAGAGAGAGCATACTCTAAATTGCCGGCGAGAACAGTATCTAAGGAGACATTCGAGGTTCCTAGGGCTGAAGTAATGTTTGTTGGAGGGAAAACTCTAATACTCAACTTTAAGCAAATAACAGACGTTATCAATAGGGATCCAAAGATCTTGCAGAGATATTTTGTCAAAGAATTGGGAGTTCCAGCGTATATGAATGAATCAGGTCAATTGATATTGCAAGGTAGATTTAGCTCGCACGTTATTAATAGGTTGATAGACTTATTTGTTAAAAAATACGTTATTTGCCCAACATGTGGTAGTAGATTCACTAAATTAATAAAGAAAGGAAAAGTTTTCATACTTAAATGTGAAGCATGTGGTGCAGAGACCACTCTAGAAGCGTTTTGAAGGTATCTAATTTTCTGCTCATATTTTATCTTTAATAAGGTGTTAAATAGAATTTATTTTCTAGAAAGAATATGATCATGGTTTGATAGTATCATGAAGTACAGTATGAAAACAGATATGGTATATGTAAAAATACATAGGTATGGTGAAGAAGTAGTTGTTGCTATATGTGATGAAAAATTACTTGGTAAAAAACTTGTTGATAAAGAGAAAGGTATAGAACTATATGTTGATCCATATTTTTACAAGGGAGAACTTATGAGTTTGAATAAGGCTTTCAAGATTCTCGGAAAGGCTACTATAGCTAATCTTGTAGGTATAAATATTGTTGAAAAAGCTGTTAAGGAAGGATTTATTCATCCAGATGCTATTTTATGGATAAATAATATCCCTCATGCGCAATATGTTGTATATCATTAGTTAGGATCAAAGGTTGATAATTATGTATAAATACTGTGTACGTTGTGGAAGAAGAGTTTCAGAGGATGAACCATTAATAAACGGGTACTGTATTGATTGTTATCTCAAATATAAAGGAATATTTGTGACAAAGCCTGTTTTAAACATAACAATATGTCCTAGATGCGGTTCATGGATGTATAGAGGTGAATGGAGAGATCCTTTGCCGTTAAGGGAGATTATTAGGAGAATACTGATTAGCGAAGCATATAGATTCATAGATCGTCAACATGTTAACTTATTAGATGCTACCATATTATCGGAGCCGTACAAAATAAATGAATCACAATATGCTGTTAAAGCCTTATTACATGTAGTGATAGAGGAATATTATCCGTTGAACTTAGAGAAAGAAATAGTTCTAAATATTAATAGAAAAGTATGTCCCAAATGTTTAGCATATGCAGGAAAATCTCATCGAGCACTAGTACAAATTAGAAGTGTAAATGGATCATTTAGTCGCGAAGAAGAAAAAATAATAAATAAAGCAATAAGTGATCCCGGTGTTGCGGGAGATATTGTTGAAATAAAGAAGAATAAATATGGCTTGGATGTTAAGCTTTTAACGAGTGTAGCTGCCAAGAGATTATCTACTATCTTAAGTAGACTAACGGGTGCTAAAATTATTGAATCATTTAAGCCTGTACGGTACAATCCTGATAAAGGGCGTTGGTCTGGGATAACAACTTTATCTGTTCGTTTACCCTCAATTAAGAAGGGTGATCTAGTAGAGTTTGAGGGAAGGCCTGGTGTTGTTAGAGATATAAGTCCACATGGAATAAAGATTGAGTTCTTAGATGATGGAAGAACTGAGAATATAAAGTTTGAAAAATATTGGAGCGGAGACCTGAAGAAAGCTGAGAATCTAGTATATAGTGAAACATATAGTGTGATTGCAGAAGATAAAACTACTATTTACCTATTAGATGAGGAGACAGGTAATATAATAGATTATCCTAGAACAAAAACTTTAGCTAACATATCTGTAGGCGATAAAGTCCGAGCTGTTAGAGTAAGAGATAAAGTCTACATGATTAAGAATAGTGAATTAGGTGGTAATAATGCCTAAGAAGAAAAGAAAAAGATACGAAGAAACAAGCAAGGAGCCTCCTCTACCGACTGAGGGAACAGTTATTTGCGGCATAATACGTCATCTAGGTGGTGATTATATGGTTGTTAAATGCATGGATGGCATGGATCGTAAAGTACGTATTCCTGGTAAAATGAGGAGAAGAGTATGGATGAATGAAGGAGACATAGTCCTCGTAGCTATATGGGATTTCTCTCCGGAAAGAGGTGAGGTCATACATAAGTATAGTAGAAGCGAAGTAACAAAGCTCGTGGAGAGAGGAGTAATTCCCAGAGAGTTCTTGGAAGCATTAAGTGAGTATATATGATCGATGAAGATTTCGAACCTATTATTAGGCGTGGGGATCTCAAGAGATATAAGGACAAAGATCTATTTGAAACGGTTGAGGAGGTTTTTGATACAAAAACCGTTATGACTATTCTATATCTTATGAGGAAAAGAATTATACGTAGAATGAATGGAGTCATAAGTGCTGGTAAAGAAGCACGCGTATATCTTGGTTTTGGATGGAAAAATGAGCCTTTAGCTGTAAAAATATATTTGACTAGTACAGCAGTCTTCAAAAAAGGAATGCTAAAATATATAATTGGAGATCCGAGATTTGAGGATTTTAAGCCGGGAGATACTAGAGATATAATATATGCATGGACACGTAAAGAGTTCCGCAACCTTAAAAGGATGTTTAATGTAGGAGTCAAAGTACCCAAGCCGATAGCATTTAAAAACAATATATTAGTAATGGAGTTTATGGGTGAAAATAATAAGAGATATCCACTACTCATAGAAGCCTATTCTCATCTAAGCATTAATGAACTCAGAAAGATATATGAGTATATACTAGAAGAGCTATTTAAGACTGTGTGTAAGGCGAACCTAGTTCACGGCGATCTATCGGAATATAATATAATGATTAAACCTGGACCAGATATAGTCATAATAGATGTTAGCCAGGCTGTACACATAGATCATCCTAACTCATTAGAATTTCTTATTAGAGATATTAATAATATAAACAGGTTCTTTAGAGAGAAAGTTGGATTAGATGAATTAGAAAATGTAGATGAGATATTAGAGGTGGTCAAAAAGTGTCTGAGGAGCAAAAGGGAAGATTAACTATGGGTGTTACAAGGCTTTATGAGAAGGTTCCACCTGATAGAATAGGTGTTTTAATAGGACATGAAGGCAAGATTAAGGAAGAGTTAATGCGTAGAACTAGGACGATCATAACGATAGATTCTACGACGGGAACAGTTATCATAGAGCCAGCATCTCCTACAACTACAGCATTAGAATTAATGAAGGCTAGAGATGTTGTTAGAGCAATCGCATATGGTTTTAGCCCTGAAAGAGCTTTTAGGCTACTTGATGAAGACCAGGTCTTGTTAGTTATCGATTTAAAACAATATGTGGGAGATAGACCTAATCATTTACAGAGAGTCAAAGGTAGAATCATTGGCGAAGGAGGAAAGGCACGCAGGATCATTGAGGAAATGACTGGAACATATATTTCAGTATATAAGAACTATGTTGCAATAATAGGTGATTTTGAATCAGCCAATATTGCAAAAACAGCTATTGAATTATTGATTGAGGGGAGAAGACATAGCACAGTATATAGGTATATTGAAAGAGAAACATTTCTCGAGAAAAGAAAGAAAATGAGACAGTTATGGAAAGAAAAAATATAATTTTCCCCTCCCATGCGGGCCTTATCTACATCTATAAATATTCAGCAATTATTACCCGGGTTCATTCTTCATCGGGGCATGTAAAGCCAATTATATATTTATTTTGAAAATGCCTAATAATATTTGGGAAGCATTTTCATTTATATGTGTGGAGGGAAAAAATTGCCAATAATTAGTAGTACAAAAGTTTTTGATAGTTCACTTAAAATAGAAGATGTAATTAAATTATTGACTGATATTGAGGAGTTAATAAAAAGCATTAAAGATGCTAGGATTATTGAAAAAACACAGAAGGGATATGTTGTTGAGTTTATTTTTAGAAGCTTTTTCAGGACAATAAGGGAAAAATTAATTGTTAATTCTAGGAGAACTTCTGAAAGATCAGTTGTAATTTCTGCAATAGGCGAGACACTAGACATTAATATATCTATAAGACTGGCGGAGATGTTTCCATATACTCGAATAGAAATAGTTACAACTTGTAGATCAGATATTGAAAAGCTTTGCAGGAAACTTGTGAAATTTGTCGAAGACTCTATTGTGAACTATATTAGAACTATGAGAAAGGTTGGAGTTAAGAAAGAAGCATTAGTAAAAGAAACTGTTCCTACAGAGAAAGAGGAAGCCCCGTCTAAACCAGCTGTTGCTGAGATAGAGGCGAGGAGAGTAGAGGAAGGCAGGCCTACTACGTATATCTCACAAGACATTATAACAAAATTAACGGATCCAATATACTTGGCCAATATTTTATTAAAAGCAAGACTCATTAAAAGGATCATAACAAGAGTACCCAGTAACGTCGAAGAATTCAGAAAAACAATAATAGAACCCATACTTGAACAAGCTAAGAACTATAAGTTGGTCCTAATAAGTATGAGAGCAAACAACACTGAAATATATGTTTCATTAACACCTGACGGGAAAATTATCGCAACGTATGGTGTAATTAAAAGAGTCAGAGAAATCAAAGGCGGAGAAGAAATGTTACCTGTCCTACTAGGAGTAGCAAAAGATAGAGAAGCAAAAATAAGAGTATGGGGCGTAACCGAGCTGGGGGTTCAGCTTACGTAGGTCTTGATAGAACTGCGTAGGCTTTGGTGTGCATTAACTTCAGCTTTCTCAGGGTTCATTGGAGCATATCATTGGTCTTTCACTCTTTCAAGGCAACCCAGCTCCTTCTCAGGATTGGAAGGACAAGATCATCCCAGACCCTCATCGAAGGAAAAATCCCCACATCCTTAGATATAGGTTTATCCCACTAATACCCATGAACGCCTACTAGATACTTTACAGTTACGGCAGGCATAGGTCAGATCACAAAAACGCTTATATCACAGTATACAATAACCCATATATTGATGACTGTTGGTGGGCCCGTAGCTCAGCCAGGTAGAGCGGCGGACACCCCCTCTTAAACTCTATAATGGGGGGTGGTCGAAGCTCCAGATCACTGCTATGGGTCATATGACCTCCCAATGGGGAGGAATGAATTAGATCTGGAGGGAGTGACCCGTAGGTCGGGGGTTCAAATCCCCCCGGGCCCACCATGATCTCTGTTTGTATAAGAGGTTTTTCGTAAAAGTTTTAATAATCCATATTTTAGGCCATTCGCTCATTTGGACATTACAGTTATTTGGGAAGCTTTGGAAACCATTATTGTTTGGAATTATCTCTGTCTGCTTAGAGTTCACTTTATAAACCCATATGCACTCTATGATATACATGGTTTGGGAAACGCGGATGAAGGGCTCTGTGTAGAGCCTCGATCCAAGAGCGGTATTCGGTACAAACGCTATTGTATAGGAATTGAGAACAATATTTGGGCCCGTCGTCTAGCCTGGTTAGGACGCCGCCCTGACGTGTCTGGGTAGGCTTAGAAAGGCGGAGGTCCGGGGTTCAAATCCCCGCGGGCCCACTATTAATAAATAATTCGATCTAGTAGCTAAGTGTTCAAAAAATAATTATTTAGATTCTTTTTGTTTAATCATCTCTGCATATTTTTCTGGCGGAAGTAATGATTCATATTCTTTAGGATCTTGTGGTTTTATTTTAGCTATCCATCCTTCACCATACGGGTCTATATTTAGTAATTCAGGTTCTTCTAATAATCTCTCGTTTACCTCTACTATTTCTCCGGATACTGGAGCATAGTACTCACTTGTCGCTTTTACTGATTCAATAACGCCTAGTTCTTCACCTTTTCTAATGTTTCTACCTGTTTCAGGTAGTTCAATGCCAACTATATCTTTCAATTCTTTCTGCGCATAATCAGCGATGCCCATAACAACTATTCCATTTTCTATTTTAGCCCATTCGTCCGTTTCAGTATATTTTCTATCTGTCTTTACAATGTATTTCTTCCTACCTACTTCAACAATTATCTCATCAGGCATGTTTACACCCAATGAATTGTTTTAGATGATGTTATAAAAATATTAGTTAGACTTCTCCATGTAACATTATTTTTAATAGTTTGGTTTCTTCCTCGCCACTTATTTTAAACCCATAATGTATTTCTAGAAAGTTCTTTCTAAACTCTATTACCTTATTTCTTATCTCCTTAGGATCCCTCTTATCTATAACTACTAATCGCATGAACTCAGCTATAGTTTTCATATCTTCTTCCTTCATACCCCACCTAGTTACTTCTTGAACTCCTAGACGAATACCACTTGGGTTCTTAATATCTTCTGGTTTATCCCATGGTAGCATGTTCTTGTTCACAATAATATTTGCCTCCTCCAATAATTTTGCGTTCTTGGCTCCGCCACCGTGTTCTCTAACATCAATTATTACTTGGTGGCTCTCAGTATATCCCTTGTTTTCACCTATAACTTTGAAGCCGTTTTCTGCAAGAGCTTCTGCAAACGCTTTTGCATTCTTAACGATTTGTTCAGCGTATTGTCTACCGAAATACTTCATTTCTAAACCTGTTACTGCAAGTGCTGCTAATCTATGTAGATGATGATTTGAAACGAACACTGGGAATACAATTTTTGAAACTTTTTTATAGTCGTCTTTTGTAACGGTTGCTATTAGTCCTCCTTGTGGTCCAGGGAATGTTTTATGTGTCGATGAAGTCAGTATATCTGCTCCTTGTTTCAAGGGGTTCTCCCAGACTTTTCCGGTAATGAGTCCGAGAACATGTGCTACATCATACATGAGTTTTGCTCCTACACTATGTGCAGCTTCAGCTATTTCTTTGACTGGATGGGGAAATATGTATAGGCTTCCTCCAAGTATAACTATTTTTGGTTTAACTTTTTCAATCACTTTCTTAGCTCCGTCAACATCTATGTTCCACTCCTCTATATTGAATGGCATTTCTACTTGTTCTATACCGAGTCCTCCAAGTGTTCCGTATCGTGTATGGCTTACATGTGCACCTGCCTGGACAGGGACTACAACAGCTTTATCTCCATGTTCTGCAAAAGCTTTGAATACTGTTGCATTCGCTATTGTTCCACTAATAGGTCTTAGCTCAACATAGTCTGTTTCGAGTAGTTCACCAATTATTCTTTGTGCCTTAACCTCTAATTCATCAACAAATTTTAATCCTTGATAGAATCTCTTAAACGGTTTCCCCTCCGCATATCTATGCATCATATCATTGAGGTAGAGAAGCATTGCCAGAGGGCTCATAACGTTCTCGCTAGCTATGAGATTAATGCATTCTTTCTTCCTCCATATTGTATGGTTAACTGTTAATTCATATATTTCCTTGAGCTCAGGATATTTCTTAGTAATATCTATAACCATGATATGAACACCTCAATATACTATATACCGACACAGATATATAATCTAGAATCATGGGTGAAAATATTTTGATTAAAACTATTCGAATAGGTTTTATAGTGAATCCGATTGCGGGAATGGGTGGGAGAGTAGGGTTAAAGGGTACTGATGGAGAAGCATACTATGAAGCTCTGAGAAGAGGGGCTAAACCAGTATCTCCAATTAGAGCTCTCGAATTCCTTAACAGCATAAGAACGAGAAATATACAAATAATTACTGCCCCTAAAGTTATGGGGGAGGATATAGTTAGAAAATCTAGACTTAGAGATAAATTGTTCAAGATAATAAATAGCATTAACCAACCAACTACACCGGAAGATACCCGTAGAATAGCGAGGCAAATGATCGAAGATATTGATATACTAGTGTTTGTAGGTGGTGATGGAACTGCTAGAGATATTCTTGAAGCAGTTGATAAAAAAGTACCAGTGCTAGGTGTTCCGGCAGGTGTTAAAATGTATAGTGCTGTTTTCGCTACAACACCGCGGGATGCTGCAATAGTTATTGAGGATTTTGTGAAGGGGAATGTAGAGATAGTTGAGAGAGAAGTTCTCGACATAGATGAGGAGGCATTTAGAAGAGATAAACTTGTAGTTAAGCTCTATGGCTACTTATTGGTTCCCGTATCTTCGGGAAGGATTCAGTCAAGTAAGACTATTTACCAAGATTTTTCCGAGGAAGAAAATAAAATAGCTATTGCTAGATACGTAATTGAACATATGGATAAAGATACTATATATATTCTCGGTCCTGGCTCAACCGTTAAGACGATCAATAAGTTACTAGGTATCGATGGAACAATACTGGGAGTCGATGTTATATATAGAGGAAAACTGATCGCGAAAGATGTTGGAGAAAGAGAACTATTAGATATTATTAACAAATATAATAAGGCAATGATAATAGTCTCGCCTATAGGTGGTCAGGGCTTCGTGTTTGGTAGGGGAAACCAACAAATATCTCCTGAGATCATTAGGCGTGTAGGTAGAGAAAATATACTAATAGTTTCTACGTGGAGAAAAATCAATTCGGTCAAGGTATTAAGGGTAGATACAGGTGATTATGAAGTTGATGCTATGCTTAAGGGGTATTGGAAAGTTCTTGTTGATTATAATAGATTTGTTGTTAAAAAAGTAGTTTGACTATTTATTTATGAATGGAAAATCAACGATTTTACCCTCGTAAAACCTGTTTCTCATCATGATCTTAACAGGTAGATCTTCGATAGCATACCTAACATCAATATATGCTTGAGCTATTCCTCTTCTCAAAATAGGAGAGTATGTTCCACTAGTGACCCAGCCTACCACTTGATCCTCTACATAGACAGGAGTATGTTCTCGAGGAATTATCCTTGCATTCTTCTTACTCATTTTTATCCCCATTCTAATCCACCTCACTCCTTCTCTTAAGTATGCTCGTAAAGCTTCTTCTCCAACATATCCCTTCTTACTCCACGTAATAGCTCCTAGCCCGTATCTTAAACTAATTACACATGGGTACTTGGTTGGGTCCTCTCCGTATTCATGATCGCCTAGAACAAAACCCATTTCCATTCTTAAAGTATCTCTTGCAATTATGCCTGCTGGTTTAACCCCTTCTTTGACAAGAATATCTAATAGTTTAGCAATACTGCTATGTTCTCCCCAGATCTCAAATCCATCTTCTCCTGTCCAACCACTCCTACTAACGAGGAATAATTTGATATCATTGAGCTTGATATTGGTTATAAATTGCAGAGGTTTGAGATCAGCTGCTTCTTTTAATCCTATTTTTTCCATTATATTGGGTGATTTAGGTCCTTGTACAGCGATCATCGAGTACTTATGTGTTAAATCTTCTATTACTACTTTGTATTGATGACTATCTATTATGCTTTTTAGATATGACAACATTTTCTCTCTAACTAAGGCATTGGGTACTAGTAGCCACTCCTCATCACTAATCTTGTAGAGCATTTCATCATCTTTTACTCTAGCCCATTGATTAAGAGCGAGAGTCGGTCCACTCATCCATCCAGGCTTTACTTTCGAAAGATCCTTGGTATAAATATATTGTATTAGCTCGAATACATCGGGTCCTCTCAGCCTTACTCTGCCCATATGGCTTACATCAAAGACTCCAACATCGCTCCTAACGGCTAAGTGTTCTTCAATAGTGCTTGTATAACGCATTGGTACCTCCCAGTCACCGAAAAAACCTGGTTCTGCACCCAGTTTTTCCACGTGATAATTTAGAAGCGGGATCTTTGCCAATATTTTCACCCAGTCTACTTTACAAGTCAAATCTATTAATGAAGTATTTAATAAAAAGATATGACAATGCTTCGAAGGTGTTTGGAAATATGGATTCTCATCCATGGATCCCTAATAGTACTAGGGAGATCAGAGAAAAAATGCTGGAGAAAATAGGTGTTAAAAACATTGATGAGTTCTTCAATGATATACCTCGAAATATCAGGATTAGCAAGGAGGAATGGGATAATTTAGAAATTGGATTAAAGAAGCCTATCTCAGAAATTACAGCAAGGAGAATTATCGAAGAAAAACTATCTATGAATAAGGTATTTGTTCCCCTACTCTTTCTAGGAGGCGGTGCTTATCCACACTATGTGCCATCGGTGATAAAATACTTGATTTCACGAGGAGAATTCTTAACCTCTTATACACCTTATCAACCCGAGATCTCACAGGGAATTCTTCAAGCATTATTCGAATACCAGAGCTTAATGGCTGAACTATTAGATATGGATGTAGTTAATTCCTCCATGTACGATTGGGCTTCTGCACTAGCTGAAGCCTTACTTATGAGTCTTAGAGTTAAGAAAAATAAGAAAAAAATATTGCTACCATCAAACATGAACCCTATTCATAAAAGAGTTGTAAATACCTATCTCTCTCCTCATAATGTTAGAATTGAATATGTGAATTACAATCATGATACAGGACTCATAGACTTGGAAGATCTTAAAAATAAAATTGATAACGACACAGCAGCAGTATATGTTCAATCACCAAACTTCTTCGGATACATAGAGGAAAATGCAAAAGAAATAGGAGAAATAGTTCATGATATAGATTCCCTGTTTATCATGGGTATAGATCCAATATCTCTAGGGTTGATTAAACCTCCCGGCGAATTAGGCGCAGATATAGCTGTTGGTGAAGGCCAACCATTAGGTTTAGGCTTAAACTATGGAGGCCCGTATCTGGGAATATTTGCTACACGGATGGATATGAAACTTGTAAGACAAATGCCGGGAAGAATAATAGGATTAACAAGATCTGTTGATGGATCAAGAGCTTTCACGATGATATTGCAGACTCGTGAACAACATATTCGTAGAGCCAAGGCAACATCTAATATATGTACAAATGAAGCATTATCAGCTATAGCTGCAGCAATATACTTGGCATTACTAGGTAAGAGTGGAATACGTAAACTAGCCGAACTAATATATTATCGATCACATTATGCTCAGGCTAGACTTAGAGAAATAGGATTGAACACCGATATATTCAAATCCGATTTCTTCAAAGAATTCCCAATAAACTTCGACAATATAGGAGTAAAGTATAGGTATGTTCATGAAAAACTACTTGAAAACAATATTCACGGAGGACTATACATAGGTAACTGGTTCCCGGAACTCGGAGAGACAGCACTATATGCTTTCACAGAGATACATACAAAAAACGATATAGATCTCCTTGTTGAAAAACTAGCTGATATAATAAATGAGTTGAAAAGGTGAGAATAATGTTTAGACAATCTAGATGGGATGAACCCTTAATATTCGAACTTGGAAACAAGGGTAGAAAAGGCTTCATTGTTCCCGAGCCCGAGGAAGAAGTTAAGAGAAAAGTGGGCGGGATAAGAATACCAGAGAAAATTTTACGTAAGAAACCGCCTAATCTCCCCGAAGTAAGTGAAGTAGAAGTGATACGTCATTATACTAGGCTTACGGAAATGAGTTATGGAGTAGACAATGGACCAGTACCTCTCGGATCATGCACTATGAAATATAATCCCAGAATTGCTTGGGAAATAAGCAATGATTATAGGATAAATATGCTTCACCCATTACAAGATGAGAGGACAATTCAAGGACTACTCGAGATATTATATGAGCTTCAGAAATGGCTTGCAAACATTACTGGAATGGATTATTGCTCACTACACCCAGCTGCCGGGGCTCACGGAGAATTCTCTGGTATACTGATTATTAGGAAATACCATGAATTAAAGAAACAACTAGATCGAAAAAGTGAAATCATAATACCTGATTCCGCTCATGGAACAAATCCTGCGAGTGCTTCAATGGGCGGGTTCAAAGTTGTAGAGGTGCCGTCTGGAGAAGATGGTAATATAGATATGGAAGCTTTAAAGAGCGTTGTTGGTGAATCAACGGCTGGCCTAATGATTACTAATCCAAGCACTCTCGGATTATTTGAGGAAAATGTAGTTGAGATATCTAAGATTATTCATGGAGTAGATGGACTACTATACTATGATGGAGCGAATCTTAATGGAATAATGGGTTATACTAGGCCCGGTGATATGGGATTCGATATTGCACATATAAATATTCATAAAACATTTGGCGCTCCTCATGGTGGAGGAGGGCCGGGAGCGGGACCAGTATGTGTTAAGGATAAATTAATTGATGAAGAAAGAAATATTTGGCTGAGAGATCTATTGCCAGGTTATAGAGTTGTTTATGATGAAAAAACTGGATTATATAAGCTGGTTAATAATGAGAAATACAGTATTGGTTTGTTGAAGGCGTTCTTCGGTAACATAGTTCCCCTAATATGGGGATATACATATATATTAATGCTCGGCTCTAAAGGGCTAAGAACAGTTACCGAACAAGCGGTTCTAAACACCAACTACTTCATTTCACTAGTTAAGGACATAAGAGGATACGATATACCTTATGGAAAAGATAGATATCGTAAACACGAAGTCGTGTTAAGCGCTAAACCACTATATGATGATACGGGAGTTTCAGCTGAAGATGTCGCTAAAGGATTGCTTGACGCAGGATTCTATGCGCCCACAATATATTTCCCATTAATTGTTCATGAAGCATTAATGACCGAGTTTACAGAATCAGAAACCATTGAGTACATCGAGAAATATGCTGAAAGATTACAAGAAATAAGCACTATAGCATATAGTGATCCGGAAAAAGCTAAAGAGTGGCCGCTTAATACAAGTGTTAGAAGAGTAGATAATGTAAGAGCTAATCATCCCAAAACCCTTGCCCCAACATGGAGGATTTATATGGAGAAAGTTTGTAGAAAGTATAGTGAATGCTAGCATTGGTGAGAATTAGTAATGTATGATGTTGTAGTAGTAGGTGCTGGAGTAGGAGGTTATCCAGCAGCTATATATCTTGCTAGACATGGTTTGAAAGTTGCTGTGATTGAGGAACATTTACTGGGAGGCGAATGTACAAATTATGGATGTGTCCCGAGTAAAGCTCTATATAATATTGCTGAAGCATTTCGAACTATAGAGAAAGTAGGTGGAAATGCAAATATAGATTGGAATAACTTATCTAGATGGGTATCATCAGTTGTTAAGGAAACACGTAATGGAATAGAATATCTCTTAGAAAGCTACGGTGTTGATATAATAAATTCTAAGGCTGTTCTAAAAAAAGATACTGCGATCAAAATAGGTAATGATATCATTTCTCCTAAGAACATTATACTCGCTCTCGGAACAGATCCTAAACCGCTTCCAAACGTGAATTTTGACGGTAAATATTTGCTGAGTAATAGAGAGGTATTCTATATGGAAGAAAAACCCGAAAAAATATTAATTATTGGTGGCGGAGTTATCGGTGTTGAGGCCGCATACACTTTTTCACAGTTGGGTATAGATGTTACTATTGTTGAAGCAATGCCTAACATACTTCCTTTCCTCGACAAAGACATAAGTTTAACTATGAAAAGATTTCTCAGAGAGAAAAACGTTAAGATCTATGAGAATACTTTTGTCGAAAAAATAACTATTGAAAACAATAAGGTAAAAGCTAAACTATCAAACAATAACCTCATTGAAACCGACAAAATCCTAGTAGCTATTGGTAGGAAACCTAAAACTACAAATATAGGTCTAGAAACTGTACGTGTAGAAACAACTCAAAAAGGCTTTATCAAAGTTAATGAGAAGTATCAAACAACTAATCCCAGAATATATGCTGTAGGAGATGTTATTGGTGAACCATTACTGGCTCATAAAGCAATTCTAGAAAGTATTGCGGCAGCAAGAAATATTTTGGGGGAAGAATCCTTTTCTTTAAGTTACCACTTAGTACCACAGACAATTTTCAGTGGTTTAGAAATTGCTTGGATAGGATATACAGAGAGAGAACTCAGAGAAAAAGGAATAAAGTATCGTAGGATTAGGATGCCAGTATCTCATTTATCAGCGGTTAGAATAAAGGATAGCAAGTATTCTTATGTAAAGATCCTAATGGATGAAAACAATGTTCCATACGGTATATTTGTTGTTTCCCCATTAGCCTCTGAAGTAATATCATCGTTTATACCTTTCATCATGAACAAGATAAGGTTAGAGAAAGCATGGAGAATACCTTATCCACATTTGACAGTATCTGAAACTGTTAGAGAAATTAGCGAATATATTTTGGGCGAACCAATACATTTGTATCTTAAAAAATAATTTTTCACCTCAGATAAATAATTACTAAATCATCTTCGTTAAGGCTTTTATCGAATTTAAAGGATACTATTCCACTGTAATTGTTTAAGTGTATACGGTTTCTTCCGGAGTTAATACTGATTTTTTCATTATGTGTTAGCATTGGTGGTAGAGTAAACATGTATTCATTAATTGTTAATTGATTTTCTTTCTTCGTTATTATTATTAGCTCTGGATATCTATAGCCGGTTAACGGTATTCCTCCAAATACTTTATCTTTTATCATCCATCCTGGAACCACTATAGTGACTGAAGGAGGAGAATTGTTTATGATGCTTGTGTTTAGTACTGTGAATCCTCTTATACCTTGATCATATGGTGAAGCATCATATCTATATGTGTTCGCCATAGTATTATGTGCTAACAATATCTGATCTCCGATTACTTCTACACTAGTTATTCTTGCACCGAAAGCCCCAATTATTTTTACTAGGGGAGGAGCGATATATAGGAGAAGTGTTGGCGATATAATAGTATTTGTTGCTTTCTTAGCTTTTTCCTCGAACTCATTTGTAGGATTGATTACTGAGTGTACAAACATATTATATGGAACGATTACTCCGCCTCCAAATATTTTAGCGTTTGCTCTTGCGGGTCCAAGCTGTGAATATGGAATATCAAGTAATCTAACAAAGTATTTTTCGCCGAGCACTGGGTTATAGACTAATACGCCACCTTTCATAAACGCAAATACTCTACCATATAGTGAAGATACTGGGCCTACAAGAGGATAAAGAACATCTCCATCGTCAATAGTATATTTGCCCGGATCGAATTTATCAATAAGAGTTTTTCTCTCTATTAAATCAACACACTCTATGCCGTTAAAGCTTTTTGGGAAATAATGTATTGAAAAGCATGCATAATCTAAGTTTATAGCCCCCTTTAGTGCGGGTTCATCCAGAATTTTTCTTGTTTTTCCACTTGAAGGATCAAGTTCGTATACTCCTAGGTTTGTGTGGCCGTCAGCTCTTGCTAGTAATAATTTCTGCTCATAAGGATCATATATTATCTCCGATATTTCTCCAACCCATTTCTCTGGATCATGCATGCTTTCCTTCCATATAAGTGAGACTTCATTATTACTTATATCGTATTTGTGGACGTGGCTATACTTATTGCGGAAATCAATAGTGGCTCCTTTACTAGTTCGTCCTCTATAAATAGCTGGTGCATGAACCCATCCACCAAAATAGATTGAATCATCTATAGCATATACAGCATTATATGTGTCTCCGCCTGATACTGGTTTAAAACCTAGTTTTTCGAACTCATATATTTTCCTTATTCCACCACGATCTATGAAATAACCTTGGGCTTCAAAAGCTAACATATAATATAGGACTCCCTTATGATATTTCAGTCCGAATATGCCTCCACTACCCCATTCTGGACCATAATTTGGAGGGTATTCACCAAGATAATCAATAATATGAGTCAACAATGATACACCTACTCGTTTATTTTTCCACACATGTTTTATATATGGCTAGAATAATAATTTATTCCGAACAAACCAAGTATAGGTCAGGATATAATTGTTTATGAGGTGTATAATAGATGAGCAAAACCTATGCCACTCTAGGAGAATTAAAACCAGGTAATTTCATTATTATAGATGGTGAACCATGTAGAATAGTTGAAATGAGCAAAGCTAAAACAGGAAAACACGGAAGCGCTAAAGCACACGTAGTAGCGATAGGATTATTTACAGGTAACAAGAAAACCCTTGTAGCTCCTGTAGATCAGAGGGTAGAGGTTCCAGTTATTGAGAAGAGAGTTGGACAAATAATAGCTGATATGGGGGACTTATTACAAGTAATGGATATGGAAACATTTGAAACATTTGAAGTTGAAAAGCCTAGTGATGAAAAACTTCGAGAAAAACTAAAGCCTGGAGTAGAAGTAGAATACTGGGTTGTCATGGGTAAGAGAATGATTATAAGAACAAGGTAAACAATGTTTTTCCATATACAAAAAATAATTCCTTGCATTACAAGATATTTGCTGCAAGAAAAAATCGATAAAGCAGATAGTTTATCTAGGCAAATCGCTAACAAAGCCTATGATTTTATACAGAAACATGTGGGTCCAAAAGAAATTCAAGAATACATAGACAAAAATACAGGTGGTCTTGGATATAGAAATAAGCTTGTTGGAGCTGATTGGGAAAGAGTCGTCGCTCTTGGATGCTATATAGCATGGGCGGAAGCAGTTTCTAATAAGGATACTGTTTTAGAAATTGGAACAGGGCTTGGCAGAACAAATTATTGCTTACAATATAGTGGTGCTAAACAGATAATTACTATAGATATTGATCCATATATTGTAGGTATAGCCCTAAATAATAATCCATATGAAGCGTTTCAACACGCGCTAAATAATAGATCAATTACGAAAATCATTCTAGGAGATGCTAATATTTTGACAAATATATTACTTAGAATAGGATATTATTTTACCCACATCGTCCATGATGGAGGACCTAATCCCCGTAAAAATCCACGGATTTTTTCAAACAGTTTTCTTTTCAAGCTACATGTTCTCCTAAGGAAAAATGGTAGAATATCGGTGTTTGCAGGTAAGGATCCAAGAATTGTTAGTAGGATATATAAGTTCTTCAAGGATCTAGGATATGAAACATATACATTTAACCCACCCGGACTAAACATAAAAATTGTGAGAGGAATTAAAAGTTCCTAGTCAAGTTCGGGAATAAATAATGGTTTTTCTGCCAAAGTAATCATAGGTATAGATAATCCTGGTTTTGGATGTTTTGAAAATTCTATTTTCTCGTTATCACTAGTAATTATTATATAGTTTTTATCAATTACTTTTTCAGCATCTTCTTTCTCAAGGGTATAATAATAAAACATTGGTAAACCATATAGTTTATAATAGTCTCTGAACACTCCGAGAACGCCTAAGACTAATTTGTTTCTATACTTAAATTTAAGAATATACATCATAGCTTGAGGACTAGAAATAGTTGCTGCTAATCTTACAAGATCGTTTAGACTATTCAATTTTATAGGTATAACCTTTTCCAGATCCAATTCTCACACCTCTTTTTTTGTGTCGAAATAGTCTACTATATAATGTATAGATAAACATAGTTTCTTGATCAATTTTCTTATTTTCCCTAATAAGATATTGTGTGGGTAGCATTATTAATGCTTGTTCATCGCTTATATACTTGAATAATACGTTGCCTCTTTGATCAAGAATGATTGTTGGGACAATATAGCTTAACTTATTCTCATAATAATATATTCCCCCAACTAATACAATCTTTGACCGGGTCATAAGTGCTAATGATTTGATTATGCTCATATAGTTCTTAACGGGATAATCCGGAGCTATTCCTACGAATAATATGTCTGTTCCAAGATATAGGTTAAGCTTTGCTAGTTCTGGATATAGAATTTCGTCATCTAAAACTATGCTATAGTAGATGTTTCTACATCTAAATTTTTTAATTGTTTTTCCTTTGTTAAAGCCTATAATTTTCTCTCGATCGCTTAGTACTATTTTTCTATACTTTTCGATTGGTTCACCTATTATACCCGGAATCAAGAAAGCTGTTACGTAAATCTTTGAACCAGCTTTTTCTATAGTGCTCATGAGTAAAACATTTACTCCATAATTTTTAGCAATAATGCTTAGACTAGCTAAATACCCACTTGTTAGTGATAATCCATATTTTTTCCGTAGTGTGCTTTTAGAAATATTATTATCAAGTATGGGTCCATATGGTTGCATATATGGTAGTATAAGAGTATCAACATAGTTTTCATGAGCCAACAATAAACTTTTTCTAGCTACATCTAAATTATTTCTTTTATCTCTGATATATACGTTTAAATGACCTATAGCTATATAACTACTTATAACATGTTTGCTTGTCTCTGACTGGAATGGATTTATTATTTTGAAGACTCTATTTGTCCGCAATGTTTACTCCACTTCTGTTCCAATTCTTTGTTCACTACAGGGTTATCTATGATTTTAGTTTTTAGTTCATTAAATATTTCATGAAGAACTTCCTGATAATCTCTAATACCCTCTTCTACTTCTTTCATTTTCTTTTCCAACTCCCTTGTTACTTCTACGCTGACAACATCTTTGTAGTACTTATCCAAGAATTCTTCATATACCATTGTTCCTCTTTTTGTTGGAATTAATGCTTTTACACGCTTAGATACGTTAACGTATTTTCTATCGATTAGTGTCTGTATTATTTTAGCATAGGTGCTCGGTCTACCTATTCCATTGGTCTTCATCCATTTAATGACATCATGATATCTAGCTAAGGGCGGTTTTAATACTTCTACATCCACTACTGGATAAGTCCCTGGTTTAACTTCTTCCTCTACATTAACTGTTTGATAGAATTCTAGGAATCCTTTCTCGATAATACCTATTACTCTTTCAACTTTCTTCTCATATCCGTTCATTCTAATCTTGAGAACTTGTTTCACAATCTTTGCAGGAATCATTTGGCTAGCAATGAATCTATTGAATATTAATTTGTAAACCATGTAGTGTAGTCTAGTTAATGGTCTTGCAAGAATTAATGCCCCCTCGCGAATCAGCTCTGCTAATCTATCAGCATCAATGGGCCTAGTAGGTCTTATTGCCTCGTGAGCACCGCCTACACCCCATGTTCTCGGTTTAAATACTTCCTTTGCTTTTTCACCAAGTTTTTCTTCAAGATACTGTCTTGCAACATTTATTCCAGCATCGCTTATCCTTGTACTATCTGTTCTATGATATGTTATCAGACCTAATTCGAATAGTTCTTGTGCAATCTCCATTGTACGTGTTGTCGATAATCCTAGTCTAATAGATGCTTCTTCTAGTAATGTATCTGTCGTGAACGGTGGAGGAGGATTAATGATCTCCTCTTTTCTATCTTCTTCTCGAACTTCGACTCTATAGCCAATAAGGTTTCTATGTGAGGTAATTCCGATAATTTCTAATACACTTCTATCAATATCTACTCGTAACCTACTATCATTGATCTTTATCGTCAATAAATATCTGAACTTTGACTCATCATTATGTTCTTTGAATCTTCTAATAATATATCCTAGTACAGGAGTTTGAACTCTTCCAGCACTAAGGTTTCTATTCTCTATACAGCAAAACGGCATTTTATCTGTGATTCTCTTCCCTTCCCTTACATATTTATTGAGGAGAGGGTGTAAGACTTTGAAACAGTATATTGGCCAGAAGTATTTCTGTACCTTCTTAGATAATGCGAAACCAAGCCATCGATCCTCTACTCTACGAACAATTTGTGCTTCCACAAGCTTCATATCGAAGTCTCTGGGATTTCTTATCGCATTTAATATAGCTTTTCTAGTAATTTCATGAAATTCCACTCTTTTGATCTCCCTGGCATATGGTTCTAGTAATACTTTAATGTCCCACCCAATCTTTTCTCCTTCAGTATCTGGATCTGTGCCAATAAATACTACATCTACTTCGTTTGCTAGTTCGCGTAGTGTTTCTACTATGTCTAGTTTTCTCGATATATCTCTGCTACCACATTTTGGACATGTATTTGTTTCAGCTGTGAACTGGTATCCGCACTTATTACATCTTTTTATATCTGTATATACTGGGATGAATTTATCACCGACTAGTCTGACGCCGTAATTGTATAGTCCATCGTCAACTACTAGATCATATACGTGGCCTATGCTAGCAATTATTGATAATACATAGTCACCCGTAGTAACGTCGTATACGGGCATACCGTTTTCTAGTATTCTTATAGAGGGTTTTCCGAAGAAATTAGCTATTGTTCTAGCCTTATTAGGAGACTCCACTATGAGTAACGCTGATTTTGTTAGTTCAAGTGTTTTCTCTACTTCAATTCTGCCTTCCAGTATCATTTTGACTTTTCTTCTTTCCTCATTTATTTCTTTCATGAGTTTATCTAAGTCTACTTCGTCTAGTCTCTTCATATCAAATTCTTCAAATAGCCATCTCATCCTTTTAATTAGTCCATTTAATAGTCTCTGATCATCAACTATGACTATGGATAATCCCTTAGTGATCCCTCCGGGATATAATCTAGAAGTTCTACCGCTTGCTTGAATATATGTCGCGACATCTGGGATCAAAATATAAGATTTACCGTCCTCCTGAACTAGAGCTACATCTCCTTTTTGTTTTAGTTTCTCCCAGATCTCTGGTTTGGAAAGTAATTCTCTAGCCATCGATAATGCTTCCATTAACAGAGATAGTAATGGGTACTCTTCAACCTCTTCTCCTTGAAGCTTCTTCATGAAGTCCTCTTTTAATTTCATAAGTGCTCCTTGACTGAGTCGTCTGAGCCTCAACGATATACGGCCAATCAGGATCTCGGCTTTTCTTTTTTCTTCTCCTTCAAGTACATCCCGAAGAATTGTGAATATTCGTAGCACATCGATGGGTGAGGGTGACTCTAATCTTGTACTGAATTTGTGTCTAGGGACACCTGTGAATATGGCATACTTAACTCTGTCCGGCAGATCTAGTCCACGAACCATTACTCCATAATATGTTGCTACACCGACCAGGATATCTATATTGCCAGAAGCGAATTCTTCCAGTAATTTAACCGCTTTTTTCGCGTGAAATGCTTCAGCGTTTATTCCATGTTTCTTTAAAAGCTCAGCTATAGTCTCAGCATACTCGACTCCCTTATCTATTGGAACAAATATTAGTCCTCCATCGCCCAGTTTCTTTGCGAGCCTAATAATTGTTTGTTCAAGCGATTCTTTGGAATAAGTATAAGTATCAACAATGTTCCTGATAGCTTCAGCTCTAGAACCTGCTTCAAAGTTTAGTAATATTCTAAATAGTCTTGGATAAATTCCTCTAGGTTTACCTGTTGCACTTGAAACAATAACAACTGTGTCGATTTTTCTTTTATACTTCTCTATTCTCTTCTCTAATGTTTCTAGTTTTTCTTCTAGTTCTCTTCTTTCTTCTTCTGATAATTTTAATGCTAATCTCTGTCTTAGCTTTAGGTATTCTATAGCTTCATTTATTTCTTGATCGGTAAGCCCTAATATATAGAAAAGTATACGTATAGCTTTTCCACTGCGCAGTATAGCGTCGACATCATCCATGACTATTAATTCGTATTTCTTGTCAAGCAATAACTCATAGTTTTTATGCATAAACATATTAGTTGATAACAATATGTCGAAATTTCCTGATCTAATTTCTTCTAATAATTTCTCTCGTTTCTTCTTAGGAACACGTCCATGTATACTGATAATATTTAAACATGTTTGATCAGAATCTTCTTCTTGGCAAACAGGTATTTTTTCCTGTTCAGCTAGTTTTCTAAGCTTTTTCTCAGCTTGGAGTAATAGAGGCGTAGTGGGAAATACTAAATAGATCTTTTTACGTGAAATCCTATTCTTTTGGATCATGATTTGTTTTTTAGATAAATAAAGCGAACTTATCAATGCAAACATTGTTTTACCCATACCGGTAGGTGCTATGATGCTGAAGGATCTACGTTTTAATAATCGTCTAGCCCATGTTCTTTGTGCACTCCAGAACTTATATCCTCCTGTTGCTTCGCTGAAAAATTTCTCGAATTTTTCTAGTTTTTCCTCAAATTTATATAGGAACTCAAATCTTTTCTTCAACTTATTATTTTTTAGAAGCATTCTATAGTATGTTTCAAGTATTTCCTTGTAGGATTTTTCACCAATGTTTTCTCTGATTCTATAAAATAGTTCTTCCTCAATACACTTATCACATGGTGCTTTATGTATTAATCGTAGGTCACTATCTTCGCCGCCACAATTAGGACACGAATATCTATAATATCCATGAATATGCTTTAATTCCACCATATATACCCAACCATGTTTAAAGTTTTAGAAAATCAAGTAATTATAAATGTATCTTAAAAACGAGAGGTTTTTAAAGTTTTAAAAAAGAATGCTAGGCTCCTTCAATATAAGCTGTTCCACCTTTAATTCTAACGACTTTGTCGTGATGAATAATTATTCCTTTATCTGTTATTTCGAAAGGATGTCTTCTCATACTATGTTTTGTACCTCTCATTTTCCAGACAATAATACTTCTTACAAGTTCACCATTATATTCATCTAGATCAAGCCTTACTATACCATCAGCTGCATGCTCTACACCTGGTCCACCAAATCCGCGCTCGGTAACCGATACTTGCGATACAAGAATAGATGTAGTACCAAGTCCTGATAATACCCTCTTTAATTGCAACACTACGCCTCTTGCAACTGCAGGTTTTGTTAAGTAAAGTGTTGAAACCGAGTCTATAACTACTCTCAAAGCTCCTACATCTCTAATAGCTTGTTTTAAAACATCTATTAACTCGCCAACGTCGGTAGGGTCTCTTACCACATATTTCTCCCTTTTAGCTGCTTCACCTATTCCTCCCGTAAAAGCATCAACAATCGCAAATACTCCTTGTTGCTCATATGGTCTTACATCCCATCCAAACTGTCTCATATTAATTCTTACCTGTACTGGATGTTCTTCTAATGCTACAAATACTCCAGGCTCACCCATTTGAAGACCGTTCCATAAATATTGTGTACCGAAAATTGATTTACCAGTTCCAGGGCCTCCGCTTAATAATACAACGTTTCTTTTTGGAATTCCACCATTAACTATTTCATCGAATCCTGGAATACCTGTTTTTACTCTTTCCACCATAACCTTCACCTCAAATGGAGTTTATTCAAATAATAATATTGTTTATGAATACTAATATCAATTTATGTAGCATTATATAATAGGGAGAAATGTTATATGTTGTTTCCAGAACTATGCCTTTGAGGTGACGGTTATGCCTAGAAATAATAATAGAGAGATAAGACTTAGAGTAGCAGAAGCAAGACAAAGAGATGTTGGGAGAAAGATTGTCAGGATCAGTAGAACAGATATGGCCAGGATAGGAGTTGTTACAGGAGATTTCGTGGAAATCATTGGTCCTCGAGGAAGCATTATTGCGCAGGTTTGGCCGGCTTATCCTGAAGATGAAGGTAAAGACATAATACGTATGGATGGATATTTACGTAGAGCTATTGGAGCTAGTGTTGGAGACATAGTTAGTGTTAAGAAAACAAGTGTTGAGCCGGCAACTAAAGTAGTTCTAGCACCAACAGAACCTATACGTTTCGGTCCAGATTTCGTTGAATATGTTCGTCAATTCTTAATTAGAAAACCACTTAGCAGAGGTGAGGAAATAGAAATCCCGATATTTGGTATGAGCCTAAAATTTGTCGTTATAGCAACACAGCCTGGATACAGAGTATATGTGACTGATGAAACAGAGATACAGATACGTAGCGAACCTGTTAAGGAGGAAGTTATTGAAAGAGCTAGGATGATACCTAAAGTAACTTGGGAAGACATAGGTGATCTTGAGGAAGCTAAGCAAAAGATAAGGGAAATAGTTGAATTACCATTAAAACATCCCGAACTATTCAAACATTTAGGTATAGAGCCTCCAAAGGGTATCTTACTGTATGGTCCACCAGGTACTGGTAAGACATTATTAGCTAAAGCCTTAGCTAACGAGATTGGAGCATACTTTACAGCGATAAATGGTCCTGAGATAATGAGTAAGTTCTATGGTGAATCAGAGCAGAGGCTTAGAGAAATATTTGAAGAAGCTGAGAGAAACGCTCCAGCAATAATATTCATAGATGAAATAGACAGTATTGCTCCTAAGAGGGAAGAAGTTACTGGCGAAGTGGAAAAAAGAGTTGTAGCACAACTTCTAGCATTAATGGATGGTTTGAAAGAACGTGGAAAAGTAATAGTGATTGGAGCAACTAATAGACCTGACGCATTAGACCCAGCACTCCGTAGACCCGGAAGATTTGATAGAGAAATAGAGATTCCACCACCAGATAAGCGTGCTAGAAGAGAAATACTTGCTGTTCACACACGTAACATGCCCTTAGAGGAAGATGTTGATCTAGATAAGATTGCTGAAATGACTCATGGATATACAGGAGCAGATTTAGCTGCACTAGTTAAAGAAGCAGCAATGGCTGCACTAAGAAGATTCATTAAAGAAGGCAAAATAGATCTAACACAACCTATTCCAGCAGAGAAACTAAGAGATCTGAAAGTTAAAATGTCTGACTTCCTTGAAGCAATGAAATATGTGCAACCAACACTTATCAGGGAAATATATGTTGAAGTCCCAGAGGTTAGATGGAGCGATATTGGAGGCCTTGAAGATGTGAAGCAACAGTTAAGAGAAGCTGTTGAGTGGCCTATGAAGCATCCCGAAGTATTTGAACAAATGGGTATTGAGCCGCCTAAGGGAATACTATTGTTTGGACCGCCAGGTACTGGTAAGACATTATTAGCTAAAGCTGTTGCCACTGAGAGTGGTGCAAACTTCATAGCAGTAAGAGGACCAGAAATACTAAGCAAATGGGTAGGAGAATCAGAAAAAGCAATTAGACAAATATTTAGGAGAGCAAGACAAGTTGCTCCCGCCGTTGTGTTCTTTGATGAAATAGATTCGATCGCGCCTGCCCGTGGTTATAGGCATGATACAAGTGGAGTCACAGATCGTATTGTGAATCAATTATTAACAGAGCTTGATGGAATAGAGCCTCTTAGAAAAGTAGTAGTTATAGCTGCAACTAATAGACCAGACATTCTCGATCCAGCACTGCTTAGACCGGGAAGATTTGATAGATTAATATATGTGCCACCACCAGACTTTAAAGCGAGAATAGAAATATTCAAAGTACACACGAAGAAAATGCCTCTGGCACCCGATGTAGACTTAGAAGAACTAGCTAGAAGAACTGAAGGCTATACTGGGGCAGATATAGCTGCGGTTTGTAGAGAAGCAGCAATACTTGCTTTAAGAGAGGAATTCAAAGTAAGACCTGTTGAAATGAAGCACTTCTTAGAAGCATTGAAACACGTACCTCCAAGCCTGACAAGAACTGATATGGAAAGATATGAGAGAATGGCTAAAGAACTCAAGAGAATGGGCGGACTACCATATAGGGTCTAGAGAGCTTAGGTGAAATAATTATTGCGGATAGAAAGCGGTGAAGACTATACTATACCATATTCTTTTCAACGATTCCTTAGACTATATGGTAAGGTAATAAAAGATATTGTTAAGGGAAGATTCAGAACATTAATGGTCATATCAGGTAGTGACCCCGTTTTCATGGGTTTACTAGCTGCAAAAGCTATACAATACTATGAGAGACAAAGACATCGTTATGATAAGAAAAAGTATTCTGGACTATATGTTTATCACGACGAGTTTGACGATGCAGTTCTATTGAAAGAAGTATTTAATAGAAATCTCAATATTAAATATACTGAGTTTCAATACGCAGTCTATGAGCGTAGTGAACGATATCTAGGATCAACATTTTCATTCCTAATCATGGACTTAACTAAAGATCTTAAACCTAATGATCTTGGTCGATTAGTTGGTATAGTAGAGGGTGGCGGATTAATTATTCTACTAACTCCTCCATGGGATCAATGGGATACCTATATGACTATATTTAAACGAAACATAACTGTTCCACAATTTCCAGAGCCAAGACACATATTTATAAAATGGGTTAAATCCAAGCTTTTGAAACATGATTCTATAGGCATATATGATGCAGATAACAAACGTATTATCAAGAAAATAGAGTTAAAAAGAGAAATCAAATCATCCGAGGAGAAAATACAGATACCTCAAAACACTCTTTTCCCTAGACGCGTCTATGAATTTGCATTAACACGTGATCAAGTCGAAGTAATTAAGTTGATGGAGCAACTATATGAGAAACCACGTAAGGGCAAGAAAAAAGTCATAGTTATAACAGCTGATCGTGGCAGAGGAAAATCATGTGCTGTAGGAATTGGTTCTGTAGGATTAATACATGTTCTGAGAAAGGTAAAACCAAAACCTAGAATACTGGTAACAGCTCCTAGTCCAAGTAATGTTCAGTCCTTAATGATGCTTGCTAGAAAAGTATTAGATGCACTAGGCTATAAATACGAAGTTATCAAGAGAGAAGGTAACGTGATTGAGCTTAGAGGCGAAAAATTCAGTATTGAATATTGGGAACCAATCAATATTCCTAGAATTAGAGGAGATATTGTAATAGTTGATGAGGCCGCTGGAATACATGTTCCAATGCTCCATAAAATATGGATGAGTCATAATCGATTAGTTTTTTCAACTACTATACATGGATACGAAGGAGCAGGTAGAGGATTCTCTGTTAGGTTTCTCACTAAAATACGGAATGATAAAAACACACAGCTAATCGAGTATGAAATGACAGAACCTATACGTTACTCTATCAACGATCCAATAGAGGAATGGCAGTTTAAAACCCTTCTACTAGATGCTGAACCAGCAGAATTAACAAGTGAGGACGTAAAGGATATTGAAGAAAAGAACCTTATCTATGTAGAATACGATCCTCGTTACTTGTTTAGTGAAAAAGGAGAAGAGGAGTTAAGACAGTTATTTGGAATATATGTATTAGCACATTATCGGAACGAACCCGACGATCTTGGTATGATTGCTGATGCACCACATCATATCGTAAGAGCAGTAAAGACACGTAGCGGGAAAATAGTATGTGCTTTACAAATAGCTTATGAAGGCAGAATAGATAAGGATACAGCTAGTGAATTATTAAAGGGTGGTAGAATACCCGGTAATATAATTCCTGATAGATTCCTGAAGCATCTTAGATATAAGGGATTTGCAGAACTATTTGGATGGCGTATTGTGAGGATAGCGACACATCCACAAGTTCAAGGAAGAGGTATTGGTAGTTGGGCATTAAGTAAATTGTCTGAAGAAGCTATTAGTAAGGGGTTAGACTGGGTTGCAGCAGGTTTTGGAGTAAACTATGAATTATTAAGATTCTGGCTTAAAAACGGCTTCTACCCATTACATATAAGCCCAGATAGAAACCCTGTTAGCGGGGAATATACATTACTCGTCATAAAACCGCTGAATAAAAAAACCGAGGAATACGTGTTAAAGGCAAATAAGGAATTCAGGCTTAAACTCCTAGATTCACTTCCAATCGTTTATAGAGACATGGAGATAAGCGTTGCTATGCAATTGCTCGACTATGGTGATTCACTAATTAGCGAAGTTCCAAACAATATATTCTCGCCTGTTCAAATAGATCGTTTATGGATTTACTGTATGGGCCCAATGACGTTTGAAGCAGCAGCTGATATCATGCACAAACTAGCTAAGTTGCACTGGTTATTATCCAAGGATAAAAGAGTTGAGCTATCAAGAATAAAAGAAGCTATATTGATTGGAAAAGCTCTTCAAGGAAAGACTTGGGAAGAGTTAAAAAGTGAGCTTAGATTACATTTGAAAGAACTTCACAAATTTGCACGGGATATAGCGTGTAAATATTTTAGAGCTTTAACGAGAAAAGATCCCGAAATACATGAACCAGGAGTTGAGAAATTAGATTATGATTTAAAGATTATTTTCTAAATCAGACCCCTCTAAATCTCCACTCATTAGTTCGGTCTCTTTTTTCAACTCGGCTGATAACATTTTTGCTAAAACACTAAATGGTAGAGATATTTCGCCTCGACTGATATTATAAGGTCCTAAAACAACTAATCCCTTTTCATTCACTATATCTATCAGAAAAACTCGCTTATCATGATCTGTTTGCCTCATTTTCTCGACTACTAGAAATCGTTTAAGTTCTCCTCCGAGAACGGATTTTCTAAATCTAATGATTCCATCTGCTACGTGTTCAACACCGAAACCGAAACCTAGACTTGTTGTGACAGCATATTGACTTGTTAAGAGAATAGTCATGTTCCATCTAGCAAGTCTTCTTTTAACAATGTAGCTATACTTTCTAGCCATTGCTGGTTTATCCAGCCAGAATGCACTCATGGAATCAATTACTAGTCTAGCATGGCCATAACCAAGATATTTCTTGGCCTCTATAATCTTAGATAATAGCTCTTCTATATCTAACTCTCTAAGACTCCAGGGATCACCTCTTTCCTCCATTAAAGCATCAATTATAACTAGATTTCCTTCATCAAGGTATTTTCTGAGATCAATGTTGAACATAGCGGCTTGTCTAATAATACTTTCACGGCTCTCTTCAGTTGTTACATATATCCCCTTATCACCCATTTCTAAGCCTTTACCAATGAAATGTATGCAGAACACAGTTTTCCCTGTTCCAGGCTCCCCGACAACTGCTACAACAAAACCTCGCGGAATACCTCCGCGTAAAATCTCATCTAGCCCTTTAACACCTGTGGGAATTCTCTCAATACTTAGTTGACTCAAATATTCTCCCCGAGATTATTCTTTTATTAAGGGCTTAATATAGTGTATATTTAGCTTATAATCTGGGAAAATTTTTCGAATAATATTCTTAATAAGCTCTAATACTGGTTCAGCATATTCGATATTAGACATGTATATTCTGAGAACAACTTCTTTATATCCTGGATAAAGATGTATTCCTGCAATCATTTTACCATTATATAACAGCCTATAGCTATAGGAGTGCCTACTAGCAAAGATATTGTTTTCTCTTAGTTTAAAAACTAGTTCGTCAAGCTTTCTTGGATTCACCCATCTCGTATACATTTTTATTTATCACCTGTTTCTTCAAAGATTTAATAAAATCGTTAAAACCATTATTATAATGGAGATGCTGAGGCTCGAAAGGGCTGAAAACATTATGATGAGCCCGCGCAGGCCTGATCCGCTTATATGGTGATTTTAATTGAATAATAGAATTATAGTTGGAATATCTGGTGCCAGCGGAATCAGATACGCCCTTAAATTACTAGATATGTGTTCGCTTATGAAAAGAAAATATAGTGAAGTAGATGTTATAGTAACAGATAACGCTAAGCTAGTGGCTAGGGTAGAGGAAGGAATTGATGATATAATTGATTATTTAAGAAAAAATAATTGTGTAGAGAAGATTTATGGAGAAAAAGATTGGTTTTCACCATTATCAAGTAGTAGCAACTTAGCCCATTCAGATATGGTGATAATTCCTGCTTCGATGAATACTGTAGCTAAACTAGCTGCTAGTATTCAGGACAACTTGTTGCTGAGAACGGCTGCTTCAATAATGAGGTTACACAGAAAATTAATTATTGTTTTCCGGGAAACTCCTTTATCAACTATGGATCTGAGGAACTTATACATGTTATCTATGGGTGGAGCAGTAATTTTACCAGCTAGCCCTGCATTTTATTCGAAGCCCCAAACAATAGATGATATAATATTGTTTATTGTTGGAAAAGTATTTGATTCCCTAGGAATTCCTCATGACTTATACTGTCGATGGATGTCGTGCTAGAGGAAATCTTCTACATCGTAGTCCTCGATCTCTTTCATTTCGCGGAAGAGTTCTTCATCCGTTGTTGATCGTGATCTTTTCTCTAAAGCCTTAGCACATCTACCGTCAGGTAATTGTGCATTGATTCTGCAACCTGAAAATTTGCACTCTGCACCAATACATTCGCTACCGGTTAGTCTGCAGAAAGCTACCTTTCTGATCTTACCTCTATAGGATTTTGTCACTATTACTAATGCTTTCCTTGTACATACAAAGAATGGACATAATGGATTGCACTTGTCACCTATAGGCATCGGATAAGCTCTTCTTTGTACAGGTCTACTTCTATCATGCTTGAAAGGTCGGTATGGTCCTCGGCTAGGATAGGATTTATTAAATGGACGCTTATTCAAGGGTTAATCAGCTCCACATCGTTTCCATTAGTTTTTTCTATTTTCCGGGTTTCTGATTTATACAAGACGTTAATAACGAACTTCTAGAGTCTATATTACCATAACGTCTTATATATTTTCTTATGGTTTCCACCAAGATAACAATACGTACTTTATTTCTTCATCACTAACTATTGCTATTATCAGTTTTTTTCTCACAGAATGTAGGAGGCGACCTATTCTAACAATGTCTATTGGATCATATTTTTCGCTTAATGAAAAGACTTCGACACCGAAAGGAGCATGATCTATTCCTGGACCAAACCTGTAGACTAGATAATCACAACCGAATTTTAGTCCTCGTCTTACAATAAATCCGCGATCCCTTAGATCCTTGTAAACAATGTATAACTCCTTAAATCTTTCAATATAATTGTTTCCTATAGTGTATAGCTCATTTTTTTCTACTTTCTTGTTTCCCATGTAGATGTTAAGGTTTCTTTTCTCGAGTAAATATAGTGCTTCAATAATGGATAATTCCAGTGGTGCCTGAATATTCTTATCTCTAGGCTTTTGTATTCCTAAAAATGTACCATAATAGCCGTCCCAATATATTTTGTTTGCACAATTATATTCGGGAATAATTACACGATTATAGAGGAGATAGCCTTTACAGGTTCCTGTCTCAATATTTGCTATGTTATTAGTATTCTGTGTAGTGCTAGAAATCGTAGCTCTTCACCTAAGGCCTTTAACAAATCTGCAGCGTTTTCTAGAAAATCAATTGCATCTTTTAATACCATTAATGGCACAATTTTGTTCTCATATTTAGTGTATATTGTGAAAGTTAAGTTTCTATATAGTTCATCTGCTTTATTCTCTAAACGGGATATTTCTCTTACATGCATCATGGTTTTCTTGGGATCAGTTTTAAGCTTGTTTAACCCCTCATTTAAGCTATGATATTGTGCTACTACTGTGGATGCTAGTTCTTTTAGTTGATTATAGATGCTCTGATCTATTCTGTACCCCTTTATTCTTAAAAGAGTTAATCTATATGATGCGCCATCTAATAGTTGGACAAGCCTATCTATACCAAGAGCAATCGATATATAGTTTTGCCTATTAGGTAAGGTCTCTCCAAGCCTTATAAGATACTCCATTAACATAAGTCTATTTTCCTCAACACGTATCTTTGGTGCTTGTATCTTGTTATATAATTTGTCAAATTCTTGATCTGATAAAAGATTCGATAAAACATCTGTAAATGCCTTAATAACATCATCTGCTTGGTTGAGCAGATTAACCATGTTTTCGTATATATGCATCTCTGCTAATGTATCCTGCTCGTATTCAGCCATTTTAATCTCCCTTTGAATATCTATAAATGGGTAGAGGTATTTAAGGGATACTTATTATCATTAGTTTTAAACAATATCTAAAAATATGGTTTAAGAAATAGTTTCGGATGCTAACAATGAAGGTTCTAGTTATTGATGCATTAGCTAGAGCTAGTGGTAGCAGGTATAGTACGTTTGACGTGGTTGGTGCTGGTCCTAGAGTAGTAGCTGGTATTATAAAGAATGCTGGGTTTAAAACCGATCTAAAAGCTTATGAACTAGTTATTAACAAGCCTGAACTACTAAGAAATTATGAAACAATATTGATCTCGGCAATGTCAAGCGATAAAGGCGCGTTATCTAAATTGCTTAATTTGATAGAAAATATTAATTATAAAGGCAAAATAATCGTGGGAGGACCAATAAGTTTTGAATATAAGGAATTACTAAAGAATAATCCGAGAATAAACTATGTATTAATAGGTGAAGCCGAGATACCTTTGCCTAAGCTCCTCGATAATATTATCTCTGGGGAAAAAGTCGGCAATGTACCAGCAGTAGCTTTTAAGGATGAAAATGGAGAAATCAAAGTTACCTCGCCACACATATATACGCCTGCAGAAATAATATCTAAAAATAAGCCTTGGGTAGAAATAGAAAAATCCTATCCTGATCATAAAGTGTATAGGTACTATGTTGAAGTAGTACGGGGATGCAGTAATTACTTCAGACCCATTATTAGTGGAATCGATGGATTAAACTGTATAAAATGCTTCATATGTAGAAAAGGGGATCTCGATAAAAGAATGTATTGTCCAGCAAATATTCCTCCTGGATGCGGATTCTGCAGTGTACCTTACATGTTTGGACCAGCTCGTAGCAGAAGTATTGATAGCATAGTTGAGGAGATCAATGAATTAGTAGGACATGGTGCTAAGAGAATTGTTCTAAGTGCTCCTGACTTCTTGGATTATGGTAGAGACTTACTAGTTAAACCAAAACCATTAACTGATCCCTGTCATCCGAAGCCGAATATAGAAATGATCGAAGCACTTCTATCTAGTCTTTTCGAGATAGATAGAGTGAGAAATAAAAGTGTGAGGATATTTATTGAAAACATAAAAGCATGTCTAGTCACAGAAGATCTAGCTAAGATTCTTGGAAAATACCTGTCTGGTACAACTATACATATAGGTTTAGAAACCGGTGATTCAAAATATAATTCCTTAGTTCTCGGAAAACCTATAAGTGTTGAACACGTCTATAAAGCAGTAAAGTTATTGAAAGCTAATGGTTTAAGACCTTATGTATACTTAATGTACGGATTACCATTAGCAAATGAGAAAGTTTATAGAAAAACTCTTCGGGTAATAAGTAAATTATCTAGTCTAGGTGTGGAGAAAATTACTCTGTACAAGTTTGTTCCATTACCTGGAACTGCTTTCCAAAATCTAAAACCAGATATTAAACAATATAGTAGAATAATCAGTTTGATCAAGAAAAAAGTTGAAAAATATAATTTATTGACGAAAACAAGCTTTATTGGGAGAAAAATACATGTACTACTGCTTCACAGCAACGGCAAATATTATGGTTATCCAATTAATCATGGCCCAACAGTTTTTGTAAAAGGATTAACGAGTCCAGGATTTTCAGGGTGTGAAGCATTGGTTGAAATATATGATGTAGCACCTCGATTTTTATGGGGGAAATTTATTAGAATACTTACTTGTTAAGTGTTCTCTAATTCTTCTCAGGTTAGTTGACTCATTGTTTTAATTAATGTATCTAGTTTTATTGCTTTCTTGAAATAGTTATTTTTTATGAGGGCTTGTTTTAATTCGTTTAGTAGATCATATGTGTATGGAATACTGACTAATTTCAAGTAGTTATAATATGTTTTTAAATATTGTTGTGTATTTTCATCAACATCACTATTTATTGTCATAATATCTTCGTGTTGGGAAAGCAGTATTGTTGTTTTTTCAATGATCCCTTTGATCTCTGGTATTATTCTATCTACTTTTTCAGGATCACTATTTGAAGCATTCTTTACATATTTTAACTTATCTATTAGTTCTTCATACTTGTTTACTAGGTCTCTGAGATTTGATAAGTAATCATATATGTGTTCATTCATGACTCATACCGTCCATGTAGAAACTTGTTATTATATATTTGGTTGTATAACTAATGTTTTCTTAGAGTTGCAATACTATTATCTGCTACGCCTTTTTCTCGTAGTTCTTCTGGGTAACAATACACTAGGTTTGTCCCGGCCTCCTCTATTATTATTGCTTTAAACAAGAATTTCTTTTTACCAGCAATAACAATTTCTATTGTATCGCCTTCTTTTATTCCAAGTGCTTCGGCGAGGTCTTTGGGTACTTTGGCCGTGTTTTCTGGAAGTGAATCATCATATTTTATCCTTATTCTTTTTTCACGTAATATTTTCTGTTTTCTTCTAAGCTCAGATGCTGGGGGTATTATTGATACGAGTTTTTTAACATCTACTTTTTTAGCGGGTTCGCTTTTTTCTTCATTTGCGCTTTGCGTTGGTGTGGTTTCTTTTTCTTCGGGATACATAGTATGCACCTTTCAGCTATTAGCTAGTCAAGGTGTCTCCATATATATCGTATTGATAAGGGATTATAAATTAATAGTTTAAAACTCTATGTTAAACTCTTTTTTCAATCCGAGCAGACTTATTAGTTTATCGTGTAGTTCTTGAATATGTAGTCTTATCTGTTCCCTTGAATCTCTATCTCTTAGTGTAACCGTTTCATCTTCTAATGTTTGGTAATCAATTGTTATAGCATATGGTATACCTATTTCATCGGCTCTAGCGTATCTTCGACCAATGCTTCCTTCTTCATCATAGTAAGCTAGTATGTTGTTCTCTAATAAGGCCCTATATACCTGTCTAGCTATTGAAACCATTTTTTTATGTTCAGGCTTATTACCTGTAACTAATGGGAAAACAGCTACTTTATATGGAGCTATTCTTGGAGGTAATTTAAGAACTATTCTTCCATCTCTTGCAATACTTATAGAATTCTCTAAGACAACATAAAATATTCTCTCCAAACCAAACGAGGGCTCTACAACGTGGGGTATTATTTTTTCTCCATGAATAGTTTCTTCTTTCTCACTTATTATGAAGCATTCGCGACTAAGTTTATAATTGCTGATTTCCACATAATTGTTCTTATTAAGCTCTTCCAGTATTTTTTCAGCAGGTATTTCATTGAGTTTTTTCATAACAGTTCCAATATCTTTTCCCACTATTTCTCTTATTTTCTTGGGGTTAGGAACAATCTTAACAATTTTTTTCTTGATTGGTTTATCGTATTTTTTGAAATATGTAAGGTCAGCTTTTGAATACTTAATATGTCTGCTTAGATCATATGTTGTTCTATAACTATATCCTGCTACTTCTATCCAGCCATACTTCTCTGTATATACTTCTTGGTCGAATGTTTGCTCTGAATAATGAGCTTTTTCCTCGGGAAGTTTCTCGTCGAAACGTATTTTTTCAGACGAGATTCCCAGTTTTCTTAGGAAGATATTTCCTAGCGCCATCCAATAAGCCATCCATGGATTCTTGACTATTTTATTCTCAATTAATTCAATAGCTGTATATTTCCTAGTTTTTTCTTCTCCTCTCAACTTGTCCTCAGCGGTGATAATGTTTAGTTTTTCATTTCTTATCTCATCCGTCATATACTTCATTGTTTCTTCAAAGGCTTTTTCAGGATCAAAGAAGAATTCCAGCTCCATAATTGTGAATTCTCTAAGACGCAATAAGCCTTGACGCGGTGAAATCTCGTTTCTACCGACTCTACCTATCTGCGCTATTCCAAGAGGTAATTTATTTCGTGCAATATTTAATACATGTTTAAACGATACAAACATTCCTTGCGCTGTTTCAGGCCTAAGATATGCTGGGCTCCCCTTATAGGGGCCTATTTCGGTTTTAAACAATAAAAGTGCTGGTTTAGGCTTTGTTAATTCTCCTCCACATTCTGGGCATCTAATATTATGTTCTTTAATGAGTTTCCATAATTCATCCATCGATAATCCTTCTGCTCTAATTCCCAGGGCTTCTTCGATAAGATGGTCCGCTCTGAAAACTCTTCCGCATCTAGTACATTCTGTGATCGGATCTGTAAAGTGGTCTTCGTGGCCACTAGCTTTTAATACTATTCTAGGAGTAATTATTGGAGTTTCGATTTCTAGAACAAGCCCAGTATTATAGACAAGATTGTTAAGCCACTCATTAATGATGTTTCTCTTGATTAATACCCCGTTAGGGCCGAAATCGTAGAATCCTGCTACTCCACCATATATTTCGTAGGATAACCAGAATAACCCCCTCCTCTTACCCAGATCTAAAAGTATTTGGTATTTATCAACTTGTTTATTTACCAATATTTTAATACCTCGTTTTATCTGGTTTAAACTATAGTTTTATCTTCTAAATGTGGAATATATTGTTGATGCTTATCAATAAATTAATGTGGAGCTGTATCCAAGTTGACTCTATGGAGGCATTTACTAGAGGAAACATGTGCATTTGCATGTGTAAGAGATGAGAATTCAAAATATATAGTTGTAGGTATCCCCCTAGACTCGACAACAACCTATAAGCCTGGAACCAGAATGGCTCCTAATAAGATAAGAGAGGTATCTTGTAATATTGAATATTATTCGCTGTTTGAAAACCTTAGTCTTGAAAGAATAGGTTTTAATGATTTAGGTAACATTGTTATGGTTCCAGGGTTTATACATGAAAATATTGATCGAATAAAGAATGTTGTTAGAGGAATTAGAGAAGAATATCCTGGTAAAACATATATTTTCCTAGGGGGAGAACACTTAATCACATACCCGATTATACATGAATTAATTGACACTATTGATACGTTAATAGTTTTCGATGCACACCTAGATCTGAGAAATGATTATTTAGGTTCAAAGTTTAATCATGCAACTCATCTCCGCAGAATACTTGAGGAAACAAGTATCCCTATAATTCATTTTGGTGCCAGAGCAATCAGCGAAGAAGAATTAGGATTTGTTCAGAAACAATCCAATATAACAATGCTTTCTCCACTAAATCTCGATAATTATCAACGAATAATAAATAGTGATCTAGGAAACGTCTATATTAGTATAGATATAGACTCAGTGGACCCTGCATATGCTCCTGGAACATCTAATCCTGAAGCCTTAGGTTTACATCCAATCGATATCTTAAAAATAATAAGGAGTATAGTTAGGAATGCAAGACAAGTTATTGGATTTGATATTGTAGAAGTTAATCCGCTAGGTGATATCAATGATATTACAAGTATATTAGCGGCTAAGATAGTATTTGAAATAATAGGTATGATGGAGAAGAAGAGCTCGGTTTAAATAGCTTTTACTAATCGATAGCTTCGAGCAATCTTATATATTATCTCATATCCACAATGCGGGCATCTAACACGTTGCCTACCATAAATACTAATCATTTCCTCTAGATCAAATTCTGCACCACACCTAGCACATTTATACTTAACCATACTCTCACACCACAAGCATTATACAACAGTTTCTTCAATCATATAAGTGGAATATAAATTTTATAAACTACCAATAAACAATAATGTATAGAAGAATAATAAGATTGAATGGTTGGAAAAAGGCATGGAGGAGGACTTTTCATCAATATATGGTGGGCTCCCTCCTGAACTAGTTGAGCAATTGGAGAGGGAACAACAAATAATTAAAATTAGGCTAGATAGGCGAAAATTTGGTAAGGAAGTAACTGTTATTGAGGGATTGACGGGCTCTAAAAATGAATTAAAACAATTAGCTAAAAAATTGAAGTCAAAACTTGCAACGGGGGGAACAGTTAAAGATGGTAAAATAGAGCTACAAGGAGATCATAGACATAGAGTCAAAGATATACTAATAAACGAGCTTGGTTTTCCACCAGAAAACATAATGATAATAGATTAGACAATACAATAGCGGAGAAAAATAGAAGAGTTAAGTAAAAAATATTTATTTATGTTAAGTTATGTAGTTGGAAGATCTATTCCTAACTCTTTTGCAAGCTCTTTATATCTATTTCTTACAGTTACCTCGGTCACCCCAGCTACATGTGCAATTTCTTTCTGCGTTCTGCGTTCACCTGATAATTGCGCAGCTATATATACTGCAGCTGCTGCTAACCCTGCTGGATCATTTCCTGCTGTAACACCTAATGATCTAGCTCTATGAAGGATCTCGGCTGCTTTCTTCATTACACTACCGCTTAAATTTAAAGCATGTGCTATTCGTGGTATGAAATCTATGGGATCGCTTGTCTGCACTTTTATATCGAGTTCTTTGAGGAGTAATCTATAGCATCTAGCGATATCTTTTCTACTACTCTTGGTATGTTTAGCTATTTCATCCAGAGTTCTTGGAATTTTTAATTCTCGGCAAGCAGCATATATTGCAGCAGCTATGACGCTTTCAATGCTTCTTCCGCGTACAAGGCCTTTTTCAACAGCTCTTCTATAAATTCTAGCGGCTTCTTCTTTCACATTTCTAGGTAGGTTGAGCTGGTCTGATAACCGGTCTAGCTCGTTCATTGCTTGTGCTAGGTTTCTCTCAATACTGCTCTGTATTCTTGATCTTGCTTGCCATCTTCGAAGCTTCTGTATTTCTAGTCTTCTACGTGGTTCTAGTCTTTTGCCTGTAGCATCTTTGTTTGAATAATCTATCGCGGTAGCTAATCCTCTATCGTGGACAGTGCTTGTTAATGGTCCTCCTATTCTGCTTCTTCTCTCCCTCTCTTCTGGAGTAAAAGCTCTCCACTCAGGTCTATCATCAATAACTTTTTCTTCGATTACTTCGCCTGTCAATAAACAAATATATTCTCCCATCTCTGGATCATAAATTATTTGATCTTCTGGACATTTTTGTTTATCTTTGGGAGAAGTATTTACTGGATTAGACATATTGTTCACCATAAATAGTTTTAGCTATTAACAGGTATGTTAGAACCCTTATAAATTTTTCCATAAATTATATAAATCAGACAATGAGGGGGTTTATAACTTTAATCACATATTATTTTAAAAATTTATCATCAAATCGGATCCGGCTAGATATCAAAATATAAAAACCCAGAATAATTAATTAAACAAATATGATGAAATAAGTAGCCGGGTCGTCTAGCGGCCAAGGATGCGGGGCTCTGGCCCAGTTGTAAATGCTGGGGAGAACCCCCGTGACCGGGGTTCGAATCCCCGCCCGGCTACCATTCTATTTACAATATATGGGTGTGATGCTAAATGACTACAAAGCTCTTGTACCAATATGACTCGTATTTAAAGGAGAATACTGCAACAATAAGGGAAGTTATTGGTAATAAGATAGTGTTTGATACAACAATTTTTCATCCTAGAAGCGGCGGTGTCGATCACGATACTGGTAAATTAGTTAAAGATAACAAAGAATATAGAGTTGTCCAAGTTTTGTTTGATAAAAATATTGGTGATGTAGTTCATATTGTTGATGGAGAACATGATCTTAAGGCGGGTGATGTCGTTAAACAAGTTATTGACTGGAATAGAAGATATAAGCTTATGAGACTACATACAGCAGCTCATATATTGGCTTCTGTTATGTATAGGGATTATGGAGCATTAATTACTGGCGGCAATATTTCCGAAGAATACGCCTATGACGATTATAGCCTCGAGGAATTCAATAAAGAACTATTTCTAGATGTTGTTGAAAAAGCGAATCAGATTATTAAGCGCAATATTGAAGTTAAGGTTTATTGGTTACCAAGGGAGGAAGCCTTAAAAATACCTGGCATTGTGAAACTAGCTAAACGCATGCCTCCAAATATTGATATGTTAAGAATAGTTGAAATACCTGGTGTTGATATACAAGCTGACGGCGGCCCCCACGTTAAGAATACAGGTGAGATCGGCGAGATTGTTCCATTGAAGATTGTCAATAAGGGTAGAAAGAGGAAGAGGTTATACTATACAGTTAAACCTTAAGGTTAGAATAGCTTGGATAGCCTAGTAGATTATATTTTACAGGGAATAATAGGGCTGCCTCCTACATATCAGTTATTCTTCATTGGACTTATACCGGCCGTGCTGACTTCTATTGGTTCTTTTCCAGTAATTCTAGGAAAGAAGATCAGTGAAAAATACATATATGCTGGATTAGGTTTTTCAGGTGGAGTAATGCTTGTTGCTTTATTCACCAGCTTATTAATTCCCTCATTAGATATGGGTTGTTATCTATGTGTTTATACTGGATTTATAGTTGGCGCTTTAACAATTTATGTACTAGATAAATCTCTTCCGCATTTACATTTTATTAAAGGGTATGAGGGGCCTAAGTGGTTTCGTAGAACATACATGCGGATGCTTCTAGTTGTTCTAGCAATAATTATACATAATATTCCTGAAGGTATGGCGGTTGGTGTATCAACTATTTATGGATTAAAAGATGGAGTACTAGTAGCCTTGGCTATTGGTATACAGGACATACCGGAGGGCTTAGCTGTATCTCTTCCTTATTATAGTGTTTCAAAAGACATGCGGAAATCATTGGCTCTAGGAGTGATTAGCGGTTTTTCCGAATTAGCGGCTGCATATATTCCTCTAGGCGTAGTTGTCTTGTTCAGCAATGTTCTAGAACTACTCATGCCTTTCCTAATGAGTTTCTCAGCTGGTGCAATGATATATGTTGTCGTCCACGAGCTTATCCCGGAAACATATAGTCACGGCCACGATGATTTATCAACGCTCGGCTTCTTTACCGGTTTTATTATAATGTTTCTCCTCGACACTTTTCTCGGCTAATATATAACTTCTATTTTTTGGCCCTTAATTGTTATTATAGAACCCGTTCTAGCCTCACAGTATTTCTCCGGATATTTTTTCTTAACATAGTCCTTGGTTGCTTCGCCGCTACAATGAGTAGGACATATATGTTTTGTAATACGTGCTAAACTATCAATAACACTTCTCGGTGGAGAATGGAATCCTCCGATCACTAAGAATAAGTTTTTACCAGTGATCTTCTTCGTGATCTCCGATAGTTTATCTACACCTGGATGACTACATCCAACTATAAGTATCGGATTTGTTTCTTCATTATAAATAAATAATCCATGCTCATATAGATAACCGTGTTTGAGGGGGCCAGTGCTCCACGTATTTATTGACAATTTTGTTGGTTCACGTATGATTATTGGTATAAGATTATAGTTTTTCAAATAATTAACATCACCAGGTGGTGCATAGATTTTTAGTTTACGTTTCAAATTAGTGAAATATTTGAATCCACCATAATGATCACTGTGGTGATGGCTTAAGAAACAATAATCTAGTTTCTCTAAATTAACTCCTAATTGTTCAGCATTAAACCTTATTATTTCCGGAGAAGTATTGGCATCGAAAAGCAGTTTTTCACCCATAACTTCAATATATATGCTCCACCCCCAATCATTGAGTAGACCAAGCTTACCAACATTATCATTTAACACAATCAACTTAACCGAGAAACTCATCTAGCTTACCTACATATTGTTTTAGGGAAAAATATATGCGGGCCCGCGGGGATTCGAACCCCGGGTCTCCGGCTGGCCCTGCTAAAACACTGTGCTTAGGAGGCCGGCGCCCTATCCTGGCTAGGCTACGGGCCCTTTATTATCTCTACGTTATTTTTGATTAGTTTATGGGAGATATATAGTTTTATCTTATATATCTAATACTTTCACCCACCTCTCTTTAATTGATCAAGTATTCATGTTTGTCTACACTAAAACATTGTGTAAACAATTATTCAGAAAAATGTATTTGAGATGATATAGTATGGTTTTAAAAGTAGTCACTTTTAAAGCGGATGAAGATTTAGTTGAGAAAATAGATGAATACGCATCAATCCTAGGTATTTCACGTAGTGAACTAATAAGAATGGCGCTTGAAAGACTAATACTGGAAATGACGAAAATAGAAGATAGAAAAATCAATAAGGAAATAAATAGTGAAGTAGTAATTGTAATATAAATATAAGCTTTATCATCTAATATTTATAAATCCCATAAATATAATCAAAAAATTGAAGCCGCCGTAGCTCAGCCTGGCAGAGCGCCGGACTCATACGGAGCCACGGGTCCGAAGTCGACTAAGCTCAGGGGAGATCCGGTTGTCCCGGGTTCAAATCCCGGCGGCGGCATTTTTCATCCAACTCTATCATTAGCTAGTTTATCCTATCATGGAAAAATCTTGATAAAGAGTTTTAAAGGAAAATAACATGGATAAATAAGTGATATTGGGGGGCCGTAGTCTAGCCTGGCTAGGATGCGGGGCACACTAGGCTCCAAATAGGACCTAGTGCCCGAGTTGGGCCCCCGTGACCCGGGGTTCAAATCCCCGCGGCCCCACTACTAACTAATCCTAGTATCCACAAATCAATCTCTTAATTTACTCAAGTTGTTTTCAACAATATTTTTAGTCAGAAATAATATGTTGATCACTATATTCTTCATCTTGGTGTAGGTGTATTGGATATAAAAGTATTCCTTACAGGATATTCTCATATCGATAGTGAGTGGCTCTGGCCTCTAGAAGAATCTCTACGTGTTGTTAATGAAACATTTTCTCAAGTTATAAATTTAATGGAGAAATACAATGATTTATTCTTTGTTACGGGTTCTTCTCTTTACTATGAATATGTCGAGAAGAACGATAATGTCTTGTTTAACAAGATCAAACACTTCGTGGAGAGAGGCCGCTGGGAGCTTTCCGGAGGATTTATAGAGTTTGACGCAAACATGGCTTCGGGAGAATCAATTGTTAGACAACTTGTTATGAGCCAGAAATATTTTTATCAACATTTCAACAAGTATGCTGAGATATTGTTTTTACCTGATTCCTTCGGCTTCCCCTCCAGCCTTCCACAACTACTTAGAAAATCCAGAATCAAATACTTTGTTACATCGAAGCTTAGATGGAACGATACAAATGATTTCTCATATCCTATTTTTATTTGGCGTAGTAATGATGGTAGCAAGGTATTAGCGTATATTACTCCTCTAGATTATAATGAGTTCTTAACCAATTATGGAAGAATAATATTTGTTGTTTATGAACAATTAAGAAAACAAGAGATCCCAGCAGTACTGATAATTTATGGTAAAGGAGATCATGGTGGCGGAATAGATGAGGATACTATAAAGAATATAATAGAATGGCGTAGACGAAAAGAAAGATTTATATCAATAAATCCTTCACGAATAAGGGATTTTTTCAAATATGTCGAAAAACACTACACTGATAAACTCCCCATATACATAGGGGAGCTCTACTTAGAGTTTCATAGAGGAACATATACGGTTGGTTCGTTTATTAAGAAGCTTAACAGATATAATGAAGAATTATTGTTAAGCATAGAGAAACTCTACACGATACTCAATATTTTATTCAATATAGAATATCCAAGCATTGTCGAGAAGTTCTGGCGCCTACTACTGATAAATCAGGGACACGATGCTTTATCAGCTACATTATCACCTAACGTATACATAGAAGTTAGGACCAGGGCATACATGTTATTTAAGCAATTACTAAAACTATATCGAAGAGGACTCGACAAAATATTGGAGAAAACTAATGGAAAATATGTATTGTTTAACCCGAATAATTTCCCATTAACTACATATATGAGGGTTCGTGGAAGCATAGAAGGTATATTCCAGGATCTAGGAGATAATGAAAAACTAGTATATGTAAGAAACATTCCGCCCCTAGGATTTAAAGTTATAAATTCATTTAATGATATACCCAGCGATGCCGTCAAGATAAATGAAGATAAAGATTTCATATTTCTTGAAAACAACTATTTGAAAATAATAATCGATAAAAAGAAGTGTTTGGTAACAAACATTTTTGATAAGCGTTTAAACCTTAATATTCTCAGAAAACCTATTCGGTTAAGAATGTATAGCGACCTACCCATGCCTACTAGAGGAAGATTATTTGCTGCAGGATTATTTGATGCTTGGGAAACATATTATCTTGACGGATTAAACAAGTATTTATACAAGGATTTAGAGCCCGTAGAAGTAGAGATAAAACATCGCGGACCACTATATGCATCAGTTTATTGTAGGTACATCTATAAACAATGGTTTAGAAGGGGATATGCTGATATATCGGCTGAGATCGGTTTATATGCTGACAAACCATATGTCGAGATATATTTAGACATGATATGGAGAACAAAACATAAAATGCTCAAGCTTCTCATACCATTAAATATCGATTCAGAAACCGCGGTATTCGAAGCTCCTTACGGAGTTATAGAAAGAAAAGACCCTCTAAGATCAAGTGATCCATTTGATAAGGCAAAATACGAAGTACCAGGGCATTCATGGGTAGATGTATCAAACGGCGAATTCGGTGTATCCATTATTACTGATTCAAAGTATGGATATAGCTGGATGAACGGTGCAATAGGAGTGAGCTTGCTTAGATCACCATTATTCCCTATTAGAGAAGCGTATGCAGGCTATGTGGAAGAATATAGACATGTTCAGAATAAAATGCTTGACTTAAAGTTTTCAAAGCTTAAAGGCTTAACAAAGAAGATACTAAACTTCTTATTAATGATAAACACGTACCTATCATATTTGAGATTTTCTAAAAGACCCCTCTACATGGATCAAGGACGTAGAACAGCGCGGATATGGATATATCCACATAAGGGAACATATGTGGAGGGCAAAACATATCGTGTTGCTAGAGAACTTCTAACAATCCACATGCTTGGTTATAAGAATAATTCAGCGAATAAAAACACTAGTATTTCAGTGATGAATGTTGAGCCAGACAATATAGTGATTACAACTGTTAAACAATTAAAGCCAGGCAAGATATTGTTGAGAGTATATAACCCCATAAACAAAACAATTATTGCTTGTTTAAGAACAAGCTTCAAGTACAATAAGGTCTACGAGACAGATTTCCTAGGAAATACGCTTAATTACTTAGAAGAAGATAATGGATGTATAAAATTATGTTTTAAACCATACGAGGTTAAAACAATTATTTTTACGTAATAGATTAGCTTAAACTATGAAATCAAAATCATTTTATAACATAGATAATTACATGAGTAAATAATTGAATATGGTTTTTTAATAGCTCGAAAGAACTCTATTATAAATGTTCAGTATTGTTTAAATATTCAATAATAGTTAATAATATATTATTTGAAAAAGGAACTATATTGATTATTATAGAAACTATGTGTGAGGTTTTGGAGGCTGTTGAAGAGTCTCCTAGAAAAACTTGATTTTAGCATGGTTCTAGACGATGTAATTAATAAGGCAAAGATTGTTTTATCGGAAAGCATTGTTGAGCGACTAAGAAATGCTAGTAAAGGAGAGCTTGACAATATTACTGAAAAACACAGTACTGGTGTTTATAAACTCGTACTTAAACCTATTGACGGAGAACAATTTATTTTCTACATATATAATGGGTTCTTGATCGGAGCTATTTATGAGAATAAAGAGAAAAAACATGGCATAGAAGCATATAACATTTTTAAATCTGGTCCCGAACAATTATTCTCCTCTATTGAAATATATAGTGTTCCCGAAAACGTTCTTGAAGAAATAATTGGAAAAGAAAAACTAGAAGAACTTAAGAAAACTATTAAACAAGAAACAAGTGTTTCCCAGCAAAGAGAGTCAATTGCATCAACTTCATCTCAGGTTCTAGAAGTAGGAGCTAAGCAAGCTTCCCCGACTACAGAAGCAGTTGTTAAGCCTGCACCAAAAATAGATTTTGAAAGTATTAGGAAAGAAATCTATGAATTAATTGAGAGACTTGGTTTTGATATACTAGATGTTAAACTCGAATTACGCGAAGATATTGTTTATTTAACAATTGAACTCGCCCCTATGTATCAGACAGCTATGATGCTACTAGATCTTGAGAGCACGCTTTCCGCGGCTTTATCATTATATATTGAGAAAACAAGGATGGATGATAAAATAGTTAAGTCACAGATAAGAATGGCTGGTGAAACCAAGACTAAACTGCTGGTTAAAAAAGAGGACTTTATAGCAACCACTATTCTAGGCAAAATAGTTAGAGCACTAAACGAGAACGGTGTACCAGTTACTAAGTCAACATATAAAATATCTAAGGATAAACTAGAAGTTTTTCTCGAGGTTAAAAAACCAGTATACCCAGGTATAGATACCAAAGCTGTTCTACAAAAAGTATATGATGAAGTAAAGAATGAATGGAATGGAAAATCAGAGATATATGTGAAAGCAGGTAGATTCTCCAAATACAAGATCCCATAAACATAAATATAAACCCGTAGAAATAACCACAAATATGAAGAGCCGGGGTGGCCGAGCGGTCTAAGGCGGCGGGCTGCAGGGCCCCATAATTCACATGGACTTTACCCTGTAGGGGGTTCATGGAAACCCGCTTTACCGCGGGTTCGAATCCCGCCCCCGGCTCCAAATTTCTAGTTCGAATCTCATCTAATCCACCACCTCATAAGCTCCAACCCGTATAATCCGAGCTCGCACATTGTTGATAATCTGTTAACTAATTATGCAACGCTTAATCATATATCCATTACTATGCTCTTCTTTCTTTTCTTCTTGGTGTAATAGAATGGTTAGGGAGGTTAGGGTTTTAGCTGTTGAGGATAAGTCTTGGTGAATACAACCCCTCTTCAGCTTTCCATTCATCGGGGACTTAAGCGCTAGACAACTACTAATTATTATATGCTTTGTCATCGCATCTGCATTGGTTACACTATGCAATGGTTTAGGTTTTGGCGGGACAGCTGTTACTGTACTTGTATCGGGCTTTATTGGCTTAGGGATTGCAAAGAAGCCTGTTAAATCAACACTCCAGAGAAACAGTTCTTAGTATTTTTAAGCGGTAAATATAGGCCTGGGATCAGTCGAGCACTTGGAAAACCTGGGGCCGTAAAAAAGAAGTCTCTGCAGGTTCCCGAAACCGTGGAGATAGCTGCACGCGACTCAACAAGGATCCCTACTGTTAAGATTGTCGGGGTTCTCCGCGACCCCCTCGGCATCCCCCTGGCTAACCAGGAGCTTGAAGTATACATTAACAACCGCTTATACTCCAAGATTAAGACGGAGTCTATGGGAGAATATACAGTATATTATTCGCCTGAAGAACCACGGCTGTACGAGGTAGAGATCAGGCTTCAGGGCAACGCTGTTCTTAAGAGAAGGGTAAAGGTGGGTGCTAGGGGTTGAGCAGAAGGACTTCATCCTAGACACATTAATTTATTAGAAGGGGCTTAGGGGCTTCTATGACTATAAATATTATTTGGAGAAACAGGGGGGTTTAGGTAGGGAGCCAATACCTGCGCAACTCTTGAACCCCTCAACACGAGGGGCTTTACCGAATTGTGGACTTGAAGATTTGATCGGAAACCGGGGGCTTCTCGCCGTCCCATGATCACGTTTCACATGCAGAAAGCCCCCTCCAAGCCCCTCAAAAATTCTGTAGCATGCTTTTGCGGTGCAGGGTTGTTGCAGAGGGGGCCTTGGTGAGGAGGTGTTTGCGGTGCTTGTGGTGTGAAGCCCCCTGGTTCCCCTAGAATATATTGAGCGCAGATGAATTAGGAAACAAGCTTACCGATAAACAAGCGAAAAACAAGGAGGACAATGCTGGATATCCATGGTTTAGAACACCAGAATGGATCAGAGAACTATGCATATTCTTCAAAACACTATCAAAACTCGAAATAGAAGCTATGGCAAGCAAAGGCCTCAAATTCCTCGCAGACAAATACATACCTGAAAAAATCAATATAGGAGACTGGATAGATTAGCTTCATAAGTACGCAATTTATTCTTAATTAAATACAATGAAAAGAATCAATCTTAAAAATTATGAAGCGAACGATACTATGAGATTTTGAATATAATAAAATATTCCAAACAAGTATTTTTGAAACAGACTATAAATGATCGAAACGTAGTATAATAATTACATAAGTAGGAAGAAATTAATTTGAATTAGGATTGTTATTCATATTATCGTTTTACCGTTTTTGAATATATGGATTCTATTAATCTGGGGTCTTATTAGGATTTTCTCCCCTATTCTATATTCAAGTTGTCCTTTCATAAGAATTTTGAATATGTAGTCTCCGATTTTCACGTCTATTACTGTTTGTGCTCCTAGGGGCTCAATAACGTATACTTCGGCTTCAATCGTATTCTCTTCTTTTTCATTAACTATGTCTATGTGTTCAGGTCTTATACCTACAATTACATCTGTTTCACCTAGTTTTTCCAAGATAATCCTACCTATTTCCTTATCTAGTTTCAGTGTGAACTCGCCAGCATCTAGTATATATTCATTATTTACCACTTTGAAGGCAGCGTCAAAGAAGTTCATTGGTGGTGAACCAATGAATCCAGCAACGAAGAGGTTTGCGGGTTTATTGTAGAGATCATAAGGTCTGCCAATCTGCATTATTTTGCCTTTATTCATGACTGCTATTCTATCACCCATAGTCATAGCTTCTGCTTGGTCATGTGTTACATAAATAGTTGTTATTCCTAGTTCTTTCTGCATTCTTTTAAGTTGTGCCCTCATATATACTCTTAGTTTAGCGTCAAGATTGCTGAGAGGCTCGTCCATTAAGAAGACGCTTGGTCTTCTAACAAGTGCTCTTCCCAAAGCAACTCTCTGCTGTTCTCCTCCTGATAACTGAGATGGTTTACGATCAAGTAGGTGGCTTATATGAAGCATCTCCGCAACAGCTTTAACCCTACGATCAATTTCTGTTTTGCTTAAACCCATGTTTTCTAGTGGAAAAGACAAGTTCTTATAAACAGTCATATGTGGATATAATGCATAGTTTTGGAAAACCATAGCAATATCTCTCTTATGTGGCGGAACATCATTTACAACTTTACCATATATTAAAACATCTCCTTCATCAGGATCTTCGAGCCCAGCAATAATCCTAAGTGTTGTTGTTTTACCACTACCACTAGGACCTAACAATACAAAGAATTCTTTATCATATACTTTAAAGGATACGTTGTCTACAGCAATTGTTTTTCCAAACCTTTTAGTCACATTCCTTAACTCTACATCGGCCATTTAAAACCACCCTAAGCACCCTTAAGTGCTCCAGCTAAGAGACCGCTCACAAAAAATCTCCCCAGAAGAATAATAATTATTGTTGGAGGTAATATAGCTATTATAGAGCCAGCCATTAGAGTATTCCATGAAACGGTAGTTGTACCTCTCAAATTAGCTATTTCCGGCTGAACAGGCCTAACTACGGGAGTCGTGGATAATGCAACAGCTATGAGGAACTCGTTCCAAATATTCATGAAGATTATTATCGTAGTAGATATTATTCCCGGAATAGCTACTGGGAAAACCACTTTAAAAAATGTCTTAATAGGCGAAGAACCATCAATAAATGCTGCTTCTTCAAGCTCCTTGGGTACAGTCATGAAAAACGCTGCAGATATGAGAGCAGCCCACGGGCTGAAGAGTAAGGTGTAAGCAAGTATTAAACCGGGAATTGTTCCCATTAAGTGGATAGTAGAAAATATTCTAACTATAGGTATCAATACAATCTGGTAAGGAATAAAAGAAGCAACCGCTATTGAGAAGAATAATGCTTGTGCACCCTTAAACCTATATCTTGACAAATAGTATCCAGCCATAGTACCAATAATAACCGATAAAGCAGTGGCGGATAGAGATATAATTATGCTGTTAATGAACGCTCTACTTATCCTATTCCATGCCTCAACCCAAGGATCTACTGTTGGATTCATAGGTGGTTGTAATACATTAGTGGAATAAATCTCTCTATTACTCTTAAAACCCGCTATAATGGCAATATATACAGGCATTATCCATGCAATAGCTAGGATTACTAAGAAGAAGTACAGAAGAATTCTTTTAATAGATGATTTTATCTTCATCTACCAAACCACCTTCTTAACGCTGTTAAGGCATAGGGGATAACTATTACAAGCGATAACCCGAATATTACAACAGCTATAGCTGCACCATACGCGAAGAATCTCATAGAAAATGTTGCATCCCACATATAGTTTGCGAGAACATCAGTTGCAAGACCTGGACCTCCACGAGTAGCAACAAATACTAGATCGAATAGTTTGAGAATAGCTAGAGAAAGCAATGGTATAGAGACTAGAAAACCGGATCTAGATAATGGTAAAATTATTCTATAAAATATTTTAAAATCAGATGCTCCATCAATTTTAGCTGCCTCTATTATAGATTTATCAATACCTTTAATTGTAGCCTCGAAAATTACAACTGCGAAGCCTAGATAAAGCCATACCGTTACAAATATTAATGCATACAATGCCGTTCTAGGATTATCTATCCATCCATATGAAACCTTAAAACCTAAAGCATTAAGTATGGTATTTATAGCTCCCTCCCTACCATACATCCATATCCATATAGTTGCAGATACAACCATCGACATAGCTGTAGGAATTAAAAATATGGTTCTAAAAATCGTTTCTTTACCTGATATCATCATTAAATACGCTATTACTAACCCGAGAAAACTGGTGGGGATAACAAATATAAGTATCCAAATAACATTATTTCTAAAAGCGATCCAGAAGCGCTGAGTACTAATCACTCTCCGAAAATTCTCTAAACCAACAAAGTTAAAACTCGGCTTCATACTCCACCAATCACTCATAGAAACATAAATCGTTTCTCCAATCATATAATAGAGAACAGCTGTTATCAAAATTATTGGTCCGAGAAATAAAATGAAATCCTTAATACTGACTAGCTTAGGCATTCATATTCACCTAGCTAGACAAAATCATGTATAAAAATTTTGTTTTTGTGATTAAAAAAAAATTATCTCTTAGTTATGAAATAGTCTATTGTGTATCCCTTCCAGAATGAGGCTAACCCGCTAGTTTTGACAGACTGTAGAATCTGTGCCAAAGCAGTGTTTACAGCGTTATCCACGGGTGTTCCAACACTTACTGCTGTCAACATACTTGTTAATATATTATGTAGATCAGTCATGAAAGCTTCCTTAGCTATACCTCCATGAACCGCACTTGGTATGAGCGTTGATTTCTGGAAGTCTTCAGCTGTCTCAGGCCTATATGGGTCAGGATATTTGGGCGATACATCGGTTCTAGCAGGTATTGAACCTTTTATTAAATTAAATTTCTCCTGTGCCTCCTTTGAACCAACAACCATTAACCAGTCTTTAGCGGCTTCAGGATGAGGTGCATTCTTTGGAAGCTCGAAGGCATCCGATAATAATATGAATATGTTCTTGGGGAATGGTGCTGCAGCCCAGTCTTTTCCATACTTATAATTATTGGCTATATAGTATCCTGCAACCCAATCTCCATGAATAAACATAGCAGCTTTTCCTTCAGCAACTAATGCGGCTGCTTGATCCCATGTTAGCTCGGGGTGGTTTGAATTAAATAATCCCTCTTTAGCCATTGTAGCCATGACTGTTAATACCTTTTTTACTGTTTGTACAACTGGATCGTTTGGATCATTATAGTTGAATTTACCTGTGAAGAATTTTACATAAGTTTCTGGACCGCCTGCGTTCGCTAATAATACTTCAAATAAATGAGTCACAGGCCACTTATTTCTAGAAGCTAATGCGATCGGGGCTATATCGGGTCTTTGTTGTTTAATATATCTTGCAACCTGTAATAATGTATCAACACTCCAGTTTCTAGGATCACCAAATTTATTGATTATTCCAAGCTCATTAAAGATCTTTGGATTATACCATAAGACATTAGATCTATGGACATCTATTGGAACAGCATAATAATGTCCGTTAAATTTACACATAACCTGTAATGTTGAAGGAATAACTTTGTCGAGACCTAGCTTACTCCATATATCATCTATTGGAGCTAAGTAGCCTGCATCAACATATTCTTTAAGCTCGGCTCCGGCGTGAACTTGGAAAGTATCAGGAGGAGTTCCCGCTGCTAATAATCCTATAATGACAGATTTCATTACACTTCCTGCACCACCTGCAACCGGGTTCTCAACAATCTGAATGTTGGGATACTTCTGTTTAAACACTTGAAACACAGCATTTATAGCTTCACGCTCTCCACCAGCTGTCCACCAATGATATATTACTAGCTCAGCTTGGGGAGGAGTGGCTGTGGTCGTAGTAGTGGTCGTAGGAGTGGTTGGTGGTGTAGTAATGGTTGTGGCGGGTGCAGGTGTTCTAGACCAGCCCCACCAAGCAATTCCAGCAAGGATGCCTATTATAACTAGTAGAGTAATAATAATAGCTGTGGATTTAGTTATAGCTGAATAGGACATGTAATCTCACCGACCCACTTATATTCTATACTAATCATATATGATACTATGAAATATATATTTTTTTATTCATATAAAGACGCACCCGCTGAAATGCAGTTGCACCATTTACGAAGCCCCCTGTAGACCGTTTTCTGCTTAAAAAGAAGAGACTCGAACTCGGAAGTTATAACCCGCCCCGGCTCCACTCTTTATTCTAACTGCTATTGCTCTACTAAACTATTGTACAGTATCTATAAGCCTGTAAGAAATAATTAAAATCATGATTTCACTGTTCTCTCAACTAATAAGAGAATAGGTATTGCTGATAAGAATAGTATTAAACTTACTAGGTATGGTAGTGTTGGATATATTGAGGCTAATGCTCCAGCTATAAGTGGTGCTACAAGACCTACTAGTGGTTGCCCATGCTTTATTTTTTGGTTATTTTGGATATTATGGATACTTGCATGGGTTTCCCCCTCTTTGGTTGGGTTTTCATCCCTTCATCGTGGGGGCTATTGGGGCTCCACATAGACCACCTGGAGCCCTTCATCTGCAGGTATTTGAGTGCTAGGTTCCATGAAGCAACAATGTCGCGTGTAACAATAAAGCCATTTGGTAGTTTAACGTATTTATAGTTTAAGAAAATTAGTTTTCCTCCTATAGGTGATTTCTTAGATGTATATTTTGGATCAATAAATACTACAGGAATACTCTTCATCAATGCTTTATAGTAGATGTATTCTTGTATTCTGCGGTAAGCCCAGAAATGTATTCTCCAATTAAACTTTTTACTTCTATTGTTTTTCTTAATGTTTTCCAGATCCTCCAGTACTATTACTGAATCATGTTCATCAGCTATCCCTACAATTTTCTTGGCTACATAGTGTGATGTATCCCTCAATATGTTTTTGGCTCTCCTCAACCACCTACCCCTAACCCTTCTAACCCACTTTACAAACCTCCAATTCCTAGGATATCTTCTCTGCAATTTCTCAGCAAGCTTCTTATAATGCAGAGCCTTCCTCAAACCTTTAAACGGTATAGTACCCATAGACATTAGTCTACCGTTCATGTCCAGAATAGTATATGTTATGTTGTCAAAATTAATATCAACACCCATAACAGTTCTAGGCTTCCTAAAAACAACTTCTCTCTCAAAAACCAAGTATATCCATATATTATTGTTTCTAAAAGATACAAGTATTTCCTTAAGCTTCCAATCACTATTAAGATACTTGTTTATGTAACTATACCATTTCAGTTTCAAAACAACACATTCATTATTTAGCATAGCTATTTTTAACACTTTATTCTCAAGATCCAATTTGTAGTCTTCATAGTCTATCCTGGCTGTTAATTTTCTTAATACTGGTTTTGAACCATTATTCTTCTTAACACCTTTAACAATTTCTTTGGCACGACGCTCAATTTTGTGACAGTGATGTGCACGAAAACCCATGCTCCTCAACAAACCATAGAATCTACTGTGTAGCTCTCTCATAGATGGAGTCTTATCTTCAAACCATATCTGATCTATAACATACTGTGTCCAGTCACGATATGATTTGAGGAACAAGTATAGTCTATGGTGGGAGCTGGGATCGGGGGCAACCGCTTCAACCTTAACGGTTGCATAAACCCTCACCCCCAACCCTCACCAATAAAACACTATTTAAAAATATATAAAGAGAACACATAAATATAAACACTACAAAACAATTATAGTTTTCACAGTTTCCAAAATAACCATAGTATCCAAATAAGTGAATAGTCTCTCAAAACTTGAGACTCCAGCTAGGATACTGCTCGCCTTATTACTGGGTACTTTGCTGAACAGCCATGACCTGTAGAATGGTAGTGATAGTGTGTTGCCGAATTCTGCTAGAATATTAGCTAATAGTATGGCGTAGAAGTTTGGGATTAGGAACATTATGAGAGCCCATAGCATCATTAATACAAAGTATAGGGATATGGCTTCAAATCTATGCCTAGGATCTATGTGTTCGGATAAAATAGTTGCCGGCAGCGATGCAAGTGTTGATAGGGCTACTACAAGCATTACTTGGAAGAAAGACATCTTGAGAACTATCATCATATAATTTATCAATACTATACTAGGTGCTAAATATAATGCTAGAATATCTAGAGCCTCAAGAGCTAGTATGGCCTTAAACTCCTTATCAAACTTGAATGAGAATGCATCACTTATTCTCTCTCTAACATCAAGTCTAGGCAAACACTTCACTAGGTATGTGATTGTGAAGATCGATGATGATCCTATAACTATAAAGCCTAAACTATAATGTATAGGCTTAGAATACAGCACTCCGAAAATGTAGCCTAGTATAATGAATCCTAAGGCTTGGCTTAGTAGTGGTAGCCTCATATGCCATGAATAGACTTCTTCAAACTTATCCTTAGGATATAAGAGTTTCTCAGCAACTTGGTATAAGGGATAGAAGATCCTAGAAATCCTACTCACGAGTAGTCCCAGAGAAATCATTAGGGGGCTAAGGAAGCTATATGATAAACCATAGAAGATATTCTCAACACCATCTAATGCATCAATTAAAACAAGCCCGTGCCTAATAGCTATTCGATCAAACAATTTACCGATAAGATAGGTTAGTGGGACTGATAATATGTTTATAACTGTAAAGAATAGTCCTACCTCGAGTATAGAGTATCCGGTTAATAACATGTATGCTGGCAACATATACCATGTTATTAGGAGTGGAGAAATAATTGTATGGTATAGAATATATTTACGAGCATCTAAAGATATATCTCTCCATTTCATCCCTCATAACCGTATTGAATGAGATATTATATGATCCATACTCGTATTATGGGGGCTTGTCAAGTATTTTCTCAACTATTTCTACTACTCCATATCCGCTTGGTTTTGTTGTTACTATATCTGCTTTCCTTCTCAGCTCCGGGTCTGCATTTGCTACTGCAACTTTTATCTTTGTCTCTTTGATGAATTCCCAATCCATAATGCTGTCTCCTACTCCCATTGTTTCTTCTCGTCTTATCCCGTGCTTCTCCATTATTTGTTTTAATGCTTTTCCTTTCCCGGTATCTTTAGGTGTTAAATGTATTGCGTATCCACTGTATCCTACTTTTATATATGGATACTTGTTTTCAACATATTCTTTTATTAATGAATATATTTCATTGTCTTTGCTCAAATATTGTTTTCGTATCTTTAAAGCATAATCGTGTAGGCGGAACATGTTCTGCCATGATCCATAAACGTATTCATTATATTTCTCTAATACGTCGAGATATGCTTGTTTCGCAGAATACTTTGTTGTAGCAACTATTTCTTCTTCACCATAATATATTAGTGCGCCTGTCTCACCAATAGCTGGTCCCGATAAACCAATATATTTCTTCAACCCAACAACCACAGGCAATGCATTACTAGAAACAAGAACTACTATAACACCGTTTTTCTCAAGCTTCCTTAAAGCATCAATAGCTTCTAAGCATAAAACAGTGCTAGACCTATTAATTGTTAAAGTACCATCTATATCGAAAGCTGCTAAACGAATCATAGGCACTGCGAACACCTATATAAACTACTAATATAGCTCTGCATCATACATTAAACAACAATAATAGCTCCATGAATATTCTAGCTAAAAATATATAAGTACACAGGTTTTTATCAGATATTATCGATGAATAAAAACGTTGCCGCCGTAGCTCAGCCTGGTTGGAGCGCCGCCCTGGTAATTATCTCCTGGAAAGGCGGAGGTCCCGGGTTCGAATCCCGGCGGCGGCTTTTAACTTCTAATTATGAATCAATATTTATAATTGAATGATAATTAGCTATGTAATTCTCTATAATTCTAGCTCTTCTCTTATCAATGAGCATACAGTATTCCTAATATACATTGTGTTCGAAGACAATGCTATAAGTTATCTTTGGAGCTGGCTTGTTAAGCCTGTGCTCGAGCTTATACGTGTTCATGCTAATAGTTTATGGGATATAATGTAGGCGGTACTGATTAATAGGCTTGAAATAATATGTTTAGAGCCTATTAATCCATGCTGGAAACATTGAGGAGAGCGCCATCCGAAACTGTTAAATATTATATAGGCTTTTATAAATGTTAGTAGGATAAATCTATATCTAAGGATGTGGGGTTTTCCTCCCTCTCCAAGCACCTTCTACCGTGTGGTGATTAGGAGGATGATCCCTCGGTTGAAGGTGTGGATGAGGAGAGGGAGTGGGGTTACCCTGAAAGGGTGCGAGACCGATGATATGCTCTCCGATGAAAGGGGAGCTGAGGTTGATGTGCACCAAGGCTTACGTAGGTCTTGATAGACCTACGTAGGCTGAACCCCTTATATTAGGCTGGTTATCTAAATATTATTTTATGGCCCCGCGGCTTCCCGGCGGCGGCATCGCCCCGACTCCGGGCTTAGCCCGGGAGGGTGGATGAGGGGGCGGTCTCCTGCCGCGGGGACATTCTCGTTATTTTTTATGGGATAAACATATTTTTCTGTGTAGCATATGTTTATTATGGACACGGTTATCCCACTTGTACCATTATGTTTTAACATATGATTAAATGATCATGAGGCATAATATATATAAATCCCGAAACACCCAATAATCATACAGACGCTTACCAATCACCAATGGAGACCCAAGCCCCCCAGGGGCATAGCTGATAAATAGAATAGTTAAGCTTACACCTACCCCTGGGACGCTTGGGTCTGACGAGGGGTCGAAGCCGAGGAGAACAATACAACTCCCTCCCCGGAAAACATACCCCCTTCTCAACACGGGGGGTTGGGAGAACACCTGCCCCCGAACAGCATATGATATGCTCTACGGGGAGAGGGGCTCCACAAACTCCACGACCCCTAAAAAGGAGCCCCGCCCCCTTGCGGCCGCAACTCCGGTTGATCCTGCCGGACCCGACCGCTATCGGGGTGGGGCTAAGCCATGGGAGTCGTACGCTCCGCCGCTGCGGAGCGTGGCGGACGGCTGAGTAACACGTGGCTAACCTACCCTCGGGAGGGGGATAACACCGGGAAACTGGTGCTAATCCCCCATAGGGGAGGATGCCTGGAAGGGTTCCTCCCCGAAAGGGTGCGGTGGGGGTTATCGCCGCCGCGCCGCCCGAGGATGGGGCTGCGGCCCATCAGGTAGTTGGCGGGGTAACGGCCCGCCAAGCCGATAACGGGTAGGGGCCGTGAGAGCGGGAGCCCCCAGATGGGCACTGAGACAAGGGCCCAGGCCCTACGGGGTGCACCAGGCGCGAAACCTCCGCAATGCGGGCAACCGTGACGGGGTCACCCCGAGTGCCCCCTATATGGGGGCTTTTCCCCGCTGTAGGAAGGCGGGGGAATAAGCGGGGGGCAAGTCTGGTGTCAGCCGCCGCGGTAATACCAGCCCCGCGAGACCGGGGGATCTTAGGCCTGGTATATCGATGTTTAATCCAGGCTAGGACCTCCCGGCGCGGATGGTCGGGACGATTATTGGGCCTAAAGCGCCCGTAGCCGGCCTGGCAAGTCCCCTCCTAAATCCCCGGGCTCAACCCGGGGAGTGGAGGGGAAACTGCCAGGCTAGGGGGCGGGAGAGGCCGAGGGTACTCCCGGGGTAGGGGCGAAATCCTATAATCCCGGGAGGACCACCAGTGGCGAAGGCGCTCGGCTGGAACGCGCCCGACGGTGAGGGGCGAAAGCCGGGGGAGCGAACCGGATTAGATACCCGGGTAGTCCCGGCTGTAAACGATGCGGGCTAGGTGTTGGGCGGGCTTAGAGCCCGCCCAGTGCCGCAGGGAAGCCGTTAAGCCCGCCGCCTGGGGAGTACGGCCGCAAGGCTGAAACTTAAAGGAATTGGCGGGGGAGCACCACAAGGGGTGGAGCCTGCGGTTTAATTGGAGTCAACGCCGGGAACCTCACCGGGGGCGACAGCAGGATGACGGCCAGGCTAACGGCCTTGCCCGACGCGCTGAGAGGAGGTGCATGGCCGTCGCCAGCTCGTGCCGTGAGGTGTCCGGTTAAGTCCGGCAACGAGCGAGACCCCCGCCCCTAGTTGCGACCCGGAGCTCTGGCTCCGGGGCACACTAGGGGGACTGCCGCCGTATAAGGCGGAGGAAGGAGGGGGCCACGGCAGGTCAGCATGCCCCGAATCCCCCGGGCTACACGCGGGCTACAATGGCGGGGACAGCGGGATCCGACCCCGTAAGGGGGAGGCAATCCCTCAAACCCCGCCGCAGTTGGGATCGAGGGCTGCAACTCGCCCTCGTGAACGTGGAATCCCTAGTAACCGCGCGTCATCATCGCGCGGTGAATACGTCCCTGCTCCTTGCACACACCGCCCGTCGCTCCACCCGAGGGAGGGGGTGAGTGAGGCCCGGTCCCCCGGGGAAACCCGGGGGGTCGGGTCGAACTCTCCCCTCCCAAGGGGGGAGAAGTCGTAACAAGGTAGCCGTAGGGGAACCTGCGGCTGGATCACCTCCCGCCTGCGGGCAAGGGCCGGGGCTCCGATAAGGGGTCGTGGAGGTGGATAATTCCCCTCTTCCCATAATAGAAATAGTATTGTTACGCTCATTCTAGATGAGGGGGCCTAGGTGTTCTCCTGTATAAATACTCCTCGAATGGGGCTTGGGTCTTTAACAAGACACTTAAATAAAGGGGGATGGGAGTTGTATTGTTCTCCTCGGCTTCGACCCCTCATATATTTGCCCGATGCAACACGGAACCATGAATTGGTTCCGTGTGAAGGGCGCGAGCCCCCGATTGCCTAGATCCCCTGTGATTCAAATATTTAGGCGGGGATCTAGGCGGGAATAATATGTTATAATTAATGGGGGCGATGCGCGCCATGGATAGGTAGCCCAGGGGCCCTGTGCCCATAACCCCCATTATAGGGGGCACTGGTCGAAACCGGGCAGGGGCTCCGCCCCTCGTCCCCGGGCCTGCGGCACCGACGCCGCCCGGTGGATGGCTCGGCTCGGGCGCCGAGGAAGGCCGTGGCAAGCTGCGATAAGCCCGGGGTAGGCGCATGCAGCCGTTGAACCCGGGATCGCCGAATGGGACCTCCTGCCACGGGCGAAGAGCCCGTGGCGTCCGGGAAACCATTCCTCTCCCCCTCGTGGGGGGAGGGATGGGAGTACCGGACGGGAACCCCCCGAACGGAAACATCTTAGTAGGGGGAGGAGGAGAAACCACCACGGGATCCCCTGAGTAGGGGCGACCGAAAGGGGGAGAGCCCAAACCAATCCTCCACGGGATAACCGTGGAGGGATGAGGGGTTGATGGGTCTCCGGCTAGGGGCCTTTGAGCCCCAAGAGGGCCTATCCACGGTAGCCGAAGTGGCCTGGAATGGCCCGCCGTAGAGGGTGAAAGCCCCGTAGGCTAAACCGTGGAGGCCCTCGCCGGAGACCAGAGTACCACGGCTTGGTTTTGCCGTGGGAAGCCGGGAGGCACCGGCTTCCAAGGCTAAATACGTCCCGAGACCGATAGCGTACTAAGTACCGTGAGGGAAAGCTGAAAAGTACCCTGGAAAGGGGGTGAAAAGAGCCTGAAACCGGGCGGCTACATACGGCGCAGCCTGGAAGAGATGAGGTCCTCCAAAGGAAACCGGGGCGACCCGGGAGTACGAGGAGGACTGATCAGGGTTGCGCCGTCCGTCTTGAAACACGGGCCGGGGAGTCCACGGCAGTGGCGAGCCTAAGGGGGACAAAGCCCCGTAGGCGTAGGGAAACCGACAAGCCCGCAACCGGGCCGCAAGGCACCGGTGAGGGGCGGGGTCCTCATAGGGCCCGGAGTCACTGCCGTGGGACCAGAAACCGGGCGATCTAGGCGGGGGCAGGGTGAAGCCGGGGGAAACCCCGGTGGAGGCCCGCAAGGGTTCTGACGTGCAATTCGTTCCCCTGACCCCCGTCTAGGGGCAAAAGACCAATCTAGCCCGGTGATAGCTGGTTCCCGCCGAAGTGGCTCTCAGGCCAGCCCCGCCAGAGGCTGGCTACGGGGTAGAGCTACGGATTGGGGGTGCAGGGGGCGAAAGCCCCCGGCCCCCTATCCAACTCCGAACCCGTGGCCGCCGCAGAAGGCGGGAGTGGGGCTCCCCGGGGTAAGCCCGGGGGCCGAGAGGGGAACAACCCAGACCGGGGTTAAGGCCCCAAAGTGCCGGCTAAGTGCCAAGCCCAAAGGGCGTCCCGCGGCTTAGACAGCGGGGAGGTGGGCCTAACAGCAGCCATCCTCTAAGGAGTGCGTAACAGCTCACCCGCCGAGCCGCGGGGCCCCGAAGATTGGTCGGGGCTCAAGCCGGCCGCCGAGACCCCGGGGCACGGCTCCGATGGAGCCGTGATCCGGTAGGCGGGCGCCGGGTCGGGGCAGAAGCCGGGCCGAGAGGTCCGGTGGACCCGATCCGGGTGTGGATCCCGGCGGCAGTAGCAGCGAAGAGGGGTGGAAATCCCCTCCGCCGGAAAGGGCCAGGGTTCCTCGGCAACGGTCGTCGGCCGAGGGTTAGCCGGCCCTAACCCGGGCCGTAACACGGACCCGGGGAAGGGGAAACGGGTTAATATTCCCGTGCCGCGGGGGTAGACGCGGCAACGCAAGCCCGGCCTCCGACGCCTCCGGATAGGCGGACCGGGGGCACCCGAATGGGTGCGACCCGGCTAACCGGTGAAGGCCCTGGAGAACCGTAATGGTGAGAAGGGGCCGAAGCCGGGAATGGGACCCCGTATGGGGTCTTCCGCTGACTCCGGGGGCCCATGAAAAGGGGGCCGGGAACGATCCCCCGCGTCCGTACCGAGAACCGACACAGGTGCCCCTGGGTGAGTAGCCCCAGGCGTCTGGGGGATAACCCGGGCCAGGGAACTCGGCAAATTGGCCCCGTAACTTCGGGAGAAGGGGTGCCCGCGGTCTGGAGGCAAAAACCCTCTGGACCGCGGGTCGCAGTGCCTAGGGGGGCCTGACTGTTTAATAAAAACATAGGTCCCCGCAAGCCCGAAAGGGTGTGTACGGGGGCTGAATCCTGGCCACTGGCGGTCCGTGAAACCGGGGTACAACCCGGCGAAGCGCCGCTGAAGGCCGGGAGTAACTCTGACTCTCTTAACGGGAGAATCCCGTTGACCCATATATATGCTGGGCAACGGGACCTCCCGGGAGAAAGGTAGCCAAATGCCTTGCCGGGTGAGTTCCGGCGCGCATGAATGGATCAACGAGGTCCCCACTGTCCTGGCCCGGGGCCCCGCGAATACACGGAGCCGGTGCACAGGCCGGCAACCCCCCGCAGGGCGATAAGACCCCGTGGAGCTTCACCGCAGCCTGGCGTTGGCCTCCGGGCTGCGGCGCGTAGCGTAGGTGGGAGCCAGTGAACCCGCCCCTCCGGGGGCGGGGGAGGCGCCAATGAAACACCACCCACCGCAGCCCGGAGGCCTTACCCCCGGGGAGATCCCGGGGGGACAGCGTCAGGTGGGCGGTTTGGCTGGGGCGGCACGCCCGCGAAAAGGTAACACGGGCGCCCAAAGGTCGGCTCAGGCGGGTCAGAGCTCCGCCGTAGAGTGCAAGGGCAAAAGCCGGCTTGACCGGACCCCGGAACACAACGGGTCCGGCCGGGAAACCGCGGCCTAGCGAACGCTCGTGCCCCCCTCGGTGGGGGCCGGGCATGACAGAAAAGTTACCCCGGGGATAACAGAGTCGTCGCGGGCGAGAGCTCCCATCGACCCCGCGGTTTGCTACATCGATGTCGGCTCTTCCCATCCTGGGAGTGCAGCAGCTCCCAAGGGTGGGGCTGCCCGCCCATTAAAGGGGAACGTGAGCTGGGTTTAGACCGTCGTGAGACAGCAGGGACTGGGGTCGGGGAAATTAAAAACCCCGACCCCACCCCTGCCTCAAAAGGTCGGACTCTACCCGCGGGGGGTGTGGGCCGCCTGAGGGGAAGGTGCCCTCAGTACGAGAGGAACGGGGCGCCGCGGCCAATGGTGTACCGGTTGTCCGGCAGGGCATAGCCGGGCAGCCACGCCGTAGGGGGTAACCGCTGAAAGCATCTAAGCGGGAACCCCTCCCCGAAAAGAGGCGGCCGTCCGCCGAAGGGGTTTCCTCTTCGGCGGGTAGGGCTCCCGTAGAAGACGGGGTTGATGGGGCGGGGGTGTAAGCCCCGAGGGAGCATTGTCTCCCAAGGGGTTTAGCCCGCCGCTCCCAAAAGCCCGACGCCGCAGGCTACTCACCCGGGGACGAGCCGGGCAATAAATGATTGCATTGCCCGGGACATTGAGGCGGAGCCCCTTGACCCGGTTCGAGTGTAAACTCCTATAATGGGGGAGCAGGGTTTCTGGGCTACCTATCCATGGCGCGCATCGCTTAGGAATATATGTATAAATATGTGTTCTCCTTATGTAGAAACTTATGTGTTCAGAATTATCTTTCCCTTCTCAGCCCAGAATCTATATCAACAATCCATCCGCGAACAGCTCCATTGTTCAAAGCATTACTCAACACTCTCCTAGCAGTTTCTCGATCCCTTGTGAGAGCTATTAGTGAACCCCCCAATCCTGCTCCAGAGATCTTGGCTCCTAAAGCACCAGCTGATAATGCTACATTACGTATTTTCTCTATTTTAGGCAAGCTAACATCGTATAGGTCCCTTAATAAGATGTGTTGATAATTCATAATTAGTCCTATAAGGCTTAAAACAGGATCACTGCTTCTCATAGCCTCTAATATTTTATCTCTCCACTCCAAGCCAAACACTGAAACCCATTTCTCAAAACAGGGAATATTATTTCTCAATACTTCTAATGCGAGACTAGTTGAATCATTCATTTTAAGTGTAAATATTATTCTTTTCCTAGGAATATCGGGTAATCTGTTCAAATAAGGTTTTATTTCATCATATTTTATCATATCCCATTTAACAGCATAGTATGTACTGGCCAGTTTCTCTCTAATCTCTCTACTTAGATCATTCATTTGGAGAAGAAGCCTTAAACCCATATTTATTTCAGCTTGTCTTCTAGGATGAATATCTCCTGTACTATGCTTTATTCCTGAATCTAAAACAACAAATACACCGTTAATACCTGGTAACTCCTCAATATTATATGGTGGCTTAGTCTCTATCTTAACTATACCCCCATAAGCTGATCCATACTGGTCTAATCTACCACAAGGTATATTCATAACATCATGTTCTGCATGATAAGCTAGCTCAGCAACATCTTTCTTATCCAAGCCTAACCCATAGAGCTCGTTTACACTACCAATAAACGAGACAAGTAATGCAGCACTACTAGCTAATCCAGCAGCAATAGGTACATCACTATATATTAAAGCCAAAACATCCCCGATGCCTTCACAGCATTGTTTCAAAGCAATTATTGATGCTCTAATATAGTTTCCAAACCATTTATTCTCTCTTAAATAGACGTTTTCGACACTGAAAATATCTTGGAAACTCCTTCTTTCCCTCAACATGTTTAATGATATAACTCTAGAATATTTATCGGGGGATCTAGAGATTGCAACATATGTTCTCAAATTTATACCGACAGATACAACAGGTAATCCCTTATAGTCTTGATGAGTATTTAGAAAATCTAGTCTTCCTGGAGCAGACACTATTACTTCAGGTTCTACATCATAGAACCTCTTATATTCCGAGACTATATATTTAATTAAATCATTATCAACCAATGCATTCACCTAATACTTTATCTAAGCGTTTATCTATGGCTTCACTACATGCTTTTTTCAATTCAGCGGCTTTCTCTTCTGGGACACCATCATATGTGAAAACACCAAAACCCCACTCTATCCCAGCAGCATATTTCAGTTTATTCTTCTCCCTATATGGTTGATAAAACTCTATATGCATATGATAATAATCAAACTTCTTCTTAGTAGGATTCTGGTGGAAAACCATTATGTATGGAGCATCTTTTTCAAGCAAAACATTATATGTAGCAGTAACAATTCTCAAAGCATCAGCTAAGTATAGAGAATCTTCACCACTGAAATCCATCAAGGAACCCAGGTGTTTATGAGGAATAACATGTACTTCATACGGCCACATAGCATAGTAGGGGAGTAGAACAGTAAACAATTTATTCACATAAACAATTCTCTTACCAAGTCTGCGCTCCTCAGCTAAAATATCACATAGTAAGCATCTACCAGTTTCCTCATAATATTCCCTAAAAGACTCTATTTCAGCAATGATTTTCGGAGGAATAAAGGGGAGAGCATATATTTGTGAATGAGGATGAGTCAGTGAAACACCTATTTCTTTACCTTTGTTCCTAAACTCTGCAACATACTCAACATATGGTAGTCTAGATAATTTCTCATATTCCTCTCTAAACATATTAATTACTTTAACCATATGCTCCAACGATAAATCATATAGGTCCCCTTCATGTTTAGGAGTCTCAACAAGAACTTCGCAAACACCCCTAGCTTCTCCTACTCTGAACAAAGAACTCCCAGGATCTCTGGGTTTTGGAGGATTAGGTGTTAGAGCAGGGTACTTGTTAGGTAATACAATAATATCCCATTCTCCCAGATCCTTTGTTTCGGGAGCGCCTGGACAAAATGGGCAAAAATGTTTTCCGCTCTCTTCTGGTCTCCAAGGTCTTTTACTTCTATGTCCAGCAACAATAATCCATTGCTTCAATAAAGGATGCCATCTTATCTCATTTATTCCCAATACATGTCACCCTGAATAAATTAAAACCTAACATAGCATATGCGGCGAAATAAATCATTTAAGTAATATTTTTCGTATTTTATAAAAAATAATATCAGGTAGGAGAACGGTCCTCATCCCCGCTTTGACGAGTATGGTTTACCGTCGTTTCATCATCTATTTAGATATGAATTGTTTTGAGAGAATTATTTTATTTACTCAAAATATTTATTGTTTCATTGATTAAGAATTGCTAAGTTAATATATTATAGGGTGCTCTATATCTTGGGTTGGCTTAAAGAATTATTTATTACGACTAGACCCATTAACTCGTTCATGACCAGTATTGGTGTTGTTTTCGCATATCTCGTATTTACAAATTATAGTTTAAACTGCCTACAATGTATAATTATTGGTTTCATAACTGGTTATTTAGGAACAGCATCATCTATGCTGATAAACGATTATGTTGATAGAGAAGTGGATGCTGTTAATAAGCCTTGGAAACCAATACCTAGTGGGAGAATCGATCCTAGGATAGTATATTATTCCAGCATATCCATGCTAATCATTATACCTCTAATCAATATTTTCTTAGGCATAGCCCCCCTAGTTACCGCGTTAATATATAGTGTAGTGGGATACATATATAGTTATTTGAGAAAATACTGGTGGAGCCACTTCATAGTATCAATAAGCACTACTGGACCAATAGTTTATGGCTACGTATTAGCTGGTATGCCGAATAATAAGCTTGTCTTCACAATCCTATTCTCCACAACAATATTCATAATAACTACTGGGCGAGAAATATTGAAGGCAGTAATGGATATTGTTGGCGATAAAAAATATGGATATGTAACAATACCTATAAAATATGGTGTGGAAACTGCGAGAAAAACTATATTATTAGCTAGTATACTAGGCTCATCAATAGGTATTTCAGCTGGAATACTTGGAGGAGCCAGTATATTATATATCATATTGATAACTATTGCCGCAACACTCTATACAGTATGGGCTTATAAGAGTTATAAGAAAATAAATGATAAAACAATATTGGAGAAAGCCAGAAAAAACATGTTATATGCCATGATGATCGGGTTACTGGCTTTTTGGTTATCAGCGCTCTAACTTCTACCAAATATTTTGGGAGCATCCTTCTTATATAATGTAATATTCTCAGTAACCAATGGATCAACTCCTCTAATCCTAGCCAACTTAACACTTGCAAGACCAAGTACTAGGCTTCCATATAGTAGTTTTTCGAGAAAAGTTTTACCATGTAGTTCCAACTCATATATGGGTATGTTATTGTTAATATAGATCTTCTTCATGAAATCAACTAGTTTAGAACCAACATCATCGCTTGGATCACGAATTATTATTGCTGAATATTTGTTCTCAAATGGTTTCTCCCATCCAACAATATCGTTATGCATCCATTCAGGAGCAACCTCTACTTTAACAGGGATCTTAGAGTTCTCGTTGAACTCGTTCTTTCCCCTCACAACTAATGCTTCAAATGGTGTATGAGTTGCTAGAATAGGTAATCCTTTATGTTCATCGATAAAACTTGATAACTCATATGCTTTATCAACTGCTTCTTTCATATTATTCTTTAAATTCTCATATGCATCAACAGCTTCATCGCGACTCACTATACTGTACCCGGAAGAATCGAGAACTCCTAGTATAGCATATAACATGTGCGGCAACGCTGTTCTCGGAGCAATACCTTTAACTATTGGGATAAAAGGCAGATTGTTTTCGGTAGCAATACTTTCTAATAAGCCATTGCTTGAAACAATAACTATTCTTGACTTTTTCTCAGCAATTTTTTCATATGCAATCCTGGTTTCCAATGTATTTCCACTATAACTAACAATAAAGACTAAATCGTCTCTGCTAAGGAAATTTGGGACTAGATGACTTTTAGAAACAAGAACAGGTATAGAACCCTTAACATTGCTTAGTGCAGCAACATAGTCTCCAACAATACCGCTACCACCCATGCCAGCTATAAATACTAGTCTATACTTGCCTGGAACCTTAACACTACCCCATTGCTCCAAGCCTTTTCTTAATTGCTCGATCCATCCAAGATAAAGATCCTCCATCTCTAATACACCAATCAAAACTTATGTGGGACACGAATAAAATATAGTCTGGTCAAAAATAAAACTAGTATCATAGCGAACTATAGGGTTCTTAGAAATGATTACAGAGATATATGAGAAATTATTAACTAATAAAAAAGCGTTAATCAGCCATTATATGAATGCAAAAATCATACTAGTGTTGAACGCTGTAAAACATGTATCTAGGAATAAAAAGATCCTATTAATTGATCCAGGAAATATTCTTAGAGAAGAATACTTAGTCGATATCCCTGAGAACATTATTATAACATATAAATTCCTGGAACCGCCACATGATACGGTAGTGATTGTATTTGAACCAGAAATACTTCCATATAGATCAAAAATTGAAAATGTACTGATAACACTAACCCCGGGCAATTATAGCTTTAAAATACCACGTGAATACACTAAGATATTCCTTAAGCAAATACAGCATAATATTTATGAGTTATTATTTACTGGTAGCAATGAGAGATACCGTGTCAGGATTGAGGGGAACAAGGTATTCTTGGTTGAAAAACCGTCTGGAATACTTGGTAAAGCATATGAAATTCTCAGAGAATCAATGATTGAATACGGTGAATTAACTGTTAAAGACGCAACTATTATTCTCACAAAAGAGCTGGGAGTAAATAAGGTGGAGGCTAGAAAAATATTGTCTGAATTAGTGATGAGAAAATATATTAGAATTATTCATGGATTCATAAATTTATACTAGAAACTAGAACTTATTCTTTAATTCTTCGACAAAGTATATTTTTAGTAATCCAAGCTTCTTCATAACAATATTAATGTAATCCATAATAATTTCTCTACTAACACCCATTCTCTCAGCTTTATTCAAAACAATATTCTCTACAATACTATACCTCTTATATCTCTCATTCAAATCCTTCCATGGAACACCTGTGACTGCTTTCATAACTTCTTTATCTATAGGTATAATACCTTTAATAATTAGAAAAGCAATTATTGGATAACCAATGTAGCCTCTGAAAATTGTTCCATTATCACTACTATATGCATGGTAAACATTATGCTCAACCGGTTCAACTATAACTTTGTAAACCTTGTCTCCACGACTAGAAACAACTTCTGCTCTATGATCATCTAATACCTTGACTCTCTGATCACCTATACTACCAATAGCTTCTAAAACTTTTATACGAGGAGGTTTACGTAGGAGACGTATATTACTCATTTTATTCTTCATCTCCAATCAATTTTATTACAAGGGGTTCGGATGAAACAATTACGCCTCTACCACTAATTATTTGTCCAACTCCTAACCTCATGTATTCGTCGTGCTTTTCTCTTGGAACCAATAGGTAAAAAGATGTTGTTTCATTATTTACGGATCCCTGAATAAACAAGGCTGGATCAGAGTATCCCGGCGGAGATTCAAACCCTACAATCACTCCCTCAAACAATACTTTCTTACCGGACACTTTTCACCACACTATAGTTTTTTCTTATGAAATACTATAGTCTTTTGGAGAAATAAATTGTTTTATATAAATCATAATATAATAGTATAATAGTAATGGTCGGGTGTATATTTATGAGTGAGGAAATAGGAAAAATTGAGAACGAGTTAAGTACTGGATTAGTAATAGCTGGTGCTTATGCAAATAAGCTTAGAAGAACGCTTTTCGCACAATTAAAGGATTTAGTTAAAAAGAATAAGGAGTTTGCAAGAGAAGTTGCTAGAGCATCAGCCGAGATAAATAGGCTACTATACATTATACTCGTAGAGAACCTTGGCTGTGATAAAGGCGATGTTGTTAGAGTAAGAGTTAAATATGTTGTTGATCCTTCTGAGTGGAGAATAAAATGGGATTATGATACACTTAGAATAGAGTATTTTAAGAGACAACCAGACGAGAAAGTGTTGGAAGTTGTTAAGAAAGTATTAAAGGAGAAACTAGCTGAGATACAGGAGCAGTACCGGGAAGCACCTACACGTGAAGAAGCAGAGAAGATTCTTAGGGGAGAAATAAAAACACCTGAAGAAGAATGGGCTGAGGAGAAGGAGGAGAAAACACTCGAGGTAATGGGGTCTACTCAGCCAATAGTCGAGAAAGCGGAGAAACCGGGTGTTGTAGATGTAAGAAACGAAATAGTAACAGTTGATCCTATAGGAGAAACATTGATGGGCGGAGCAATATTTAGGATAGCTAATGATAAAGGAGAAAACATTGGTATTGCTTCTTTAGAACCACATGCTGGAGGATGGATAATTGATGCGATAATTATTAAAGAAGGAAAAGCCTATCGTGCACATTTAAAGGCTCAACACAATAAGGAAGAATACATGAGCAAACCAGATCTCTTAGCCGAGGAACTGAGAAAAGCATCACTTATAGAAATTTCGAAGAAAGACGCAGAATCAATTATTAAGGCTAAAATGGAGGAGATCACCTGAAAAGAACCATTAATCTAAACAAGAATACTTAGGTTTTTCCAGAACCATTGTTTTTGTTTATATACTTATTTAATAGTTCTAGAAACTCATTGAACCTATTAGCTGGAATCCTAGCACCAGCTGCAAAAGCATGTCCCCCACCTGTCCCTCCTAATAAGACTGTTATTTTCCTCAGAATAGTGTTTAGATCAATTCCCCTAATAGCTCTAAGACTCATAATCAACATATTACCTTTGGTCTCATATGCTAAACCAACTTTGCAACTACCATAAACTCTAGCATAATTAGCTGCACGACCAATGCTTCCCGGAGGATCAGCTACATACGAGATTTCTCCTATAATACGTTTATTTTTCTTAACCCATATTCTAAGTTCTTCATCATTATGGCTTTGTATAAGTGCTCTTAACAATAACTCTGAGTTCTCACTAGGCAACCTATTATCTGCTAATAAACGAATAATTCTCCTTTTGAAATCATACATTTTACGTGAACCCTCTAAACCCTGTACAAGAACGCCTGCTTCGAAATAAATGCTTCTCTTATCCCACTCATCAATTGTTTTCTTTACCCATTGGGTCTCATCCAAATAATCGCCTATAGCACCATACAATGCTATGCGACTATATTCTTGTATAAGGCCTTTTTCTTCGAGAAACCTATATGTTAGTTCTGAAGCTGAACAACATGTATCATGAACTATTATACCTGGTAATTCATGTGGTTTAAGCCTTAAAGGTTCTGGATGATGATCTATATATATTATTTCACCGTATCTGCTTCTCTCTTGTAAAATCTTCTCAATATCATAGAGGTGATGTTCGCTTAAAGCTATATCAGCTATAAATATATTGTCTCCATTACTGGTAAACTCCGCTAGATCATTTGCTAAACCTGCTGGATGTGTAAAAAATATTTCTACAACATTATTTTTCAAGGAAAGATATCTATATATGAGTGCTCCGCTACAAACACCATCACTATCTCCATGAACTAGAATAACCCATCTAGACAACATTATACACCATCAGATCAAACAGATCAAATAATAGATGAAGAGGGGGTCGGTCCCGCGCGGATACCCCATCTCTATAAGTAAGGGTTCTGCCTAGCATCTTCATCCCCCCTACATATATATGTTGTTGGGAGTATTACGTCTACTCCCCGAATATAAACTGTATCTAATACTATAATCATAGAAGGGAATAGTATGCCTCCAAAAATAGATTTGGGCAAAGCTCCAGATGGTATTTTGGAACTAGATAATAAGGATATTTTAGAAGAATTTATATTTACATTGGAAGCAGCTGGAGCCAGTGAAGATACAATAAAAGCTTATAGATCAGCTATTAAGGATTTCTTGGAATTTCTAGGAGAGAAACCCCTACGCGATATAACGTTGAGAGATATTATATTGTGGAGGAATTATAGGTTAAAACATGGGTTTTCCAAAGCTAAAACAAAAGATAAGAAAAAATGGCAGACAACTCTTCATTACTACTCAATGTTTCTGAACAGATTCTTTGAGTGGCTTGGATTAAATTTTAGGATTCCACGTATTAGAAAACCTCCTAGAAAAATCCATGTTTTAAACGATGAAGAAGTACATAAATTGCTGGAGTCAATAAGGGATCCGTTGGATAAGCTGATATTATCTATACTACTAGATACAGGTCTAAGAAGTAAGGAGCTCTTAGGTATTAGGGTTTCAGATATTGATTTCGAGAATAGAACGATAACGATAACATCAACAAAGTATGATAAGGAAAGAAAAGTTCTAGTAACATCTAGAACTATGGAGCTTATTCGTTCATGGATAAAACTAAATAATCTGGAGAAGGAAGATAGATTAATTCCATTAACATATAGTGGATTATATAAGCGTATTAAGAGGCTCGGTAGGAGAGCCAGTATACCGGCTTGGAAGATCAGACCACATATATTAAGACATACTTTTGCAACACAAGCTTTAAGGAAGGGATTGAGTCTACCTTATCTTCAAAGATTACTGGGTCACTCGGATATTAAGACTACACAAATATACTTACACGTTACAATTGAGGATATTAGGAGCGAATACGATAAGATAATGGAAACAAACACGTATAGATGCCCTAATTGTGGAAGAGAAATACCAGCTGATGCACATTTCTGCCCATACTGTGGATATGTTCTCACTAAAGAAAAGAACTCAACTTCTATATCTACTTAATTCATCTAGTATTCTAGCAAGTAATAGTCTTGGAATATATTTGTATTTGGGATTCCTGCTTCTATAATGATCTAGTAGTTTATCAGCGTCTTTAACAGGATAATCATCTTTGTATTCATTGATCATTCTAATCAATTCCTTCTTATCAGTCATGACGACCCCAATTACTGGATTAACCGGTATTTTCCATTTCTCACCGCTATGCTTGATTTTAATAAGTTCTTTCAGATACTCGTCTTCATCACTAATATTCATTGTTTCAGCTCTATAATATGGTGTTATGTAATGGACAATAAGTATTAATTCTATAGAGTCCTCTTTCTTAACAGTAATACTTGTCAACTCGCTGTGATCGAGGAGAACGCTATGAGCGCCAAATTCTATACTATAGCCTAGCTCTTTAAGCTTTTCCAGAAAACTATCAAGATTTCTTATATGAAAACTTATGATCTTCAACTCTATTAACCCTTAAAGACATGAATTGTTAGTAGACCTTAATAAAACATTATGAGTTGAAAACAATATGGAGTATTATGTCTTACGCAAGGATAAGTTCCATAGAGAAGCTATTGCCGGCTCCGAAGCAGAACACCAAATAGCTAGTGCTATCAAGGAATATTTTAAAGAATATAGCGATTGGGTAAAGATACTAAAAGTTCCCCTAGATACATGGGAGGAAATAAACTGTACTATAAGCTTTCATGATAATGTATTAGATTGTAAATCAATGCCGTTTACATTATCTGGAGAAGTAGAGGGAGAACCCGTTTTTGCTGATTATTTAGGCAATAAAATAGTTTCTAACAAACAAGTTTCAGACAGTATTGTTTTTATACCGTTCCCAGATGATCCTGATGATTCAAAATATGTTGTATTAAAACTTTACGAACATGGTGCTAAAGCTGTTGTTTTCTATGATATTCTTCCAGGAAGATATAGGAGAATGGTGATTATAGGAGATGAAGATTATAGTTTTAGTCATGGAGCACCATCGCCTATACCAGTTGCTTCTATAAAGAAGGAGGATTATCTTAGAATATATAAGGAAATGCCTCGGAGAATAGTTTTTAGATCCAAGACAAAGATAACACATAACGTACATGGCTATACTGTAGTTGCTGGTATAAATGGGCGTGGAGATAGAGAAATACATGTAACAGCTCATCATGACCACTGGTTTAATGGATTCAGCGATAATATGGTCGGTGTTGAACTCCTTATCCAACTCATGAAGAAATATAGGAAAAGCTGGAATGGATATAACCTTGTCTTCATCTCTTATACTGCTGAAGAATCAGGCTCACCCTATTTTACAAGCTGGTACTGGATATGGGGTAGTAGATATTATCTTGAATTATTAGAGGCTAGAAACGATACCTCGAAAATAATTGCCGATGTAAACGTGGATGCTATATATACTTATCCACTACATTTTAACGCTAATCCATCGCTTACGGATTGTATAAACAAACTAGTAGAGGGTGGAAGAGGAATCTATGATGGATATGATTACACCGATTTCGACAGCTACTCTTATACTCTTCACGGTATACCAGCAATGACACTTCACACCTTTAAGGAGATGAAACACATCTATCATACAAACCTTGATGACGGTAGCGAGGTCTACGATCATATAATAACTAATGCTTTAGAAACATTAGATGACACTGTGAGATGCATAAATAATAATATGCCAAAGTATAAGCACATAACTAAGTATATTAAAGAAAAACTCGGTGATAAAGCACCTCTTGAAGCAAGGAACCTGGTATCAAAACTTGAAACAATAAATAACAAGATAAATGAAGAAGCTTCTATACGGATTATTACTCGAGAACTTAGCTCAATAATATATGTTCCCAGCCTAGATGGATTATTCACATCCGACCTCCTCGCAGACATTATTGAGATAATAGATAAACTAGATAAAATAGATCAATATATTGGGAAAAGAATTAGAGTAAAAGTCGTTGATCGAGAACAGTTCCTAGATATATCGCCAACTAATCATAATAAAGAAGAATTATTGAAAAGCTTACAGTATGCATTAATTCAACGAATTAATTCGTATAATAGAAGAATTGAAGATGTTATAAAAAATATTGTTCTACGCAAGAAATGCGAGAAACAACTTTAATTCAGAAAATTAGCTGTTAAAAACATATTTATTCTATAATTATTGAACTAATGTTAAGAGAAATAAGTTTGTTTGGAGAAATGGGTGGGATTTTGAGTCTAGAAAGATTTAGACTAGATAAGTACGCTGATTTTCCTAAATGGTATCATGAAATATTGAAACATGCAAAAATAGTTGATACAAGATACCCTGTTAAAGGAATGAATGTGTGGATGCCTTATGGATTAAAAGCTTTGAGAATGATCCAAAAAATAATGATTAATCTTCTCGAAGAAACTGGGCACGAAGAAGCATATTTTCCAACAATGATACCTGAATCAGTGTTTTCAAAAGAGAAAGATTTTCTCCAAGGATTTGGTGGTGAAACATTTGTTGTTGAGGGAACAATGACTAAAAAATTTAATGAAAAACTCTTTGTTCGCCCTACTAGTGAAACAGTCATGTATTATATGTGGAATATATGGATTAAGGGAAGAAAAGATCTTCCTCTGAAAATGTATCAAGTGGTCAATGTATTCAGATATGAAACAAAAATGACGCATCCTATTCTAAGGGTTAGAGAAATAATGAGTTTTATAGAAGCACACACAGCCCATGCCACCAGTGAAGAAGCTGAAAAACAGATCAATGAAGCCTTAAGCATATATAAAAAATTCTTTGACTCTCTCCTACTACCCTATTTCATTGTTAAAACCCCGCCTTGGGACACCTTCGCTGGTGCAGAATATAACTACGACTTCATAACAGCTATGCCGGACGGTAAAGGTTTAGAACTGGGTTCAGTTATTAATCTTGGACAGAAATTCGCTAGGGCATTCGATATAAAATTCATGGATAGTGATGGAGTGACAAAGCATGTTTATCAAACATGTTATGGTGTAAGTGAGAGAACATTAGGAGCTGTTATTGCAATACATGGTGATCAAAAAGGATTGTTTCTTCCACCTATAATAGCTCCTATCCAAGTTGTTATAGTGCCTATAGCTAGAAGGGATGAACAAGATATAATAGAATATGCTAAGAAGATCAGTGAAAAACTCAAAAAAGCCGGTATAAGAACGTTTTTAGATGATGACCCAGAGCATACGCCTGGTTGGAAATATTATTTCTGGGAAATGAAAGGTGTACCTACAAGGATCGAAATAGGTAGAAGAGAACTCAACAATAATACTGTCACAATTGCTAGAAGAGATGGTGCTAAAAAGATTACTGTAAGCATTAATGACATGGTAGATAAACTAAGAAGCATTTGGATAGAGATCAATGATTATCTAAGGAAAAAAGCAATAGAACATTTGAAGAAAATGACCATTATAACTTATAAACCAGAAGAGATAGGTAAAGGTGTGAAGGGATTAATTATTACGCCATGGGATGGAACAAAGGAGTGTGCAGATAAATTAGAAGAAATTACTGGAAAACAAGTTTTAGGCGAAATAATTGAGTCACCTATAAAACTGCCGAGTCTTCAAGGAAAAACTATTTGTAATAATAAACCTGATAGATATGCGTTAATCGGCACAACATATTAACGGTTCTTATTCTGAACGAGTAGTTTTTAAAGGGTTAAAAATGTATTTGTAGGTATTGATTCAGTATTTATTCGAGGTGTGGATAAGGAATGAGCGACTATATTAAACAGCTTAAAACAATGTTATTAGCAAAGCTAGCTGGATTCAAAATATTAGAGAAGAGCCCTAGTGTTTTCGCTATAGTTAAGGATAACAAGATTCATGCACTAGTGAAGGATCAGGGAGAATATGTTATTGTAACTATAGCTGGCAAAGACTATAAATATGATAAATGGTATACTAAGCCAGAGCATTTAACCAATGTCCTAGTAAATTATCTATCTCAACAACAATAAATAACAGCAGTATAGCAGTAACTATTGCTATAAAACAAGGTTGTTTTTTAAGGGTTATTGGAAACCATAATTCTCAATAATAAAAAAACCCTCATACGGGGACTTAATTATCTTTCTTCCAGCAACTCTTATTTTTTTCCTAAACAATGGACTGTTTACAACAAGTGTTTCTGCCTCTCCTCCCTCAAAAGCGGGATTAAAACCATATTTTCTTGACCTATTAATTATTTCGTAGACATCTTTCTCAGTTATAATTTCACCCAGAAGCTTCATTGGTAATCCATAAGTATTAATACTGATTAATATGAATTCAATACCATGCTCGACGAGTTCAAACATATATTTTGACTGATCAATTCTCCAGAGAGGAGTATAAGTCTTTAATCCTAGTTCATCACATATCATTGAATACCTCATTCTCTGATAATCGCTGAGAACAGCTCCTGAAACAACTACTTCTACACCATAATTTTCCTTCACTCTCTTCAACAACTTATAAAGAGCTGAAAGCTCATGTTCTGGAGAATAAACAGCTATACTTTCTAGGGGTAAACCTAAACTTTTTGCTTGAAGTCTTAATAAATCAAATATTGGTTTATGATATAGCATTGAGTATTCATATAATGGATAAATAGTGGATAAAACAACTATATCAAATCCTTGAAGATAAGCTAGATGTAAAGCGTATGTTGAATCTTTACCTCCAGTAAACAGTATTGTTGCCTTCATAATGACCTTGTCTCCTCTTAGCCCTGATCTAAGGGTTTATACCTATATATTCCAAATAAACATTTTATATAAAGTATAAAGATTATGGGGGTATATTTGATTAGAATAGCTGTATTAGTTGATGATCGACCTTACATGGAAGGTTTAAAGACGCGTAGAGGCTTATCTATATATGTTGAAATAAACAATAATTTCCTCCTATTTGATCTCGGCCCTGATAGTGGTATTTTACAGTATAATTCTGATAAATTAGATATTAGCTTAGACCTTATCGATGCAGCTATAATTTCTCATGCTCACAGTGATCATATGGGTGGATTACAATTATTGGGGTGGGTAGCTCCTTTCCTGAAAACATTCATACCATATGATAGCATGGATAGTGTTGGACGCATAGTTAAAAACAATGGTTTAACTCCTGTAGAAGTAATTGATTGGGTAAAGCTGTGGGAAAACACATATATTACAAAACCCATACATGGTCCTCCATGGGAGCATTTCCTCGTTATAAATACTTCTAAGGGCATTATTGTTTTCTCTGGATGTATGCATGCAGGTGTAGATAAAGTATTAAAAATAATATCTATGTATCTAGGCGGCCGTATAAGAGGTGTTATAGGGGGTTTCCACTTGGAAAATGCTCCTAGAAAAGTGGTTGAGGCCTCAGTAAAGTTGCTAATAGAGAAGTATGGAGTGGATTTCGTTATACCTCTTCATTGCAGTGGCGAATTGTTTAGAAGAATTCTTAGAAATAACTATAGTGATAAATATATTAATGCAGGTGCGGGTTTCATATATGAGTTATGAAGCTTGTTAATGGTGGTATTTAATGAATGAAGCCGAAATGCTTGTTCATTCTATGAAACTCCTAGTTAGTCTTGGCTATACTAATCCGAAAGGTGGGAATGGAAGTATTAGGGTTGATGATCACCATATATTGATAACTCCTAGCAGTATTCCTAAGCATTTGTTGAGAACAGATGATCTAGTATTATATAATATTGTAAATAATTCGTATACTGGTAAATACAAACCAAGCATAGAGGTTAATGCACATGTAAAAACATATAGGGTTCGAAACGATATTCACGCAATACTACATGCACACTTACCATTAGCTACATCACTAACAGATATAGGTTTAGAAAACTGGTGGCTTGCAGGCACCGTTGAAGCAGAATATAGTCTTGAAAAAGTATACGTATCGGAGTATGCGCCTCCAGGCTCCATAGAACTTGCTGAGAAGATTGCAGAAGGTTTTAGGAGTGGTGCAAAAATAGTTATTATACCTAAACATGGAGTATTTGCCGGCGGTAAAGATGTTGCAGATGCTTTAGATGCTATAATAGCTTTAGAGTCGACGGCGAAATATGTATATGTAAAACTTGTTGTTGAGGAACTAAGGAATATAAAGAATAAACTAATACATTGAAACTACCTAGATGTTTTTCCTCTATATTTTGGATGATATTTCCTTATATGCTCGATTCTTACATGTTTTAATTCATCTTCTGGGAGAATAGCTAATAGTTCCCATCCTTTATCGAGTGTTTCCTCAATTGTTCTCCGCTCATATTCTCCTTGCCCAATAAATTCTTTCTCGAATCTATCAGCAAACTCTAAGTATTTACGATCCCTAGCAGATAAAGCTTCTGTTCCAACAACAACTGCTAACTCTCTCAACCTGACACCTTCAGCATATGCACTATACAGTTGCATAAAGACTCCGCGGTGGTCCTCTCTAGTTTTACCGGGTCCGATACCGTCCTTCATTAATCTAGACAGGCTCATCAATATATCGAATGGTGGATAGATTCCCTTTAACCATAGTTGCCTAGATAATACTAGTTGGCCCTCAGTAATATATCCTGTAAGATCAGGGATTGGATGCGTAATGTCATCGTTAGGCATGGTTAGTATAGGCATTTGTGTAACACTGCCCTTCTTCCCCTCAACACGTCCTGCACGTTCATAAATTGTTGCTAAATCTGTATACATATATCCTGGATAACCTCTCCTACTAGGAACTTCTTCTCGTGCAGCACTTAGTTCTCTTAGTGCTTCACAGTAATTAGTCATATCAGTAAGTATTGCTAGAACATGCATATCATGTTTCCATGCTAGAAACTCAGCAGCTGTTAAAGCAATTCTTGGAATAGCTATTCTCTCTATCACCGGTGAATCAGCAGTGTTGATAAATGCTACTGCGTTTTCTAGAGCACCATAGTTCTTGAAGTTCTCGATAAAGAACATTGCATCATCATAACTCACACCTATAGCTGCGAATACAACGGCAAATTTTTCCTCCTTACCCCTAACCCTTGCTTGCCTAACAATTTGTGCAGCTATACGGTTATGTGGTAGTCCTGAACCACTAAATATTGGAAGCTTTTGTCCACGAACAATACTGTTTAATCCATCTATAGCTGAAATCCCTGTTTCAATGAATTCGGATGGTGGAAGCCTAGATGCTGGATTTATAGGGCTACCATTTATGTCTAAGTAATCTTCTGGAACTATTGGCGGCCCCCCATCTATTGGTCTACCAAGTCCATCAAATATTCTGCCCAACATATCAATACTGACAGGTAGTTTTAGTGTTTCCCCACGATATCTAACCTTGGATATCTTCAGATCAATATCGCTGACTCCGCCGAAAACCTGTATAATGGTAGCATCTCTACTGACATCAATTACTTGTCCAAGCCTTGTCTCTCCCGAACCCAGAACTACTTCGACAACTTCTCCATAACTAACCCCCTTCATAGGCTCCGCTATTAATAAACTACCCTGAGCCTTAAGGAGTTTGGGAGATTCGCGGATAGCTAAGCTAGAGCTCGGCAATAGTCTCAGCCTCCTTCATTAATGATTCGAAATCTCTCCGAATATCTTCGAATAAGGATTTAAATGCGTCTTCAAAATCAATATTGGGGATCTCCTTCATTCGAGCTATTTTAACACGTGATTTTAATTCTCTAATCTTCTCCATACTAATACCTCTCTTAATAGCCTCTAATCCTAACTCGTAGAATAGCATTATGGCTTTCATCATTAATACTGCTTTCCTGGGTGGACAATAAGTATCTATCTCGTGAAAAGCATTTTGCTGGAGAAAATCTTCCCTAATCATTCTCGCAACCTCTAACAATAATTTATCCTCTTCAGGCAATGCTTCTGCACCGACAAGCCTCACAAGCTCTTCGAGCTCAGCTTCCTTCTGCAATATCGCTAGAGCTTTTTCCCTCAACTCTCTCCAGCTTGGATCAATGTTTTTATGCCACCAATCAGTTACATTATCAACATATAAGCTATAACTTATAAGCCAATTAATGGCGGGGTAATGACGACGATAAGCAAGATTAACATCTAAAGCATAAAGTGCTCGTACAATTCTCAATGTTGCCTGCGTTACTGGCTCACTAAAATCTGCGCCTGGAGGAGATACAGCACCCATTATTGTTAGACTACCTGTTCTATCCGGTCTGCCCAGAGTTTTCACATAACCACTTCTCTCATAGAAACTTGCAAGTCTAGAACCTAGATATGCAGGGTATCCTTCTTCTCCCGGAAGCTCTTCTAATCTACCACTAATCTCCCTCATTGCTTCAGCCCATCTACTTGTCGAGTCAGCAACCATTAATACATGGTATCCCATGTCTCGGAAGTATTCCCCAATAGTTGCTCCTAGGAAAATACTTGTTTCACGAGCTGCTACAGGCATGTTGCTAGTATTAGCTATGAACACACTTCTCTCCACCAATGCTTTACCCGTTCTTGGATCAACCAGTCTTCTGAAACTATGTAGTGCATCAGCCATTTCGTTTCCTCTCTCACCGCATCCAACATAGATTGCTATATCTACAGCGCTCCACTTCGTTAATTGTTGTAATGTAACAGTTTTACCTGTTCCAAATCCTCCGGGGATAGCAGCTTTACCACCCTTTGCTAGTGGGAAGAAGAAATCAATAACTCTTTGCCCGGTTAATACTGGTTCTCGATGTTCTAGTTTTTCTCTGTATGGACGAGGTTTTCTAACGGGCCATTTCTGCAGCATAACTATTTCTTTTCCATTAATCCGAGCAATAGGGTCTACTATTGTATATTCTCCCTCACCAACTATTTCTTCAACAACACCATGAGTATCAGGAGGAATCATAATATAATGTTTAATAACAGGGGTCTCTTCAACGTATCCAATAACATCGTCAGGCCCAACTTTCTCTCCTTGTTTAACAAGTGGTTTAAAATGCCATTTCTTATTCCTCGGTAAAGGTTTAGCTTTCACACCCCTCTTTACAAAGAATCCTACCAGCTCCTGTAGAAGAGGTAATGGTCTCTGAATACCATCATAGATTGAGCCAACGAGTCCTGGCCCAAGCTCTGCTGCTAACGGATAACCTGTACCATATACGGGGTCTCCTACTCTTAACCCGCTTGTATCTTCATAGACTTGTATAATGGCTTTATCTCCCTCAACACCTATGATCTCGCCGATTAATCTATCACTACCAACCTCTACTACTTCATAAACTTTCGAGCCACGCATGTTCTCAGCTATTACTAATGGACCCGACACCCTATAGATCTTTCCAGTAATGCCCAAGCTCATTTTTAATCCTCCGAATATATACTTCTATAAACATGCTGTGTAAAAACCTTTAATCCACGTTAAAAATTATTGTTTTGTACATGTTTTTAGAGAGGAACATGTATATTCACCTTATTACTATAAATTGATTTTCATTCCAACATATTTCATCATAAGTTCTTCATAGTATTCCTTGGGCTTAATCTTTTTGAGTGTTTCTGGAGAATCAATAATAACTATTAACGCATCAAGCTTGTTAAGTTCTGAACTAATATCTTTACATTTATTGATTACGTTACGGGATACAATATATACACCATAAATACCTATATTTTCTCTAATATAATTCAATAGTTCCTCACAGTTATCTCTAAAAATGTAAAAATCCGATCCCGCTGCGGCACCGATTAAACAAATCGCGGGATCTCCTATTACTAGAACCTTTTCTTCTTTAATAGCTGTCATATAATCCACCATTTATTCACAATATTTTTCAAGTATTCAATATTTGTATTAAACCAAAGATTCGTTAACACAGTCTTTAGCATTAAAGCTTCAGTAATCATTAGAATGTATGTTCTAGCAATAACTTCTTCATAAGAATAGATCAGATCTCTCGAAATATGTGAAGCATACAATAATATGGCGAAATCAACTATTCCCAAATTCTTTGATATATTATATGCTTCACTAAATAATTCGCTGAAACCTTTATATAACGGATTAATTTCACCCAACATTCTCATTAACTGATCCAGATCTTTTGATCTGCATAGATTAATAAAGTCTTCATGACTCATAGTCAGTAAGGATGGTAGCTTAACAGGCTCCTGCTTCATTAACAGACAGGTTTTAATCAAGTTAGAATCACGTATAAAACCATATATTCTCTTTACTTTATAAGGCAATAATAAATGATCTTTTAATGTGTTTATTGCTGAAAACAATAGATTATAGTCTCTGAAACCATCCATCATCACTAGATCTAAGAGTTTACCCAGATCCTTTCCAAGAATGTTCTTTAATTCTTCTAAACTACTTATACTGGAGAGATCTAGGATCGCCACATTACCTACAGGATATATTATGGAGGGCTTACTTCCATTAATAAGGTTTAAGACAATATATGCGATATTTATTGAATCAAATAATTTCTCAATAGAATCTATTATGTAGACCTTGTCTTTTCTACATGTTTGCTTAAAAATACTTAGTCTCTCCAAGTTAAACCGATCTATTTCTGATTCTAAATCAGTGATACTATAGGTCTTGCTCCTAATTATTTGATACAAGCGAGCACCAATTGGTTTATCAGCTATAGTTTTTATAGCAGTTTCAATATTTCGTGAGGAGAGAATTGATATAAGATCCTCTCTACTAAGTAATCTTGTTAAAACATTTTTTGCTACAGAATATTCATACATGGACATTTTTATTTACCCCATAAAATAATGTTTAACTCCGCTAACACAATACTTTTTGCTCTTTCCAACCTAGTATTATATGAGTTATCAACTCTTTCTCCATCAATTGATTCAATAATTAATCCACCCAATATATTATCCGATTCCACTATTTCTATGTTTTTTAATCCTTTTTCTTTCAAAACCTTTTTTATAAAATCTCGATCACGTGGATTAATAATTATTTTTGAAGGATTCTCAATGTAATATAGTGCTTCATCTAGTAGTTTCTTCAATGATTCCTCGATATCAAATCCTATTCTATTAGTTAGCCTTATCTTCGCTTCTTCTAATATTTTATTTATTACTTCAGCTTTTGCTTTACTTATTGTGATCCTATAGTTTCTGCGTGCCTCAGAGATTATTTTTTGTGCTTCTAATCTAGCATTAGTTATTATCTTTTCTCTTTCCTGTTCAGCTTTTTCACGCCATTTCCTCTCAGCTTCTTCAATGATCCTCTCAGCTTCTCGTTCTGCTTCTCTTATTATTTCCTCGCTTTTCTTTCGAGCATCCTCTAATAGTTTTTGTCTTAGCTCTTCTACTTCGTGAGTATTCAACTAGTTCACCCATTGCGGAAACATTAGCCTATAAGTGATAAGCCTAAGAAGCCGAATACCATTCCAAGTATTCCTATAAGCTCAACATATACTGCTAGTATCATAGTACTAAAGGTTACGGCTCCCTTAGTACGAGGCAATTCAGATATACCAGAAGCACATATTACTCCTTGAAACCATGCCGAGAATAACTCTGCTCCAGCAACCGCTAGACCTAGTCCCAAAATAGCTAATCCTTTACCAAGTGTTAATGTTTCAAGATGCCCATTAATATAACCAATATACTGGATAAGTATGATTAACCCATAAAATGTCTGCGTCATCGGTAATGATGCTAGTAGGAAAACGTTTCTAAACTGTTTAGGATCCTCTGCTAGAGTAGCTGATCCAGCAGAACCAGCCTTACCCATACCTATAGACGAACCTATTAATCCGCCCATTAAGGCAAATGCTGCACCAGCATATGCGAGTCCTACAGCTAATGGATCCATAACGTTCACCACATAAACATGTTTTAGTCAATACTAAAAACATGTTACTGAGGATTTAAAATATTGCTTCTTAATAAAAATCCTACTCGATCACCAATCTTTTACGCATAACTATTCTCAGTGGCTCGAACGGATAACCTGTTCCTTCATAGAACTTACTCAGAAACTCTACGAAGCATAATCTAATAGAATGTATAAATCCTCCGAGAGCGGAAAGTCCTGTATTGATTAAGTGTCCAAACACTAAAATAATAGTAGTCATTAATCCACCAATAATGACTCCTGCTAATGGAACTGGGATTATGGATTCTAACCCTGTAAAAGCTAATAGTGCTAATCTGTTAAAACTTGCCCCCAAAAATATAGTTGCTAATCCTACACCGGCGAGCCTACTATAGCTTAGAACATCTCCTAATAAACCTGTTAAGTTAAATAACCACATCAACAATCCTAAAAATCCCATATTCTTTAATGAACCAATAATTAAGAATCCTATACCAACAAATGCTCCATATAATAAATAACTATACATTTCTGCGGGTATGTTAAGTATTGGAGTATTCAGCATTGTGTAAAGAACATATGGAATACCAAATATTTCGGAAATAAATATCCCCATCTCATTCAGTATATCACCTGTTTTCTTCTCCTTCAAGGCCTTCGCCAGTGTTAGAGCATGTGAAATATTAACATGTATGAGACCGATAATTAGAGCTAAAATAAGGAATTTTATTGGATCACTTAAAACAGTTGTTAGAACATAAAGCTGAATTCCAAATGCATAACCACTCAATGCACCTATTATGAATCCTACAATACTAGAAACTATTATCATTTTCTTAAAGAACACATAATCTCTACTCTTCGGATCAGAAACAAATTTGTCGAGTATGAGCATGGCAGATAATATTATAGCTATAGCATAACCCATATCAGCCAACATTATACCATAGAATAAAGCAAACGAATAAGCAATTATAGGAGTAGGATCCCACTCCCAATATCGTGGAAGACCAAGAAACCTCACAATTGACTCATACCATTTAATTATCTTTGGATTTCTAAGTAAGGTGGGAGGCTCATCAACACCCTTAACGGGTTCTCTAATCTCATAATAGAATGGTATACCTTGGTTTTTAAATAAATCAATAACTTGTCTCACATTATTCTTAGGTATCCAGCCGGAGAGGAGGATAAGATACTTGCTCTTGTATATGCTAAGCAAAGACTTAATTTGCATGATCTTGTTCTCAACAATTAACAAATACTTTCCTAGATCCATCAGATAATTATTTATCTTGTCTCTTAAACGCTTCCTAGTTTCACTTATCATAGCTGAGTATTTCATATATGATTCATTAATTTTTTTCAATGCTTCCTCTATAGTGTCATTTAAAGAAACTATGTCGGCTATTTTATTATAATCAATGAAAGAAAAACCTAGCAAAGACAATTTCTCGATCAAAGACTTATGTATATCAGAACTATAAACTAGAATAGCTACAATATTTTGTTCTATTTGCATCTTGAATATAACATAAATCTCCTTGAAAGAACTAACCAGCTGGTTAAACCCGTCTATACTGCCCCTAATAGCAACACTTGAAATATATTTTCCATTAAAACAAATATTTTTGATGGAATAGTTTTTAGGTATAAATTGGAGGATACTTTTTAATCCTTCTAGTTCTCGTAGATTATTTTCGAGCTCAGCTATTTTCTGCAACATGCCTTCTACTTCACTATAAATACTATTTACATCCTTTTCGATCTTATCAATGCTTAATGATTCCAATTCTAGCTTAGTAACTGTTATCTCTAAAGAAACTCCAGATACTTGATTCATGATATGATTTATTTTATTAAGAATATTGTTGATTCTATCATATTGTTTAATATACTCTTCTATACCCTGCCCTGTTTTTTCGATATGAACAGTGCCGGCTTCTTGTAGTATAGTTGATGCTTTTTCAACTAATTGTTTGGGAACTATAATATTTATTCTATACATCTCAACGGGTTTATTCACTATAATTGGTGGAGCCATTACTCTATCCCTGCAACTATGTTGACAACCCTATTTACTGCTTTCTCGAATTTTTCTTTATCAATATTTTTTATTTCTTCAGCTTTTCTCTTTGCTTCCTCCAATATAGTCTTAGATTCTTCTTCCGCTTCCTTAATAATCTTTTCTGCTTCAAGCTTGTATGTATCTATGGGTATAGGTCTAGAGAGAATTTCTTTTGCTTTCTTCTTTGCATCACCTATAATTTTCAGCTTCTTTTTCTTCGCCTCATTCAATATGCTCTCGATTTCTTTCTCTAAGGCTTCAATTGCTGGATTACTCATCTTTAAACGCCACATTAACTAGTTGTCTTATACTGCTTTTCTACATTATTTATTAAATTGATAAGAGGGAATAAAAACTATAGTTGTCACTGTCCGGAGCTTAAGCCTAACCATATATAATTGGGGTCTATAAAGAATCAATGGCCCATTCTCATATTTTAAGCCTAACAATTTAGCCAAAGTTTTAGCGGCAACTTTATCTCTAACAACATAAGCTGATTCTCCAAGGGAAGGATTATACTCAATGATTATGGGCAGCATTAGTTTACAAGGATCACCATCCACGAGATTCTTTAATAATTCGAGCTCCTTACGGTCAATGAGGCTTTTAGATCCATCTCTAAGAATAAGATACGGTACATCCATAGATAATAGATCACACAAGCTCTTCTTACTGTAAACAATGTGTTTATTCACAATTCTAAGCTCCTCACTCAAAGCACGCATTATAAGATCATTGAAATAGTCAGACAAGGAAACTATTACCTCCTCTTCTCTAAAACACTCTTTATACGTTTAAGCCTAGCCTTCTCCTCCCTCTCCCTCTCCTCAAACTTCATATTCAAATACCTAATAGTGTTGGCAAGCCTAGGTATTATAATATATTTCAAAGCATTAACTTTCCTCTTCGTCCTCTCAATCTCCCTGCCCAAAGCAATCAAAGCTTGCTCAGCTCTTCCAAGCTCAATTATAGCCTCAATAAGCTTCCGAGCCCCATCCCTGAAAGAATCAAAACCAGGATAAACATATTCTATCGTTTTAGAATGCTTAACAACAGCTGAACGAGTCTTAACACCCATAATATTCTCAACACCAATAACAGCCCTAAGCCCCTCAACAGTAATAGATCTAAAATACTGAAAACCATACTCTCCATAAACACTATTCAACAAAACAGAATCATTATACAAATTAAAAACCAAATCATTAACAGTCCTCCTAAGACTATAAGCCTCCCTAACCCTAACCAAAAACTCATTAACAAGAATAGTCAAACGCTCACGCAAAATACGATGAACCTTCTCAGCAAGAGCCTTCCTCCTCTTAAGCCTAATAAGCTCAATCTTCGTCGGTCTAACTCTCAAAACACTAGACATAGCAAACCACAACATAAACCATTAATTAACCCCTAGAAAAACAAAACTAAATAATAATTAATAAATTCTTTCTGTCTGTTTAGCTAGTAGCGTATTTAAGAATTGGAAGGATAAAAAAAGTCTATTTCATAATAAATATATAAAATTTCTTGATAACTCTCATTGTTTCATTTAATATATAACTGTTGACATTGCCATTTTTATATGGGTACAGGATCTCCATCTATTGGATCTCCTCCCGGTTCTCCAGCTGAACCAGTTGGAGATACTGTGTTGCCGCTGGCTAGAGTTACAGCGATTGATATTATTGGTGCGATTAATGCGAAGATCTTTATGAGCTTTAATAGTTTGTTGATGCGTTTGATGTTCATGTTTTTCACCGAGAATAGTTATAGAATTGATCTTATCTGTATGTTTGCTTAATAAAGAGATAAATGATCTTGAAGAAAAAATATAAATAATATCATTATTAGTTATGCTTGAACTAGGTTCTCGAGGAAAAACTCATAAGTGTTATCGCCTTTTCTATACCTATATATAGCATAGTAGGCGGGTTTGCTTGTTCCTGCAACATATAATGCAATAACTAATGTGTTTTTACATGAAGGGGTTTCACCGAGAATTTCGCAAGCTGTTTTATCTTCTAATATAGATGCTTCCATGCCATATGGTTCTAAAGCATTATTGATCATTACTGGGAGTCTCTCCATAAAGTATTCGTCAACAATGTCTATTAGTTCCCTAGTGGTCCAATCGCTTGGCCCCTCGAAATATAATTTAATTGAGAGCGCTCTCTTGATGATTTTTGGGTCTTGGCTCAATTTAGTCTTCTCCCTCACTCTTCTTCCACATATAATGTATATAATATAGTATTAGGAGAGCTGTTTTCAAGTCTTTGATTTCGTTTGATTTAATCATTTCTAAGGCATCCTTAACTGATATAACATATGGTTTTATAACCTCGTATGGTTCAGGCTTCATGCCTACATATTCTAGGTTTCTCGCTATAAAGAAATGCATGTTTTCAGTACTATAGCCTGGTGTAGGGTAGTATATTCCAATCTCTATAAGTTCTCCCGGCTCATATCCTGTCTCCTCTATAAGTTCCCTCCTAGCTGCCTCTCTAATAGATTCTCCCGGCTCAACTACTCCAGCAGGTACTTCGTATATGTAGTCATTGATAGCTGCTCTATATTGTTTAATCAGAATTATCTGATCGCTTTTAAGAACTGGAAGAATTATTACACTATCCGGGAAGACCACTACATCTCTCTCAACAACACGATTATTAATCCTAACTTGTCGACGCTCAACAGAGAATCTTAAACCACTGAACAACTCCTTTTTACCTACAAGTTCTACCTCCATACGAATCACCGATCATTTTAAATATTATTAAGCCCATTGGCAGATAAAATTATTATGTCATGTAATATTCATAATAAATAATTATTTAATAACATGGTCATTAACATTGAGAATCAGATCAAAAGAAACACGAATAATAAAAAATTTAAAGAAAATATTTTCAAATAAAAAAACAATAGAGCTAGTCAATGCTTTAACGAGAGTCCGTAAATTAGGATACTATAGCTATGTTGGAAGAGAAATAGGATACGATCCCTATAAGCTTTCAAAGATTGTTGGCAGATTTTACAATAATAATATAGAGTTTACTGCAGTAATTGATTATTCAAAAATAGGTCTAGATATATTACTAGTATTTGTCGAGAAACACATTGTAAAGTTTCATGAACTGCCTTTTATCGAATGGATTAAAAGTTATGGATTAACAAAAGATATATTTGGTACTTATATACAATACTATATTCCGTTTGAATACAGCAAAGAACTAGTACACAGTATACTAGAAGAATTAAAAAAGAAAGTTGATCAAAAACATGTTTATTATTATTATTTTGACACTAACATTCGTAGACAACCAAAGTTAACATTAAATATTGATAGACATCCATTAATAACTGGATATAATTTTAATAAGCTAAAGGAAATGATGGAAATATTCATGGAAAACAAATATGTAATTAAAACTAGTACTACGGAACACTCTAAACCCCATGATATAATAGATCTTATGCTTATTAAGGAGTTTGAGAAAAACGCGTTTACAACTATATACGATCTAGCAGATAAACTTTCTATACCTGTTAGAATACTTAACAGGCACTTAAACAATCACGTTCTTCGTTTTTCTTTAATTAAAGGAATTTATATGAAAACAGGTATTTTTGTTAGATACTTCGGCGATCCATTAGTAATTATTGTTAAAGCTAAAAATTATAACTTATACAGAGCCTTAATTCTTCTATTTGAAAATTTGGAGAATTTAATTGGTATCTCGTATTCTGTTAATAGCAACGAAGAAATAAGTAGGGCCAAGTATGTTATTCAAGCTATAATGTTTGAAACACTAGGCAGGAAAGATGATATCTATTATTTTCTATTATCATTGCTTAACGATGGATATATTGAGGAAATTAAGACCTTGAGGTTTATATTGAAATCTTTCAGGAAATTCACTATACCTTATCAGAATTTTCTGCAAGAGAAGAGGAATTGGGATTTAGATACTGAAAAAACTCATAAATTGTTTAAGAGAAGATTTATTTATAAATCTCCTTTTTGATTGTTTTGTTAAAATGGTTTAAACCTAATATATTCTTAGTGAGTGTATTATTATATATTGAGTGTAATAAGTGTGTTTAGGTGTGTTGTGTGAATAGTAAGTTGTTTATGCCGGTCTTTTCATTGGTTGTTAGGGGATCTATACTGGCTGTTTTAACAGTTATTTCGGTATGGGTTTATTTTGGTGCGTTAATTAATACTGGTACTGATATATTTACTTATTTAGCTTCGACTACTGGCTTGATTGGTTTAAGGTTGGCAGAGCTTTTAAAGATCTCTGTGATTATAGTGTTTCTCCTGGTTATTCTGGTTTATAGTTTGAGGAGGGATAGGTTAGGTATTGGTTTGTTAAGGTTTATGAGTTTATATTCGTTATCATTGTTGACAATAGTTGCAATCATTGAAGCTGTTGTGATAGCTTTTTTATTTATTCGTGGTATGAGTGTTTTTAGTGCGGGCGCATCATTAGTTATAATAGTTATTTTAGGATTATTGATTGTTATTTTTTCTAAAAAGTATCCATTGGTCAGTATTACTTTGTCCACGTTGAACAAGGATGGTAGTGAATCATATGTATTCCCTGAAATCTCACCCTTAATTCTGGACAATGAACAAGTATTAAGAATAAAGCTATATAGTTCGAAAAATGTGAAAATAATTACTGAGCCCTCAGAGAATTTTCAAGTATCTAGGCTAGTTAAAGGCCTTATGTATGATTATGTAGATATTAAACCTTTGACAACTATTGGTGGAAAAGTGAAGATATACGTTGATGACATACTCGTTTATAATATGAGTATTAAGGCTAGAAATGTTGAGCTTAAAAACATGTTATTCACTGTTTTCTTCAACGATGATCCGGTTTATGAACAAGAATACCGTGTTGGATTAAATGAGACCATTCTTGATGCTTCAAAACAAGCAGTTAATGCTGCTTTAGCAAGGCTTGGATTATCATTTGATGATGTTAAAGAAATACAGTTCTTTACAGGGGAGAATATACGTATTCCACATAATGCTAGTATTAAGGATATCGCTAATGTTGATAAAGTATTAGTTAAGATATACTCTGTCGAGAAACATTTAGAGTTTCTCAAGTATTATAGGAAAGCCGATGTGTTCAAGTTATGGGATAGTTTAATGAAGCGTTTAGAAGTTCTAGCTGAGAATATGATGGAATTAGATTCTTTAATCGATTCAGTTGTTTCAGAACTGAACACTATTTCTGGGAATTGGTGGTAAGATAGTGCTTATACTATTATATGGTATGATGGATAAAGCTCCTATCTCTGGAAAAGATATAAGAAAACTCATCATATCTCCTAAGTATTCTAAAAGATATGATAGAAACGAACAAATAATTATAGAAGACGTTGGTTTTCCAAGATACCAACCATTAACAACAAGAGGATTCGATAGCATAGCTTACTCTTATAAACTGTCTAGTTTATTTCTAAAAGGAGTTAAGTTTTATGATGAGAAAATAGAAATATTAGTTAATGGTTCAGAAGGCTTCGATCTTGGTACTACTCTAAGTATTCTCCAAAATATTAGTAAATATGAGAAAATACCCGAGATCTATTTATTCATAGAAACACCGGGGTTGAAGAGTAGTTCATTTATTCTGGGAAGGTTTTATGCTTGGTTAAAAACCTTGTTTCTATACGATATATTTTTTAATTCTATTAGAGAAGGAGCTATGAAAATAGTTTTTCTATTACCTGATCAACCCCCTCAGATATATAAGTTATTAGTTGATTTAGTTGAGAAGGCATATTTAGAAGATGGTATTTATTCATTAATTGATTTAAGAATTAAGCGCTTCTTATTTCCTCTACTGGATTTATTATCGTTAGCTAAGATCTTAAGTATTAAGGGTAAAGTTGAAGAATTAATAAAAGAATACAAAACAATTCTCTTACTAATAAATCACCTATTAAATGAAGCTTCTCCTGATCTCTGGGATATTGCTAGAAAAGACAAAAAAACAATATGGAAAAGCATATTCCCATATAAAAAATTAAGTAGTAGAATTAATTATTTAGATGAAAACCTACGTAAAATAATAGCTCTTCTAGAGAATAAAGATAATAATTATACTGTTCCAGCCATAGATCCAAAGTTGTTATTTGAGAAGTTATTGTCAGGCATTAATTTATCGAGCATTTATAGATCACTAAATCTAAATGATCTGATAGAGAAAATATCGAATATCCCATCAGAACAACTCATTAGATTATATAATGAGGGAAGTAAATCTGCTATTAAAAGTATTTGGAGAAAAATATTTGTCAGCGAAGATATTGCTCGTGGATATACAAAGAGAGAGAACATAGTTGTAGTTTACGGTAGAGTTAACGAGATAATTGTGGCTGATTATGGATTAGTAACAATATGTGAAGACTGCGATCTTCCAAGTTATCTACCAATAGAGTATAGAAATGCTTATTATGAAAGAATAGGAGTATTCATGGATACATATTATCCAGAATTCGTCAAAATAAACAATGTAGAGTTTAGTTCAAACGAAATACATAATATGAAATTATTGAATTACCTAGGATATCAATTGCTCAGAGAAAAAGGGAAAGAAAACATGTATAAACCATTATTCGATAAAATCAAGGAAGCAACATACTGAGAAAACAGAATGAAGTAGTAGAGAAAGAGAAGAGGGCTTTGTAAATGCTTCCCGTTCATCTAGGACCCGCAGGTAAACCTTTATCTATGAAAAACCAAAAAATAGAAGTTGCTCCACGATTTCTAAAGGAGATAGGCTTAAACGCTATGGAGTATGAAGCTGTAAGAGGAGTAAGAATCACTAGGGAAAAAGCATATAAACTCGGAGAAGAAGCGCGGAAAAATGATATTTTATTGAGCATTCATGCACCCTATTTTATAAATCTTGCTAGCTCTAAGAATAAAGTCATAGAAGCCAGTATATCTAGGCTGATTAAAAGTATTGAAGCAGCTTCATGGATGAATGCATACATTGTTGTTTTTCATCTAGGATATTATGGAGAATATAATAGGAATGAAGCACTAAGAAAAGTTATTAATAGTTTAAAACAAGTCATTGAATACAGGAATACTATGGGTTATAAAAGAATCATTCTAGGCCCTGAAACTGCTGGGAAAAAATCGCAGATAGGCGGTCTCGAGGAAATAATTAATATTTCGTCTCTACTTGATAATGTCCGGCCAGTTATAGATTGGGCTCATTTACATGCAAGAAGTAATGGTAAGTTAATTAATAGTATTGATAATGTTATAGAAGTTATTGAGATAATAGAGAAAAACCTTGGAGGAGAAGCAGTAAATCCTCTACACTCGCATTTCTCTAAGATAGAATATAGTAGTAAAGGAGAGATAAGACATCATTCCCTAAAGGAGAAGGAATATGGTCCCTGCTTCGAGACTGTATGTAAGGGTTTATGTGAGACCGGCATTAATTCTGTAGTAATATCTGAGAGCCCCCTACTTGAAATTGATGCATTAGAAATGAAGAAAATATGTAATAGAATATGTGGTTGAATAGTTATGCTGACAAAGTTAAGGAGCTATGTTAAAGTATACCTGGAAAAGATCGGTTTCAAGATTGCTCGTACCGGTATTAAGCCAAATCATATTACAAGTTTATCTCTAATGTTTGCTTTTCTAGCATTTGTTTCAATAGCTTATTTCTCTAGGGTTTCATGGTTTATATTATTTATTATTTTGTCAGGGCTTATGGATGTATTAGATGGTGCTGTAGCTAGAGCGTCTGGAAATGTAACACGTTTTGGAGGATTTCTCGATTCAACTCTTGATAGGTTTTCAGACGCTCTATTTATTATTTCATTACTATACATGGGTTTCGGCATCTTAGATGTTTTTTCTCTTCTAATATTTTCTTTTATGATAAGCTATTCGAGAGCTAAAGCTGAATCTTTGAATATTAAAATGGAAGGTGTGGGGATTATTGAGAGAGGAGAGAGATTGTTATTTATCTTTTTAATTGCATTTTTTGTTTATCTAGGATTCTTTAATGTAAGTTTGTTTTTATTCTATACATTATTAGCATTATCTATTCTAACAGTATTACAGAGAATAATACATGTATATAAAGAAACAAGACAAACTTAATAGGCTATACCGTGTAGTATTAGATATTAATTGCTGATAAATCATAATGTCCTGCCAGCGGTAATGGTGTTCGAAACGATATATAGCTCATTCTCAATATGTGGCTCTTAACAATTCCTACTCTATCACTAGCTCTAATAACTAGCTCTCTATATTCACTTGGTATATCGAGGCTGGATAATTGGCTTTTATCCATTCTTAAAACTATTTTAGTATTTGCTAATTGGAGAATTATATCATGAACATCTTTTGGTGAATGAGTTGAGAACACTAGTCCTAGTCTACGAGCTCTTCCAAGCCTAGCTATTCTATCAATCATACTCGATACGTGCTCAATATATTCTTCTCGCCCCCCTCCCTTGCTTGGAAAGAATCTATGGGCTTCATCAATTAGTATTATTACTGGTTGAGTATAGATTCTTTGTCTTGTTCGTAATATCTTCCATGAGAATACTCTGTTTAGGATTCTGAATGCAACTATGCTAATTATTTTCTCTGGATCAGCTATGCTGTTTTCCTGGAGATATTCTAGATCAATTATTATCGGGTATCCTTCAAATATTTCATAGTGTTTTTCAAGCATTGTCTCAATTGGTGGTTCATGTAAGTATTTATCCTCGCCTTTTCCTTGTTTAACTTCAATATCAAATAAACCTGTATCAATTAGTGAGCCTATTTGTCTAATCATGTTTTCTAGTGTTGATTTATGAATAGCTAGTTCTTTTATTAATTCGACAATGTATTCACGGTTTGGATCAATTATTATTCCATGTTTAGTTCCAGGTTTCTCATGATATCTTATCCTTGCTTCTCTGAGAGATTCGTAGAAATCATAAATGGTTTCAACAACTGCGTTTTTGGCTTTTAAGTAATTCATTAATCTAAATAAACCATCTTTTGCTTGGCGAGTAAAATAGGGGTTTAGAGATATGAATTCTTTTGATGATATATCTTTAAACCTGAAACCATAGGGTATTATGAACAATGTGAATTCATCTATGTCATCTCCATAATTCACCTTGATTATTAACTTGACAAATCTGAGTGGTGGATTTCCGGGTTCTTCTATAACGCTTAACTTATCAATAGAAAGACTCCACCCCATTCTTAACGCAATAGATTCATATGTTGATCTAACATAGTCTTCTGCAATGAACTTAAGTGTTTTCGCCCAATTATACTCCCCGCCTATACGTTCAATTACGTAACGAGTTATTGGGAGAATAATCACTAATCCTTTAGGTCTTTTTACTTTATCCTTTGTTTTTTCCAGTATTTTCTGTTCTAACTCCTTATCTACGCCTTCGCTGAACTCCCACCTAGGTTTTAGTGGGAGTGTTACATAATCTCTGTTCGGATCCATTATTATCATTGTTGTATCTATTTCATTTCTTATATTGTATCTAGAATATAATGAGGTAACCATGTTTTTGAGTAATGTTGTTTTTCCTGAACCTGTCGTTCCCAGTACAAGTACGTGTTGATAAAATGTTTTTAGGGGAAGATAGAGTGGTGCACCAATATCAAATACTGGTTTATCACCTATTGTTACATATCCAATGAAAACTCCTTCAGTGGGTAATCCCAATATTTTCTGTATCACTACTGGATTTCTCAGCTTTATTACAGGGGATTGTGGCTCAATAACGTAATTGGCTATGCTGACACTGCCTGTTTCCGGATCATATTCTAATAGAGGTTTTGCTTTGACCCGTGTCCTAGTTAGTAGTCCTGAGACTTCTCTTCCAGGCAGGGAAATGTACATATCTGGTAGATCAAGTTCTGCAAGAATATCGCGTCTCTCGACACCTAAGACTTTCATACTTATTATATGCTCTGTCTTAATATCTACTACTGCTAAATAACTACCAGCGGAAGCAATATCTATGAAATTGCTAAAGTAAGTAGCGGGGTCCACGTCGAAAATAACTATTCCTCCTTCCTCGGTTATGCTTGAAGGACTTGTTCGCGATACCCATCCAATTATATCTCCGTACTTCTCAGCTATTTCAACGGCTTTTCTAAACTTTTTCTCGAGCTTAGCTATTATATCATCCATAACCTGCACCACTACATGATTAATTCTATAATGAAATATACCTTAATGTTGTTTCGCCGCTCTGCGAAATTTCACGTATTAAATTATTGGCTATTGCTGAAGTGATCTTTTTAACTCTTTGATCAACGATCAATATACTTAGAGGCAATATACTCCCTGCAACAACACTATCGTAAAGAACAGGATCTAGAGAGGATATATTTTTATTATCCAGGAATCTCTCAGAGCTACTTAGGATCTCAAACCTATAAAAAGCGTATTCTCTGAATCCACTATATCCATAAATTGTTCTTTTAGGTATTCCGAGATAATATATTTTCTTGACAGGAAAAACAGTGTTTAAACGAGTATTGTAGAAAGAATATTCAATTGGTCCAAGAACAAATATTTTAACATTGTTTTTTACAACATTATTAACTGCCAGCGATAGATATGCTTCATCATTTATTCGGGCATTCCCAGCTATTCCTAAAGGATCAATTCTTGATAATAGATTTGTTTTATATAATCTTTTGACAATTCCTATAACCACATTGTTTCTGCTAATTATTTTTTCGACAAGCTTTACTCTTTCCTTCATAAGGATTTTCCAGGCTTGAAGATACTGATACTCCATACTGTTTTTATCGATGTCTTTTATAATTGGTGGAACATAATATATTGGTCCATCAAGAAACAATATCGAGTCTTCTATGTTTCTAGAACATAATTGTTTCAACATATAGTTTTCCAGCCTAATTCTAAGTTCATCTAGTATTGCGAATTTATTATAGCTTGGAGTATAGGGTGCTCCAGCAGGGTTATGTGTATAAGCTATCTCTTCTATATCACTACGTATATCATCTATAATAGATATGATTTCTGGAACAATTGCTAAAAACTTACCAGTACTTGTTGGAGAACTTCTTATTAGTTGAGAAGGTTCTGGGTGATCTATTATGAATCCGTTGAATCTATTAATAACTGATACAGAACCAATTGCTATAAATAAATATGGAGTATCAACAACTCTTGAGCTGCTGTCAACAGCATATATGTTTGTGAATCGTTTACTCGGATAAATTTTACCTAAATCAATAAAGGTCATTTCCGGTTTTCTAGTTGTTTTAACATTTTCAGATACATATTCAATGTAATCGTAGAGTCTATGTATTCTACTATCATCATCTCTTGCGTACGTATCTATATTGTTCTCTGCGATCCTTCTTATCTTATCGATTAAATATGTTAATGATCCCATGATTCTCCTCCAATATTTATTTGGGACATATAATATGATTTAAAAATAGTTGGAACTGGATTCTTCTGTAGGTGAATAACATATTGTATAATAAAGCCTTATATTCGGCGCTAATGATTATCGGAATAATATTTTATGTATTGGGAGCTCTGTATGTGTATCAGCTTGCATCTATTGTTTTAAACAATACAGTTCCATTATTAGAAGCTATATCTTCTACCCGAATGGGGTTTCAAGTGGAATATATCAATGTTACTCAAGAAAATAATGAATCGATAAGGGTCTCCGTAAAAGTTTTAGTCAATATTACATGGAACAAGACAGCACCGATAAAGGGTCCTAATTATGAAGTCGTATGGAAAAATAAGACTGTGGGGAAAATAAATATTGAATCGATGAATAAACCTCTCGTTAACAAAGTTTTGACTATAAAATTCTTAGTGAATAAAAATGATCTCAGCGAAAGACTGTATTTGTCGGTTATGATGGATACAGGTATAGGTAAAATAAAAATAACACAACCAGCAGTTAACGTATCTTCCTTACTAAGCCAAACAAAATTGTTAATTGAAAAAATACAAGTAGAAAAATATCAGGGAAAAGATTATCTAGTATTCAATGTTTCTTCGCCACGTGATGTTGTAAAAGCCCCGGTTAAAATAATATTAATGGATCAAGATGGGAGGGTTTTAATGGATAAGGTTTACGAGGACTTCTATGTATCTCCAAATAATAAATACACTGTATCCTTAGATATTACGGGCATTGATCCGGGAAGTATTAGATATATTGAGTTCTCTGTCTACGGGATAAGAATTGCATTGTTCACGTTGGGTGGTTAAAATATGACGTATATCACAAAACCCTTAACATCGAGGGAGATATCAAAAACTATACTGATAGGTGTAGTTAAAGGGTTATTCTACTATATAGTATATTACGTTATCTTGTTCGGACTAATAGTGTACTATGTTATCCCGTATCTTATGGGAGCTAGTGGATTAAAGGATTTCAATATGAATTCAATTATAAGCTTCAAATTAATTGACATAAATATCTTAGCAATATTCATGACATTATCGATTATAGGTACTTTCCTAGTAAGACATATACCCTACGGTAGAGCTATGAATACATTGCTGGGTTTATTAATGTTATACATTGTGTTATTAATGTTTAACTTCGGAGAATTCAGCGGCTATATTGAACAATATAATATTTACTACAATGTAGACTTATCACCACTATTTAAAGTATTTCTATTAATAATAGCAGTATTTACAATTGGACAGATATCCATAGAAGTCGGTAGAGAGTATAAAAGTAGGAAAACAAATATAGATACAAAAAATATAGAATAACGAAATAATTCAGACCATAAACAATAATAGAAGGCGATCACTATTGACAAAGACGAGTAAGAATATTGCTAGAGTATTTGTCGGCGGAGACTGGGATGCCGACGGAGTAGTTGCTGCAGCACTAATAGTTTATTCACAGGAAAAACTTGGTATGTATCCATTGAAGGCGAAAGCTATTGTTGATAAAAAACCTGTTGATCCGGAAAAACTAAAATTTATAATTGGAAACTTCAGAGGAAACTATGATCTAGTAATTCTCTTAGATCTACCATATACGGATACTGTACCGCGTGTCTTAAAAATAATTAAGCAACATTTTGGAGTAAAGAAAATAATGTATATTGATCACCACTTATCTACTCTGACAAACAAAGAGAAGCTTAAAGAAGTGGTTGATGAATTAATCATAGATCGCAGAATGCCTACTGCAGGAATTGTTGAAAAATTATTAGTGGAAAATGGTATATCAATACATTCTAGACTTAAATCATTTGTCGAAGTAGTCAAGTATATGGATAGTGGTAAAAAAGTTCCACAAAAATATCTGAAGTTATTCCAGATAACCTCAATGTTCTCAAAAGCTTTAACAGCGATAAGAGACGAGGATCTCTGGGTTAAAATTGTTGATTGGCTCGCTTCACCATCTCCATTACCAATGCCTTTAAGCGAAGGAGTCATGAAGAAGGTAAAGAAGATAATTGAGATAAGAGATAAGGAAATAAAGGAGAAAGCACTTGATCTAGCGTTGAGCGCTGTAAAGATCGGTGAGCTAAGATTTATAGATGCACGTAGCGTGTGGAAACACCGTGGAGGCACTGCATTAGCGTCCAAGATATCATCTATTCTAAAAGCACCTGTTGCAGTATTAATTGATACAAATAAAAACTATTCATTACTAATAATTAAGGCTCCAAGAGGTAAAGCATACAGAATCGCGAAGTTCCTTATAGGTGAGGGGCTCGCACTAGATATAGCTGGCCATCCAAATCTTGCTATAGTAAAGATTAAGAAAGATCCTGATAAAAAGGTGTTAATCGATAAATTGAGAGAAGCAGAATTTTATATTTGACAATGAGTTTTCTTAGCTATAATATTTGCTATTTAATATAGTTGCTATAAACCAGAATGTTCTAATACTATTAATATATAATAAATTATTTACAATTCTGTATAGTGGTGATTGTTTTTGACAATGCTTAGAATTGTTATTGAAACTGATTCGTTGAGAAAGCATAGTCCTTGGTTTGAGCATCCAGAAAACCCTGGACGGATCAAGTATGTTATTGATGGAATTAAAAGGAATGGGTTAACCGATTATACGAGGTTTGTTAAACACAGTTATGAGGAAAAAGAAGTTCTACAAGTTCTTAATCGAGTTCATTGTAGAAAATATATAGAGTACATTATGAAATGCAGGAATAATGCTCCATGCCAAATCGATCCTGACACCTATTTTAGCGAGACCAGCTACGAATTAGCTCTGGAAACATTTGATCTATCATATAATACAGGATTATCTATTGGGGAACAAGAAAGAATATTCCTAATAATGAGACCTCCCGGTCATCACGCTGGTAAGTGTGGAAAAGCATTTAATGCACCAACTCAAGGGTTCTGCATATTCAATAATGCTGCAGCTACTGTACTTGGATTTAAAGATAGAGGGTTTAAGAGGGTAGCTATACTGGATATAGATGTACATCATGGTAATGGAACACAGGAAATATTTTATAAAAACAACGATGTTCTACATATTGATATTCATAGAAATCCCCACGACTTTTATCCCTTTACTGGTTTTCCAGAGGATATAGGAATGGGTAGAGGAAGAGGGTACTCTGTTAATTTCATAGTTTTACCACATACTGGTGATGATTCATATATTCACATAGTTGATTATGCATTTAAGCTCATACAATTATATGGTCCTGAAGCACTTATTGTATCCGCTGGATTTGATGGTTACAAGAATGATGGATTAGCTGATCTAGATTTGTCGCAGTATTCATATTACTATATAGGTAGGAAGCTTTCGAGAATAGATGTTCCAGTAGTAATTGTTTTAGAAGGCGGATACGGTTTAGGATTAATAAAAGGTATACCAGCGCTTCTCAACGGACTACTTGGTATTGAAAAACAATATAGTACAACAATAACTAATAATAAAATATCATTATATAACTTAATGATTGCGAGAAAAATTTTTGACACAATAACTAAGGTGTGGAGGCAAAGTCGTGAATGAATATGTAGAAGTTGAAGGAAAATATAGAGTAATATGTGATGATATCAATAAGATCAGTTATTTTCTCAAAGAAAAAGATTTTAGAGAGGAATATAGGGTTGTCGAAAAGGATATATACTATAATCATCCCTGCAGAGATTTTTCTCGAACAGATGAAGCATTGAGAATTAGGATTAGAAAATATATAGGACAAGGAATTAGAAAGACAGTCTTAACATATAAGGGTTCGAGGAAAGTTTTAGGTGAAGGTGTAAAGGCAAGAGAAGAAATAGAGGTAGAATTGAACAATTGGAGGAAAATGAATAACATCCTGCTTTGCCTCGGCTTTCAGAGGGTTATATCATTCGTTAAGGAAAGAATTATTTATAGGAAGAGAGACGTGGAGGTCACACTAGATCATGTTTATGGATTGGGAAGATTCATAGAGGTTGAAACACGCAATCGATCTATCATAGAAAATATATATTCGAGTTTATCTGAGTGTTTAGAACCTGTTAACAAAACATATTTGGAGCTTTGTTTAGAGACACAAAAATGTAGAGATGATTTCGATGATTCGTAGAGCAGTAGTTGGTGTGGGAGCTGTTGTTTTAGTAGATGATAAAATATTGCTTGTAAAGAGAGGAAATGAACCATGTAGAGGATGCTGGTCCATACCGGGTGGACACTTAGAGTATGGAGAATCAATCGGGGAAGCTGCTCGTAGAGAATTACTCGAAGAGACAGGTATTGATGCTAGACCCCTTGGAATAATTTATGTAGATGAGATCCTTCCTAAGAAAAATTGTGAGTATCATTTTGTTCTCATAGATGTCCTAATGAATACCAAGTATATAACTGAGCCTAAGGCTTCGTCGGATGCATTACAAGCTCGATTTTATTCATTAGCTGATCTTCCAAAACCACTTACTCCTTCTACTAAGCGTTTTATAAGTTATTTAAAATTATTGATTAAGAAAAACAAATTATATGATAGTTTAATACCTTTAAGCGAGGTTTAAGTCTTGCTTCAACAATACAGGTCTTCACAGGAAATACTTTCAATAATATATAGCGAGTATATGAAGGAAGTATTTGAGAAACTTGAGGAATCAAAGGATCCAAGCATAATATTTGTAACAGATCTCGTTGCATGCACTCATAAATATCATTTACGCCACTTATTTCCAGAACTAACTATTAGATTCGAGCCAGCAGCTATACTGGGAGACTTGGTGCATTCTGGGTTAGAAAGTATATTGGAGAAAAGAGGTTTTAAAACAGAATATCCTGTTGAACGTAAATATAAGATAAAGGGTAAAGAATATGTTCTTAAGGGACGTGTTGATGCTTATAATGAGGAGAAAGGCGTTGTAGTTGAAATAAAAACTAGTAGGTCAACACAGAATCTACCTAGAGAACACCATGTTTACCAACTACAAGTATATCTCAATATTTTAAATGCTAATAGCGGTATACTAATCTATATTACACCAGATAGATTATTAGAGTTCTATATTAGAAAAGAAAAAATCGATGTAGAATCTCTTATTAAAATGATTATAGAGGATAGAGTTCATCCTAAATGGGATTGGGAATGTAAATATTGTTATTTCCACAAGATATGCCCATATAGAGTTAGCGATTAGAAATATTTGATTAAGCATAAAACATACTAATTAGTTCGTGTATGATGAGCTCGGGAAATATGAGGGTTTACCGATGAATTAGGTCTTGAGTACTGATTACGATATTTAAGCTAGTTTTTGCTTTCCAGCTTCTCTCTAGTTATAGATACTTTAGCTCCTTTCTTAACACCGTATTTTTCAGCGGCGTTTCCATGATTAACTCCTATTTCGAAATAGTCCCATGAATTAATATAGCATGCAGGCTCTCCTAATCCGACATAGCTAAAACTTGGAACAAATGGACATACTAGTTCTTTATCGTCTATTTTGATATAGAGTTTTTCACCGTAGGAGAGTTTTATTTTATTAATGTCATCCATAGATATATTAGTCATTATGTTTCCAAAAACATCTATATAGATAACTGAGCCATGTATAGTGTTCTCAATTATTTCTGGTTTTATTAAATCATATTTTACTATATCATCAAAGCTAATCCTTACACCTAGTTCTTCCGGTTTTATTCCCCTAGATAACCATGCGGCAATTGGTGCAAATACGTCTCTTCCATGAAAAGTATACGAGACTCTTCTTAGCCTATACTTTGACTCTGAAACATCATATACTGATTTAACTCCATCATTTTGTGCTAGAAGAGATAAGCATCCATTATCGGGTCCTACGAGATAATAATGACTTGTTTCTATGAGCAAAGCTTTTCTCGAGCTACCAACACCTGGATCAACTACGCAGACGAAAATAGTTTTCTCAGGGAAATACTTTGCTGAAACAAGCAATACTATTGCAGCTTCATAAGTATCTTGCCTTCTAACCATATGAGTTAAATCAATTATTTCAGCTTTTGGATTAATACTTTTTATAACACCCTTCATAACACCTACATATGGATCTTTATAGCCGAAATCAGTCAATAACACGATCAAACCATTCATCAAATTTTATCACCAATATTTAACACTCCCAAATACAGTATATTATTTATTGGTTGCCGGGGATGTCTACGACGGGCGGACTGATAAGTGATGATCCATTGTAGCGTGAAACCCGGCAACCAATAAAATCTCCTTACAAAATAAATGATAATATCAGGGACCCGATGATTAGCAGCGGATAAACAGATATTACTGTATGAAGAACAACATTTATGAGGGTCCCATTAATTCATAAAGCTTTATAATCCGAGAAAATACTCAATAAAAGTAATGAATAAGAGTAAATGGGCCCGTAGCTCAGCCTGGTGGAGCGCCCGGCTGATAACCGGGAGGTCGGGGGTTCGAATCCCCCCGGGCCCACTCAAATTCTATTTCTAAGCTCGTCCAAACTAATAATGATAGGTGATAATCCAAATACTTCTTCAAGAGGTGTATTGGCTGGGTTAAAAATGTTTATGATGTTTACCAAGCTTCTCTCTAGCGGTTTTTCACTATGTATTAATGATTCTATCACATAAAGTGTAACCAAATAATTAATGTTTAATACGATATCGTATCTTCTACTTATTTTCGCTAGATCGATTCTTGCAGGATCGATGTAGTGGATATCTGTGTTAAATCCATTGATACGTAGCCTCTTAACATCATCCCTCGATACATAGTCCTCATAATGGTCTCTAAATAGAATAATTTCTATATGAACACCTCTATCTAATAATAAGTCAATAATGTTTTTGAGAATCCACCATGTATATATTGAACCCATTATAAAACCCACTCTGTTTGAGGAGCTTACATGATCCAATACGCGTGCAGAATCAGCTTGTGGCGGTACTGGAATCGTTAATATATTGCCTAATTTCTTCACATATTTAATAACTAATTCTCTAGTAGTATCCAAACGATTAACACTGGCAGCTAAGAATAATATTCTCGAAAATAAGCTTTCAGCTCCATGTATTTTTAGCAATTTTATTTCTTCTCTCAATGCTTTTAAGAGAGAATAATTTATATCGAGATACTCAGCTTTTCTTAGATCATAAAATTTTATGCCTTCATGTGTCGAGTAGATATACATATTTGATAAAAGAGCGAATTTATACATTGAATACTCGTTCATATTTACTATAAGAGTTATTAGGTTCTTGTAGTGCCTCCATATATCATTGTTTGATGAATAGCTGAGAAAAGGCTTCATTCTATGTTTCAACATGTAATGGATCATTTCAAGAATAATTTTTGTATTCATTAAAGATCACTTTTCAAGGATGAAATCTATTCGAGTCTTTGCTAATACGAGGGATTCTCCATGATCGAAGAATATGTCTCCACTAATGAAAACTTGGCTGGGAACATATCCTCTGAGCACAGATAATGGTATATAGTTTCTTGGAGTAACTAGGTAGGGTTCACGGAGATCATATATGACTATATCTGGTTTTGCTTGTTTATCAATATAGCCATTATCAATTTTTATTAATTGATAGGGTTTCGTGAAAACATCTAATACGGTGTATATGTTCTTTGATAATTTAAATAGAATATTCATCACATATGATACGTTATATGTATAGTAGTCGCGGAGGTCTAGGAATAAGCAATTATTATTTATTTTCTCAGGTCTACAAATAATATCTCTAATAAGTCCTAGTTTTTCATCATTGTAATATAGATTATCTCCCTGCATGTAAACATAGTATAAACCAGTATATTCCGGAACAGTTCCCTCCTCAGCAATTATTACTGCTTTTAAACTATGTTCTTTAAGAATTTGTATTGTTAAATCAATATATTGATCATATATTACTGGAAAAGTGACACCATTCATTACAAGCTCATATAGTGCAGCATTAATTATCTTCTTGAGTTCATCTCTAGTAAATATTGATAAATCAGTTTTAACACCTAATCCACGATACGGGTATCCCGATAAATTCGTGAGAACAGAGTATCCATGAATTGCTAAAGCTTTGTATTCATAATCTATTACAAGCTCCGACAACTCATATATAGGATCAGCTTCTTTATCAGTGTCAATAATTTTATCGTTATCAAAATAAATAAATCCCTTATCAATCCCCTCTTTCTTTAAAATATATACGTTATTCAATAATGTATGAATACCACCCATACATATAACCTCAACCAGTATCTCACATATTACTTGTATGAGTGACTCATAGTATTAAGGATGATTATCTAGTTACTCGGAAACTATCAGTTAAAGGAATTTTCTTCATATAACCATCTGTCCGGGGAGTAGTCATCATCTATAATGATTTTAATATGTGTTCTACGATAATAATTATTTGCTGGAAAATCTTCTTTGAAGAAACCTGTGGATAAAGGTGCTTGTATATGTATGGTTGGTGGGGTCGGATTCTCAGAATAGATGTGTCTAAGAGGAAATATGTTGTTCAAGAACTCGATCCCAGTATTTATAGTAACTATATAGGTGGCAGGGGTCTTGCAGTTAAGATTCTATGGGATGAGCTGGTGCCTGGAGTAGATCCTTTATCTCCATATAATAAATTAGTAATTGCATCAGGGCCATTATCGGGTTTACCTCTACCTAGTAGTGGTAAACTAGTTGTTGCTTCTAAGAGTCCGTTAACTAATGGTTATGGTGATGGAAACATAGGTACTATGGCTAGTGTTCATCTTAGAAAAGCTGGTTATGACGCAATAGTATTAGAGGGTGCTTCAGATAAGCCTATCTACTTATATATTGAGAATGATAATGTCGAGTTCATGGATGCAGATGATCTATGGGGTAGGGATACTTTTGATGCAGAAGATAAACTTGTCCGAGAACATGGTAGAAACATTGGTGTTCTCCTAATAGGTCCTGCAGGCGAGAATCTTGTAAGATATGCTACAATTGTTTCCATGAAAGGTAGGAGCGGTGGAAGACCGGGTATGGGTGCGGTTATGGGTTCCAAGAAGGTTAAGGCAATAGTAATTAAAGGCACAAAGAACCCCCCAATTGCTGACGAGAAAAAACTTAGAGAGCTCAGCGAGGCCTCATATAAGGAAATATTATCTAAGGAAAACTATGATTTCTGGATTAGACAGGGTACAATGGCAACTATTGTTTGGAGCAATGAAAACAGCGTATTACCAACCATGAATTTCAGAGAGGGTGTTTGGGAATACTATGATACAATCAGCGGTGATCTCATGGAGAAACTAAAAGTTGAGAGAAGAGGATGCCCATACTGTAACATGCAGTGTGGAAACGTTATATTAGATGAAAAAGGTGAGAAGAGCGAGCTAGACTATGAAAATGTTGCAATGCTTGGAAGCAACATCTTATTGCCTGATTTGAGAAAAGTCGCTGAACTCAACAAGTTGGCGGATATGTATGGAATAGACACTATTTCTCTAGGAAATAGTTTAGGCTTCATTATGGAGGCCTCTGAAAAGAAGCTTATTAGAGAGAAAGTTGAGTGGGGAGACTATGGAGAAGTCAAGGAACTAGTTAAAGACATAGCTCATAGGCGGGGATTAGGAGCTTTTCTAGCAGAAGGAGTATGGAGAATGTCGTTATCTCTCGGCAGAGAAGCACAAGATTTTGCAATGCATGCAAAGGGATTAGAAGTATCAGCATATAACTGTCATGCAGCCCCAGGCATGGCATTAGCTTTTGCCACATCACCTATAGGAGCACACCACAAAGATGCATGGCTCATTGGTTTAGAAGTTAAAATGGATAGATTCGCCTATAATAGGGAGAAGGTTGAGAAACTAATATTCCTGCAAAGAGTTAGGGGAGGAATGTTTGAATCACTAACAACTTGTAGGCTTCCATGGGTTGAGCTAGGATTAAACCTGGATTATTATCCTAAAATATTATCAGCTACAACAGGCATTGAGTGGAGCATGGATGACATATACAGAGTTGCCGATAGAATATATACATTGATCAGAGCATTCTGGATAAGAGAATATAATGGATGGAGCCGTATAATGGATTATCCGCCGATGAGATGGTTTAAGCACCCATTAACCAAAGGCCCGTTTGCAGGCGTTAAACTAGATATTAGCAAATACGATAAGATGCTAAGTATTTACTATGAAATACGTGGATGGGATGAAAGAGGGGTCCCGAAGAAAGAAACTTTGGAGAAGCTAGACTTAAAAGATGTTATCCCAGTATTAGACAGCATTGTTGGGCTAAGGTAAAATGGTTATGACAAAATGCCAATTAAGCTCAAAGGGAAAATAGTGAGCGGGTTAGGTGTTGGAGCAAAATATGTCCAACTATATCGTGGAGTCTTCAATAAATATTTAGGAATAGATCCTTATCCTGGAACTCTAAATATAGATATAGGCCAAGACTTTTTTATCTATACCAAGAAACTAAAAGCAAAAATAATTCCTCCCCCTAGAAAAGGACTAGGATGCGTACTAGCATATCCAGGCATACTCATGGGGATAAAGATCTATGTTATAAAACCTTGTATAACGAATCATGGACGGAACATTCTAGAAATAATCTCAGATAAAAACCTACGGAAAACACTTAATCTAAAAGATAATGATATCGTTGAAATAATTATTTATGATGAGGAAGACTATTCTTACATTTAAGATTTACTTATACATACTTATTAATATCTTGAGATATATGGTGGATTCTTAATTCTATTTAGAAATAGATAAAATAGATAAAAATAGTATAGCTTAATAGTATGCTTAAAATATATTTTATAATAAGAATAAATGGGCAACAGAAATGTGTTCTAATGTTAAATTGAGTATAACTAATGATCTTCTAGAAGGAATGAATAAGCCAAGTGTAATTGTAATAAGAGGCCCAATAGGCTCTGGTAAAAGTTTATTCATTTCGACTTTGATCAACGAATACATCGAGAGAGGAATGGGTAAAGCGAATGTTTTATTATTCATGGTTGATAGTATGTCATTTTTCAGAACAGCTGAGTTCTACAGAGTTCCTATTAGAAAACATTTAGAAAATGGAGTTCTCGAAGTAAATGAGATCACCTCTCTACCCATGGAGGAACGTAGAATTGATAGCATCATGGAAATAATTACTGGATCATGCATGCGTAATAAAAATGGATTAGTAATAATATACCCTGCTGGTATCGCATTTATGGGGCTTTCAAAAAGTAAGCTCGCAGGCTTAGTTGGAGTAATTAATGAATGCAAGAAAAAATATGGTGTCAAAATGATTTTATCCTTCAATAAAGAAATTAGCAAGGGGATTAGAGAAATATTTGAGTCGATAGCTGATTATGTGTTTTCACTATCTATTGAAATACCTGAAGCTGGGAAGCCGAGGCGATTTATTACCGTTATTAAGCCTCTCAGAGAATTATTAGGAGTTTCTAGAACAGCAGAAATAGACATAGTTCTTGGAAAAGGTATGGAGATAGTAAATTATGGTATATTAAGACAATATGATGCTATACTCGATATATCCGATAGAGTAAAGACTTCTATTGAATGGTTTGATAAGCTTACAAATGGAATAGTTAAGGGGACATCAATATTAATAGCGGGTCCTTCTGGAGCAGGTAAAACAAATCTTTTATTAACCATAGGATATGGAATAGCTAGAAACAATAATAAAGTCTTATTTATTAGTTTTGAAGAGCCCCCCGGACAACTCATAGCTACAATGAAGTCGCTTGGATATAATTATGAAGAAGTCAGGGATAATATGAAAATTGTCGGAATTAATCCTAGAACCATAACCTTAAATTCATTATTTCGTGTAGTTACAGAGCATATGAATACAAGTTATAATATCATAATGCTTGACGGTCTCCACGCAATATGGAAAGAGTTTGGGGAAAGATATCATAGATTTCTACGTGACCTAGTATACTATGTTAAAAGCATTGGTGGAATAATATTTTTATCAAAAGTCCTTATCGAGCGTGAGAAAGAGAAAACATATACATGGCTTAGCACAATCGTAGATGGAATAATTGAGTTAGGGCTTGAAAGAATAAATAATGAATATAAGAGATATATTTGTATTAAGAAATTAAGGTATCATAAAGTAAAATCTCGTTGTTACAAATACCATATAAGTAATGGTGTATTCATAGAAATCTAATAAATCAATGTTCTGTTTATAATGAATATTAATTCTTCAAAGACAATTAACTAAAAACTAAAACTAGCTTCACAAGCTAGGTATATCTATTGCTTTATTATTCGCGGAGATTTCATGTTTTATTCAGATCTGTTACTTTTTAAGTATTAATACAGCAGATACTATTAACGCTATTACTGCTGATATAATTAATGTTAATGTATTGATTGCTTCTGCTCTTTTAGACGTTGTATTTTCTTCTGTTATAGGCGTTGTTGGAGATAGTAATCCATTAGGATTATTATTAAAATGTTGTGTATTTGTCGTTGAAGCATTTTGGTTTTTGTATTGGTGTAGTTGAGTTATCTATTGGTTTTTGTACTATATGTTCTTCTATTAGTGGCTGTATTGGTTGAGTATAATTCAGTGTTTTGTTCACTAGTATTTTTCCATTAACTATTAGTTTAAAGATCATTTTTCCTGTTTCGCTCATATTTAATGGTGAATATAGTTCATAATTGATTTCCTTTATGATCATTATTGCAGGACCTTTTATCTGTATTATATTCATTAATACATCGATTTCATTCTCTCTTGAAATAATTTCTAATCTGGAGAACGCGTATCCACCACTATTAAATGTGACTGATCCATGTATTTTTAGATATTCTGTCTCCAGTAATGGATCGATTCTTAAATATATTTTTCTCGCGTACCCTTCTGAATAATTATCTGGATTGATCTGATTAAATATGAACAATAAGTCTCTCTTAAAGCTTGAGAACATATTTGAGACTAAAACAATACTTGTTCTTGTAGGCTTATTTATGAGCTTAGCATAAACAAGTGTTTCCGTCTGGTTTGGAGCATTTAGTTTAATATTGAGCAATGTATTATTGAATCCTTTTAGGCTGATATTAATTCTAGCAATGCATTGTTTTGAATAAGTATAATAGTATTTACCGGTGCCGAGAGCATATATTGTTTCACCAACTCCATCTCTAATATTAAACTTATAGTTATAGTATACTTCTACAATATATTTCTCCTCACCACTCATAACACGCCACATTATAAGCGGTAAAGGACCCATAACAGTATAGTATTTATGCTTATGTCCTTGGACAAATATGTCCCATGTAAAACCATAACTCATTTCCTCATCATTAACCAATACCCTAACACTTTTACGATCAGTTTCATTTGGAACAGGAAAATACATAGTAATAACATCATAACCAGCATTTCTCATAGTATATTTACCATAAACACTAACATTAACAACCCCATTACTAAGATATGTGAAGTTAAAAGCAATATCTTCATGATCAAGAATAATTGTTGGTGCAGGAATAGGGTTTGCAAATATTAATGGATGAATCATAACTATTAGAAGGAATACTAGGACAGTAATGAGTAAAATCTGCTTAATCAATATCTTCACCTCTAAAACATTATATATTTAGAATTAAATATTTGAAAATGTCTTACTTATTTCTAGGAGAAGGTATTAGTAATGCCACATCCTCTAGATGATTTCGTAGACAAATTCATTGCTGGAGTTTACGTTTGCCGAACAATAGATTGTGTTCTCGTCAATCTTTCCTCAGCCTTTTTTGTGTAAAAGATTATCTATAAGTACTATATTGTGATAAGTTTAGATCCTTTTAAACCCTATAATCCATTATTTTACAAGCAATTTACGGATCTCCTCGTAAATACTGTGATAGAGTCATTAAGAAGTATTCCATACAGGATACAGAGTATTTGGGCTGTTATTATAGGAGATAAACTAATTGTCTATGTGTATAGTTCGCTCATGTAAATAGTTAAAAATATAGTTCAGCAAATAAATCATCTATATAATCATTGAAATTTCTATGCGAGGTTGATGAGATGGTTGTTTTACGGCCTGAAGATATTAAATCCTTAATTGGTTTATCTGATGAATCATTGGATTGTAGTGGAATAAAGCTTACGTTAAAGACTATATATGTTCCTGAGACTGTTGGTGAGCTTAGGGTTGATGGGAGAGTTCTGCCCGAGTATGAGGAGTTAAGATGTGATCCTATGTGTAGGCTTAGTAGTGGGGCATATATTGTTCGGTACAATGAATATGTGAAGATACCTAATGGATACATGGGTCTAGTATTTCCTCGTTCCTCATTGTTGAGAATGGGTGCTACAATATATACGGCAGTATGGGATCCGGGCTATGAAGGCCAGGGGATAGGGTTGTTGGCTGTATTTAATAAACAAGGAATAGTTCTCGAAAAGAATGTTCAGTTAGCTCAACTTGTACTATTCAAGATGAGTGGTGAAACCATGTTTTCATATAAGGGAACATATCTTGGCGAGAAAGAAGCTTAGTATCTTTTATATCTGATACGAGTTATAGAGTATAGCTTTAATAATCTAAGCTTCTTATACATAGCATCTTTTAATCCCTTAATCTCGATATATGGTGTTCTGGTCTTAGCCAAGACTGTCTTAGTTTTTATTATATGGGTCTTAACAGCTCTATAGTATTCGCTCACCATTGTTTTTAATTCTGAACCTAGTTTTTCTAGATCATAGAATACATGGTATCCATCTAAGCTCGGAGGATTCAGTTCGAGCATTGTAGATACAAGTACTATGCCTAAACCAGTATTCATGGCGTGGGTTGTTGTTGCTAATACTTCGAATTCTATTGGATAATGTGCATAGTCTGTAATTAATAATAGTGTTTCTCTATTTCTAAGATTTTTAACGTAGTTCGAGAGTTTGATTAGGTCAATGCTTCCACTAGGATCTACTTTACATATAGTATTTAGTGAAAAATTAATTGCTTCTAAAGGATTTAGCCCATGTTTTATCAAGGGTTTTTCTCCATGTAAAATTATCAAATCAATTATATCTCCCAGACTATGAGCTATGCTTAGAAACCCTGTAAGCACATATATAGCTGATTCTATCTTGTCACCATATAGCATTGATTTAGAATAATCTAAGACAACAATGTTATTTACTAGTCTCTCCAATAAATGTTCTTTAACCATTAATCTATAATCACCGTCAGGCTTAATCATTCTAGCAGATGCTCTCCAATCTATGAACCTAATATCGTCTCCCGGAGAATACTCTCTTAAATCAACATATTCAAAGCCAGGACCCTTAATCCTAGAAGGTATTACACCATACATTAGATTACTAAAATGAGCTCTAGACAGTTTTGATGCTAAACTTGCTCTTCTACATATCCTTGTAGGCATTTCTTCTCAGCTGTCAAGATTTTAAATCATAACCATTTATTTCAGATATACTATTTACCCACTATATATGTAGTATTTATCACGGTGATATGTTTGCAGAAATATTATTCTTATAGAGAAGTTATTGATGCTAAAATATATGATAGTACGGGTCTATATTTTGGAGATTTATGTGGTTTCTCAATAAATGAGAAACCCTTGTTAAAAGCATGTCTTAAATTCAATGTTGGCGATATGGTACCGGATATTAATAGGCTTAAGGGGTTACTGGAAGAAAGGGGTCTAGAGATCCCGCAGGATCTTACGCTGGAAGAGCTAGTATTGACAGCTAGGAATGAGGGTTTAGAGATTCCTATGAAGAAAGTTGTTTCGAAAGTAGAGTTTGTAAAGGCTTTTATCGACTTGGATAATGTGTTGTTGATTGATGTGGTTTATAGAAGGGTTTATAGAGGTAATTCGAGAATAGCTGTTATCCTCCTTAAATCTCCTCGAGAAGCAAAATATAGGGGTCTCCCCCTCCCAATAAATAATCCCTACATTGAATTAATAGATAAGACGATAGGTAAATTAGTGGTTAGCACTAGTAACGGGATAATAGGATATGTTAGTGAAGTAGTTTTTTCGCCTGGAAAAGTTGGGTTGAGAATTGAATCCGAGAATTATAGGAGTGGAGTAATATTGTGGAATAATTTCTTATCCATTCTTGAAACAAGAGGATTTAGTGAATTAGGAAATTTATTAAGAAACAATATTGGAGAACATGAAAGACTTGATCTCCACTTGTATGGATACATATATCATTTACTAGAAACATATAAGGCTCCAAGTCAAGTATTTGAACTGCTTAATTCTAATCTAGAATTTGAAGAATTACTTGTAGAGAAATACCAGGATATTGAATGGGATAATATATTGAAAATTGGTGATATAATCATAGCTAAATAAGAGGTTTAAACAATGGATATAGATGAGATAAGTGAAAAAATAAATATGGTTATAAAGGAGATTCATAAAGCAATAATCGGCTATGATTATGAATTGAAGCTTCTTCTAGCATCACTCCTATCCGATGGACATGTATTATTAGAAGGTGTTCCAGGCATTGCTAAAACAACTATTGCAAGAGCACTGGTTAGAGTATTAGGTCTTGAGGAGAGAAGGAAATACTTCATAGAGAATATACCATTTACAGGATTTTCACGTATACAATTCACACCTGATCTTATGCCAAGCGATATAACGGGTTCTCTAATATTTAACCCTGTAACCAGAGAATTTGAGCCAAGACTTGGCCCTATATTTTCATATATCGTATTAGCTGACGAGATAAACCGTGCAACACCTAGAACACAATCAGCAATGCTTCAAGCAATGCAGGAGAGAGAAGTAACCATAGGTGATAAAACATATAAGCTTGAATACAAGGATAAAGGTAAGTTCTTCTTTGTAATAGCCACCGAGAACCCGATCGAGCAAGAAGGAACATATCCATTACCAGAGGCACAACTTGACCGCTTCATGATGAGAATAATTATGGGTTATCCAAAAAGTTTAGAGGAAGAAAAGAACATCTATAAATTACATGCATATAGAATTGTTGAGCCAGTAGAGGATCTAGAAAAAATAGTTACACCGGACTGGGTGGTTGAAGCACAAAAAACAATAAGTAAGGAAATCATGGTTTCCGACACCATGCTAGACTATATTGCACGGATAATTAGAGCAACTAGGCCCGAGATACTAAAAAGTATTAAGAAATACTTTGAATTAGGAGCAAGCCCCAGAGCAGGTATAATGCTAGTAAAAGTATCCAAAGCACTAGCAGCTATTAGAGGTAGTGATAAAGTAGAATATGTTGACCTTGAAAAAGCTTTATTCCCAGTTCTTAACCACAGAGTTATACCAAACATCGATCTTGTAATAGAGTATGGTGGAGACTTCGAGGCTAGGATGAGAGTGATAAGGGAAGGACTAAAGCATGCGGTCGAAGCTGTTACGTAGTAATGTTTCAGCGGTGTAATAAATGATAATATTTGATAACATAACTATGCAGGATCTTCTAGGTAGATCATATAAGTTATTCTTCCACATACCAACCCCAAGCATCACACTCATTATTACCCCCGCACTTTTCAATAAAACTCTTCTAGCAAACTATATTTTAGGAAATAAGAAACCTTTTATCGGAAATATTGTTTCAAGAATAAAAATACAGGGAGTGAAAGGATTATTCATTCCAGAGCTAGCGCAAGGAAAGTCATTAATTTTAGACGAGATATTAACTATTGATGAAAAAGATGATACATTATATTCTGAACTACTTAACTTACTTAGACAATACGGGTACAAATTAGACAATAATCCTTTGATCATAAAGAATATTCCTAAGCCCCTATTATACTTAATTAGTACAATCTATGTTCTGAGGAAATCCGGGAACTTAACAGTACTTATAGAGCCTTTTAAAGAGTTGGATGAAATGCTTGGGTCAAGACTAGTCATGGAGATCTATGAGAAGAGAAGTAAGGGAAATACAATAGTGATTATTTCTTCCAACAAGAGTCTCATTGATAATATAAACTATGAGCACTTAGTAATTATAAGGAGAGATGGCAAGATCTTCGAGACTAGTACTGGAGCTATCACCCTAAAAAATATTTTAAAAGAAACCATTCCATTAGAAATAATTGCTGAAAAGAATAGCTTATCTGAACTGTTATCATTAAAGTGTTTAAAGGGAATAATTACTCTTAATAAGAACATATTTTATGTTTTTATAGAAAAGTCTTTATATAGAACATGTTTATATCACCTAGTTAATCTACAACGGAAAAGAATAATTAGGAAAATGAGAGTTGTTAAACAGAGTTTTATTGAGGAATGATCATATTTGAGGATTAATGGTGGTCAACTGATTTTATATATATTAGCGTCCCTTATTGGGGGCATGCTAGCTTTTATTCCTTTCACATATATTGTTCCACAAATGTTCTTTGGAGAATTAATTTTTCTCCACATAGTATTCATTCTAGTAATATATATTGAGTTATCTAGGATAATCGAGTGGTTTGAGGGATTAGATAAGCTTGTCTATATTAATTCTGATGAGTCTAGCAGGATGAAAATGTTCAAGAAAGTCATTTCTATAATTACTGATAACTTATTAGTTTTTTCATTAGTTATACTTATCCCATGGATAATTATTCGTGGACAGTATCTTTCAAACTATATTTTCATAGGCTATTTCCTATCAATTTTTATATTAATAAATACTTTATCAACACTTATCATGTTGATTAATATGGCGTTTATAAAAGATAAGTTAATTTCTATTTTACTGATATTTTCCACAGAGATCGTAATTATTTTGTCTATGCTTAATAGGTTAAATCAGATATTTAATTATGATCTCCTCTATCCAGTATCTTTACTCATATCTTCGCTGACTTTATTATTTATTGTCTACTATGGGTGGAATAAATGGATCTGAAGCATTTATCGTTAATATTTTTTATTATCGCCTTAATTTGGTCGTTACTCTATCTCTTTGGCTCTCATGGATTTGTTTTCTATTCTTCGGAACTAACCGCTGTGGACAGGGGATATAATATTGTTTATTTAAATGATTATTCTCCAATACGTATATACATATATAATATTTATCAACTACACGGTGGAGGCAATATTAGAAACGATATAGTAATTAATTATCATGTTAAAAATCTAACTTATGCCTCATTACCTATAGTTAATATAAGGATCAAGTATTTCCTCAGCAATTATACTCCAATAGAACCCCCCTCTACTATTCTAACATATATGGATTATGTATCTCTATATGAGGGAAAAGTTAATCCTGTTCTAGTAGGGATGGGTTTAGAGGATAAACATATAGTTTTAGAAAATGTTCGGTCAAAATATCTTGTTGTAGTAGTTGTTCTCAGTATTAGACAGGATATAATAGTTGATTTATCAAAATATGTGCCTCCACTAACATATTATCCCAGTCCCCCGCCTCAGCCAGACATATTTGCATACATTGTGAAGAGATCCTTTAATAATTCATACTATGAAACAATGCTTTTGTATCTAGCTAAGAAAATATATGAAAATACTGGATCTCTAAGTGTTTTTCAGGAACACGTATTAACAAATAAAAACATTAGATTATCAAGCATTCTTATTGTATGGATATTATCAATAACTTTTATTGAAGCATATGATTACAAATTCGTATTTAAACTGTTTAGAGAGTTGATTTATAAAGCAGTGATCTCAGGATCATATTTGCGAAGAAAACTAAGAAGGTTGCTAAAATATACGGTTCGACAACATAGTTCTTAACATCGATTTTATAGTTTATATTACTTGTCAAAATATAGTTTCCAGCCTTTGATACTGTTTTCTCAGCGAGTTTTTCGAATATATTGATTAGATTATTTGTTTGTTTTACATTATAGAATTGACCCTTCGTGATATTTGCTATTTCTCGTAGTCTCTGCTTAGCCATTATGTTCTCGTAGATATTCATTCCCGGTGTTTCGATGAAGATAGGGTATATTGTTATATTGTATCTAGCACATTTATATACTACTTCTCTATATAAGGGGGTGTCTTGAGCAAAAGGTAGGCCGTCAGTTACAAATATTATTGTTGGAGATAAGTTGAATTCGGCAAAGGGGACTAACCATTCATATGCTATTTCTAGTGGCTTACTATATATTGTTCCGCCGAAAGCTTTTATTTCTCCAAGCTTCTTATATAGAAGCTCCTGATCACTTGTTGGGGGTATAGCTATTCTTACGTGGTCATTAAACGTTATTAGGCCAATTAATACATAGTCTATTGTTTGATCAATAAATTTTTTTACAGCGTTAACTGCTGTTATGATTTTATCGCCTTTCATGCTGCCAGATGTATCTAAAACAATTACTACAGGGGGTTTTCTCTGCAAGCTAATCTTGGCTTCAAGTGTTTGTGTGGTCTTCACATATTTGGGTATTATAGTGTATGGTAGTGTTAGCGAAAACATTATTAATACAATTACTGTGGTGGCTAATGCTATGTTCAAATACCATTTGATACTATGTTGTTTTCTAATATAGGACGAAATATACTGTGTTAACGGATGATTAAAAGAATAAATTTTGCCTAGAACCCTTCTTCTTCCCCATCTTAATAATACATACATAGCGAACAGGATTAACGGTATGATATAAATTATTATAGGGTATTCAAGCATCAATGTCTAGTACCCCTCAATACGTGATGCTAGAAATAAAACTAAGCTCGCAACTAACAAGTAAATTGTTGGATATGGATAGACTACTTCTTTCGAAACCTTCACTTCTAATAGTTTCTTAGATATAAATGCTTCCAACCTCATCTGTCTAGCAGCATCTTCCGTCAACTTATTCAGTAATTTCTCAGTGAACTGATTAATGTTTATAACATATATATTAGAAGCCGTAAGCTCTTCGACTAATTGGTCGGCTCGTTTATCTAATCCTATTCTAACAAATAATACTGGATATCCAGACTTGTTTATTGAAACTATTTCATCATATGGGTCTCCGCCCTCATTATATGCTCCATCACTAACTATAACTATTATAGCTGGATACTGTGATGCGGTAACATATGAGTATGCATAAGCTAGTGCCGCGCTTAGATCAGAATATCTTTTGTCGGGGGAAAGCTCCAATAATTTGGGGTGACAAAACGTTATGTTTCCTAGACAAATTTTTCTAGGATATTCTGAGAATCCAATGATCAATAATTTATCTTTAGGTGATAAATAATTCATATACCTATAGGTAAAATTCAAAGCTCTAACAAATCTTGTAATGTTGGTTCCATCAGTATACTGCATGCTTTTTGATTCATCTATTAATAAAACGTGTAATGCTGTTATATTATACATTACTCTCTTGATCTCTGTTTCTTCAGGGTTTCCATGTACTGTAAACTGTATTGTTTGAACAGTAACTGGAAGCGTTGATGCTAGGAGTAATAATATTATTGATGCTATTTTGGAGGCTTGAATTATATGCCATAATATGTTATCTCTCTGATTTAATAGTTTTAGAAGGGTTCTTCTCCTAGAATAAACATATATGTATAAGAGTGTCAGTATTGGTATAATAATTAACATAACATTGGTCATTTCTGGATGCAATAGTTTAATCATCTTCCATACTCCCAGAGTATCCTCCACTTATTCCTCCAGGATTCTCGGTATTTGTCATATTGGTTTTCTGTTTCTTAACAATTTCTCCCATTGAAAGCTTTGTTAGGAACATTGATATTTGCCTAGCGAATGGCTTTAACTTCTCCATATCAACTTGTTTCGTAATGGATTCTGCAAGTTTTAATAAGGTTAGATTTGTATTGTTGTTTTCAATGTTTTCTATATTAGATGATAGGATTTCCATTAATTTTATGTATTCTAGGATAGTATTGAGAGTATCATTGATAACCATGATCGAGTAATTTATTGTAGTATTGTGATCGTCGAGCAATATGCCTTTTTCTCTTACATATTTTAAAATTTTCAGTGATTCGTTAAGTTCATGCACAATATTGTAGAGACGTAGTTTCATATCGTAATATATGTTTAGGGATTTCTTTATGTTTAAGTTGCTGAGTTCATCAAGGCTTTTCTCCATACCGGCCCATATAATAGGTAGATCCATTGTAACATTAAATAGTTTCCTAGAAACAATTGTTATATTTTCATATGTAATTACAGTTACTAATTCTCTATACGGTGTTCCCGGAGTATTCAGTACTCTTGTTTTCTCTTCTTTAATGTATTTATGAAGCTTTAATAGATCAGCAGGATCTACATCATAGCTAGGATTCTTATATTGAATATGGGAACTTGTCTTATTCAAGTAAGATATTGATTCTTGATAAGCACGATCTAGGCTATAATTTGAGCTGGAAATACTTGTTTTGATAAGCATGCTGTAAAATATAAAACCAAGTATTATAGCTACTATTATAGTGGCTAAGATGCTTGTTCTATTTATTTTAAACATTCGTCCTAGTCCTCTCAAATAGACCTGTCTAAGATATGGGTTATATTAAGATACTAATAACACTAACTCATTTACGTATCGTAGAATATTGTTAAGTTGTTATATAGTAGTTATAAAGTACAACGTTTTATCACAAATAATGCTACATTATAGAACTTTATTCGGACATACATGTGCCTGTAAGAGGGTAAAAACGGGATAATAGTTATACTTGTGAAAGTGAGGTTAAATATTTTCTAGTATGTTAATTTCTTCTTCTCTGAGTCTCCATCCCATAGCTCCGATTATTTCCTTTATGTGTTCTATATTCTCAGTTTTTGGTATGGCAACGACGTTGGGTCTAGAGATTAGATAGTTTAGTGCTACCTGTACAGGTGTTCTATTTATTTTCTTTGCTATCTCTATTATGGTTGGATGATGAGATACACGGGTTCTTTCTAATGGTGTATATGCTTGAATCGTTATACTGTTTTTAATAACATATGGGAGCAGATCCTTCTCAATATCCTTTGTTAAAACACTATAATGGACTTGGTCAACTACTATCTCTGCTTTTCGAGTAGCATGAATAGCTTTTTCAAGCTCATATACATTGAAGTTGCTCACACCTATATATCTAGCTAGTCCCTCCTCATAAACGATCTCAAAATTCCTTACTTGTTCTTCTATGGTTAGACTCTCATTGGGCCAGTGGATTAAGAATAAATCGACTTCGCTAAGACCAAGCCTCTTAAGACTTGCTTTAGCGGCTTTTAATACTTCATCAGATGATACGAGATGATGTGGAAGCATTTTAGTGGTCACAAATACTTTATCTTTTCCAACCGCTCTAACAACCCTGCCAACGAATTCTTCAGCTTTTCCACCATCATACATTTCAGCAGTATCAATATTATCAATACCATTTTCTATAGCGTATACAAAAGCATTATAAGCTTTTGAATAATCTCTAATAGCCCATGTTCCAAGCCCTATAGCTGTGACTGTTTCACCAGTTTTTCCAATCGGTTTTCTATCACTATAATCTATGGGAAATCTAGACATTATTCATCCCCAATTATAGTTGTTATTTATTATGTTTATTAAATGTACAGTGTAAATTGTAAATTCTATATAAGTAGCTTATGGTAGTTTAGTTCACTAGTTCTAAAGCTACCAAGACCTATAATGTACTATGTTGTTACATTATTAGCTATAAGTTGTTTGCAGGATCAATTCATTTGTAATAAAATTTAAAATTTATTATACTTGTTTATCTGTGTTAGTTAATTATAATTATGACATCATATGTTTGGAAATATTGCTTATGTAGGGATAAATAATGGGTTTAGAAGTTTTGATGTTGATTGCTAACATTATTAGTGGATTGGTGATCGCCATTCTTTCAACAATGGCTGGTATCGGTGGAGGCGCATTCATGATCCCTTATTTCTATTTTATAGGTTTGCCTATAAATGAAGCGGTTGGTACAAGTAAATTCGTTATCGTCTTCATATCATTATTTGGTACAATAAATTATCTTAGACTCCGAAAAGTCATGGTTAAACAAGGAATAATGATATTGATAGGTATGATTCCCGCCTCATACTTGGGTGCATATCTTGTTAGCATAATAGATAATAGAATTCTTAGGTTAATTATATCCGTATTTATTTTGTTCTACTCTATACGGTTAATCTACGGGTTTCTAAAGAAAAAATTTGGAAAGATAAAAACTAGTACTGCACAACAACATGTTGGTGAAAATTATATAGTAGATAAGCCTTCTGTTGCTGTATTAATTGGTTTATTATCTGGGTTCGTAGCTGGTTTAACCGGTACTGGTGGGGGAGTTGTTAATATGCCTCTTTTTCTATCGGTCATGAAGATTCCTGTTCATTTTGCTGTTGCACTGTCTACGTTTGTAATATTTCCTTCATCTGTAGCTGCAGCTATACGTCACGCGTTAAATAACGATATAAACTATTTTATTGGCTTACCATTTGTTTTGGGAGCGGTAATTGGTGCAAATATTGGGCCTAGAATAGCTACTAAAACGCATTCTCAGCATTTGAGGCTTTTTATAGGATTAATTTTATTTTATGCTGGAATTAGAATGCTTTATTCAACAATATTTTAGGATTTATAAAAAATTAGTTATGAGCTAATGCAACGCCGCCTCCTCTAAGATCGGCTGCTAAGTTATAGTAGCCTTCTTTGTAAGCTTTAATGGCTTGCACGTTGCCAACACTACTTGATAATGCATCGATGATCTCGATGTTCTCATTAACAGGGCTTATGCCTAGGCTTTTCTCTATGATTGCTCTTTGGATTCTTCTCCCATGATACTTCGTAACTATGTATCTAGGTGCATGTATTGCTTTTGCTAAACTCATATTATAGTCTACGATATTTGTAAACACTATGCTGTGTATTTGTGGTCTAAGATCCCCTCCTGCACAACCTATTATATATGTTTCTTTATCGTTTTCAGCTAGTAGTATTGATAATGTATGTTTTGGTCTTTTTCTTGGAGCAGGGCCGTTAGGATGATTCTTTTCAGGAGTGAATCCTATGGCTCGATTCTGGAAAGGTATATTTTCAACTACTATTCCTGAGCCGAAAGGATAAAAGATACTCTGAATAAAACCTACAATGTTTCCGTATCGATCACTTGTGACAAAGAAAGTTGTATCCATGGATGTTAGTTTATTGTTCCTGCCAGATGTAAATTCTTTTATCCTATTTACGAGGTAATCCCTAGACAATAGCTTGTATGGGTTAAATACGTAATGAGAAGGATCAGCAACATATTTATCTCTATCATCATAGGCTATTATAGCTAATTTAAAGAATTCCATTATTCTCTCTATATTATCATATGGTTTTGTATTAATTCCTAAATATTCAATTAACTTTAAAAGTTCAAGTGTAGTTATGCCCTGAGTATTGGGTGGGAGTTCGAATAATGTATAGTCTTTATAGTTTGTCTTTAGCGGATTAACCGGCTCGCCTCTATGAGTAGAGAAATCCTCATATGTTATTGGAACGCCTTGATTTCGAAGTTTTTCTATAATTTCCTCAGCTAGTTTCCCTTCGTAGAATTCTCTAAATCCCCTCCTTGATATTATTTTCAATACCCTAGCATATCTTGGAAGTCTAACAATATCTCCGAGGCTATAGGCTCCATATGTGGATTTCCATGTGTTATATTGTTGTAGGTAATTATATGATGAACGTATTGCTTTGTCTAATTGTTCTGATACATAGAAGCCGTTTTCAGCAAGACTTATAGCGTATTTAAGTATTTCAACAGGATCTTTCGAACCATAATTTTCCCAAACCCAATCCCATAAATCAACTAGTCCTGGCACAGTAATGGTTAGAGGTCCTCTTTCTGGTTTTTCTAAAATAAATTTATCTATAGGAAATATACTGGATGAACGACCTGATCCATTATAGGCTATGATTTCATTATTTCCTGTTTTTGCAAGTAGAAAACCATCACCTCCAATACCACCAGTATAAGGTAGTACTATGGATAATACACTACTTACAGCAATAGCAGCATCAAACGCGTTTCCTCCATTCTCTAGAACCCGTAAGCCAGCGAGAGTAGCAGTGTATATTTGAGAACTAACACCTTCTCGACCAATTACTCCAAAAACCATATCCTTACCACCTAGAACAAATCTAGTCTTTTTTCATATAAATAGAATAATGAACGGTTTAAACTTGTTCATTATAATAAAAGAGTTTTGATAAAAGGATAAGTATGGTGCGGCGGCCGGGATTTGAACCCGGGATCTCCGGCTTGGGGGGCCGGCGTCCTAGTCCAGGCTAGACGACCGCCGCATATATACAATATTACTTTTATTGAGCATGGGTTTATAGTTTTTCTTTATATATATTTACCACAAGGTTAAATATTCGAAATACTATTGTAGGATCAAGTTTGATCATTGAATCTTATTATTAGCACTGTTTATATCATGTAGTTTATGAAATAATTAATAATCATTATTAAAAGATAAACTATTTTATTAACTAAGAAAATAACTAGGAAAGTTTTTAAATGATATATAGGCTCAGCTCCCTATTGAGCGGGGGCTTTAATGTATATTGGTGTTCTACCACCACTATAAAGTATTATTAGTCCTCTTTTAGCAGCTTCACGTAGTAGCTTTTTTGCAACGCTTATTCTTATGCTATATGCTTGTGCTAGAGTATATGGAGTTAGTACATTGAATGAACCACGTTTTAGTTCTCGTTCAAATCTCTTCATAAGCTCTGGTGTTAAATCTATTTGTGAAGCAATAGATATCTTAGGTGTTTCACTTCCTTCTTTTACTTCAGATGTTTTTTCTCTTTTACCTCTCGCCATAACTAAGCACCCTTAACATGTTGTCTTTTCTTAAACATCAATTATTATAAACAGATAAATAGTTTATCTCTCAATATATAATGTCTTTTCCGTCTTGTTTTTTCTTTAAATCTTCTATATGCAATCATTTACTCGGCAAGATCCACTCTAATATCTAATATCATAAACATATAGAGATACGAGTATGATTCTAATAAATATTTAATAAACATGTGAATGTAAAAGAGTTAGATTATTAATTCATAGTGCTCCATATTAATATAGTAGGTGGTATTTTTGAGTATTAGAAATAATGATTCAATTGAAAAGTATACACCTCTCATTTTAGTAAAGTCTCAAACGGGGCTAAGGACGCTTAGCGAGGAAGAAGTTATAGGGTATATAATGTTTCAAGCTGAAACAAATAGGAAAAAACCAGGATTCTTTAAAAGAAAGGGTGAACATATAAGGCTTGTATCTTTACTATATTATCCATTCATAGTTAAGAGTTACAGGGAGAGAATGGCCTTAATAATCGATCCAGTTAAGAAATCTAGTATAGAATTTGAATATGATTCAATTAATAAAGAAGTTATAAATAAAGAGTTAGAGTCGTTAAAAGATCTCACAGGCAAGGAATTTCTGGATCAAATGGTTAAGCTTGAAAAAATAGTGGAAAGCATTGTTTCGGGTAAGGAATATATTGATAAAAGAAAATATGTGATCGAATCAATTGTTAACGATGCAATAATGATAAAAGATCTAAGAATATTTATTGAAAACACTGTTAACTATGAAATACCAGGTGGAAAAATAGAATATGAAAAAATCAATATAGATGAGATAATAGAGAAAGTTCAAAAAATTCTTGAAGAAACCCATTCTATACTAACCTATATAAATGATTTCATAAAAAGACTCGACGGCTACGTTGATAAATGGAAAGAAAATATCGAGCTAGTATTTTCTGAGAAAATGAAGGAAATAGATGTAAAGATCGAAGAAACCAAATTAGAGGTGCAGAAAAACATTAATTTATTACGAAAGAAGCTTGAGGAAGAAATAAATGTTATAAAAGAGAGACATAAACCAACAATTGAAACTATAGAGAAAAGGATCGATGAGATCAAGAGTGAAATTAAAACGATCGAGGAAGAAATAGAAAAAGCAAAACAATATGGTAAAGATACAAGTGATTTAAAGAAGAAATTGAATGATCTCAAGAAAACATTAAAGGATCTTGAAGAAGAGTTGAGAGAAGCTAATAAAAGAATGGAGGATGAAATTGAATCTGTTCAAAAACGATACAAGGAAATGATTGAGAGTGAAAACGAGAAAATAAAAAGACTGTATAATGAGAGAGAGAAGTTGCGTCTAGAGCTCGAAGCTCTGGAAAAAGAAGCTAATACAAGATACGATTCTATTAGGAAGAATCTGATGAAGTATAGAGATAAAATTATGGAAATTGAGAAAAAAATCTTAGGTATATCCGTTCTACTACCAACTAGCGGAGAAGGAAAATACTTGGTCCCATTAGCAGTTATAATGTACGGTAAAAACAGCGAGACAAGATACATGACAATAACACCTTTAATGTTTGAACATACAGGAAGAATAGCGTCGAGAATTAGAATTTACAGTGTAGAGTCAATAAACAAACACTTAGCCTGGATAATCAACATTCTTGAACAACCACGCATTAGGGCTCAATTAGATGAAAACAATCTATTCAGGATCGTAGCGCTTGAGCGGATAGAAATAGGCTTATCTAGACTTTCAGATCTCGGTATACTTAGTAGGGGAGAAATTAGAAAAATCATAAAGAATTTGAAGGATCAAATAGAAATGGTTGTTTAAACAAGTATAACTGCTAAAGCTACTGCAAAAATACCAGATAAATATATTCCATCAAATGTTCCCGCTCCGCCTATGCTGAGAAAAGACGAACCATAAATGTTTACAAACTTATATAGCTCCTTTTTAAGCCTCAAAATATCCGCACCTATAAGACTACCTAATACGCCTCCCACATATGCTATAGGAATAACATATATGGGTTCCTGTACTAGTAGTATGGTTATTAATGCTGAGGTTAGGGGTGGAACAAGTCCTGGAACGGCTATGCCTGCACCAGGTATTGCTCGTGAAAACATGTAGGATATAATCGTTGTAATTATAATTGCTACTAGTGAAGCTATGAAGTAATTGATATTTATTATTAATAATCTGTACAATAAGAAAATACTGATCGTTAAAGGTATTAGTGCGCCTCCAACATTGATTGCCAAAATTATTTTACGTGCAATAATTACAGGTGTTATAATGGGTATTGGTATACCATAGAAAAACACATATCTTTGTTGAAAACTCAATGTATACCCTCCAGCCATGTATTCTTTTAATACAATATTTACAGGGCTAAAAAGAAGACTTAATAAGAAAATCATGAAGCCTACGAGAATAGCAGCTCTTAGATTTAGTCCGAAAAAAACTGTTAAGAAACCAAATACGCTAGGAGCTACTAGGCTTAGAGGGATTAAAAGTATTAGGTAAAACATGAAATAAAATGGATGAGTTGGGAAAGATACAATTATTCTCTTATCCAAACCATTCTCCAATGCTGGTTCACGCCATAAAATCTAGTTAGTATAATGGATCTGTGCGCGAAACCGTCGTCATCCCCCTACCCAATACGGGTCGAGGGAGTCATAGTCTTCATCTCCTATTCTGTCCTACAGTGTTTTCTCTAAATAAGTTTTTATTTCGTAAATTTTTGATCATGTTTGTGGTGGTAATGTTTTGATTCGATGGAGACTTATTGCTTATTATTTAAGTAATATGCTTTATTTACTTGGTTTTTCCCAGATAGTTCCCATTATTTTCTCTATAATTGTTGGTGAGAGTATTGGGTTTATATTATTGTTAATATTTGATCTACTAATCATGGTCTCGTTAGCGTATATTCTGCGTAGAATAAGTTTTCTTGGAGAAATAAATATTGTTGAAGCATATACTGTTATGGTTCTAGCATTTATTATACCCAGTTTTACATTTGCATTACCTGTTATGGTGTATAATGTAGACTTTATTAATGCATTGTTTGAAGGAGCATCCGCTATTACAACAACTGGCTTATCAGCTCTTCCCCCTCATACACTCACTACTGGTGTGCATTTTCTACGATCATATTATCAATGGCTAGGCGGTATAGGCATAGCATTATTAACTCTTTCATTTTTTCTCTCGCCGGGAACTGCAGCATACAATATATATGTAGCTCATTTAGGTAAGTATAAGTTGAAACCATTAAGTATTTCAACCATAAAGATTATTGTTAAGATATACATTGCTTTTACGCTTCTCTACATATTCCTATATTTAGTCTCTGGAACCCCGCTCTTAGATGCAGTTTTAAATTCTCTAACAACTATTAGTACTGGAGGTTTTTCACGTATAAGCTCATTTAAGAATGGATCCATGTATATGGCATTATTTTTAATGTTCATGAGTGCTCAGCCAATTGCTATATATTATTTTTTATTTAGAGGAAAACTACGAGAGATATTAAAAGATCCTCAGCTCAGCTGTTTCATATTAATCTCAATTATAGGTTTTATAGCTGTATCCATTAGTGTCGGAAATATAAGTTCAGAGATTCTGTTCCAGGTTATTTCAGCTCTTTCAACTACTGGTTATTCTGCATTTGATAATAAATTGTTGAGTGAACCAGCCAAATTTATTCTATCTATTTTAATGATTATAGGTGCAGGCTTCGGCTCTACTGGTGGAGGCTTAAAACAATTAAGGATTATCATTATTTTTAAATCAATTACTGCAAATATTAAAAGACTCTATATGCCTAAAGATGCGGTTATCCCAGTTAAGATAAGGAACAAAGTGGTATCTAGCTCAGAAATATTGTTTTCTTATACCCTTCTAGGCATGTATTTAATAGTCTTAATAGTTTCCACATATATTATATCACTATATGGTTACAGCATAGCTGATAGTTTTTTCGAGGCATCATCTGCTCTCGCAACTACAGGTCTAAGTGTCGGTATATCTAGTCCATCACTATCTTTTATACCAAAAATTACATTAATCATCGACATGTGGCTGGGAAGAGTCGAGATAATTCCATTTATTATTGTTCTGACTAATTTATACTATAGTACTAAGAAAAGGTGATTAAATGAAGATAGTGATTGCTGGTGGAGGAGAGACTGGAGCTGAGCTAGCAGAGGCTTTGATCAAGGAAGAACACGATGTAGTTTTAATTGAAGCAGATGAGAAACGCGCTGAAGAACTTGCTGAGAAACTTGACTGCCTAGTTATTAAAGGAAATGCCGCTCATCCCTCGGTTCTAGAGGAGGCTGGCATAAAAGATACTGATGTAATAGTGGCTTTAACAGGGAATGATCGAGATAACATAATTATTTCTTTGATAGCAAAATCGATTGGGGTCAAAAAGATCATTGTTAAAATACAGGATCCAATATATAATGATCTATTGATTCATATGGGTATAAATGATATAATAAATCCTGGAAGACTTGTTGTAGTTCAAGCTTTGTCTATGCTTAAAGGATTTAATATACTAAATATATCGACAATTGTACGTAGCAATATTAGGTTAGTGATAGCAAAAATACCTCCTGAATATGATGGTAAAAAGATAAATGAATTACCAATAGATACGGAGAATGCACGAATATTGATCCTTTATCGTGGACGAGAAGCTTATTTCCCAAAGGATGATCTAGTAGTAAAATCTGATGATAGCATATTATTAGCAGTTAAAGCTAATTACTACGATGAAATCTCAAAGGTGTTGAAGATTTGAAACCTATTCTCCTCGTAACATGCAAAGCCGGGAGCGAGAAGTGGTGTGAAGAAGAAATAGGTAATGTACTTTTCATACATGATCCAGATGTGAAGATTGTTCGAACAAAGTATCCGGGCTTACTATTAGTATATTCTAATCTTGATCCTTACAAAGCATACGTATATGCAGTATCCTCCGAGTATGGATATGTAAAGAATATAATACCTGTTCATATCCATGATAAATTCAGCCTTGAAAATATTGATAAAATTCTAGATATAGTAGGTGTTCGGGAAAGAATTAAGGTTAAGCTTAGAATAAGGGGTAAGCGAGGTTTAAGCAAGATTTTATGGAAGCATATAATGGATCTTTTGAAAAGTAAAAACTCCGTCCACGATCCTAGATCTAACATGTGTCTATACATTGAGATTATAAATAATGATCTTTTTATTGGTAGAGCTAAGTGCTAAGGTGGATAGTTCATTTTTTAAAGGAAATAACTATAAGTGAATAGTAGAGTGAAAGTTTGGGTGTTGTACTCAATGATCTACGATGATAAACCTAGTACATGGAAGATTATTGAGGAAGAACTAAACAAGCCGACTATTTTTAAGAGCAGAGAGAGCCTGACACCTGAATATATTCCTGATAATCTACCCCACCGTGAAAAAGAAATTAAAGCATTGGTTTCAGCATTTAAACATTTAATTACTAGTCCAGGTAGCTTCTCGCAGAGAGTGTTAATTGTTGGCAGTGTAGGAACTGGAAAAACCGTGACAGCCAGGGTTTTCGGAAGAGACTTTACAAGAGCCGCTAAGATTAAAGGATACAATATCAGGTATGTACATATAAACTGTCACCGTAACCGTACACTTTATAATGTTGTAACCGAAATAGCTAGGCAACTAGAAATACCTTTACCATCAAGAGGATTATCTGTTAAAGAAATGTATGATGCTATCCTAGGATATCTTGATGAAAGTGATACTTATGCTATAGTTACTCTAGACGAATTCCATTACTTTGCAAGTATTGCGGGCAGTGATGCAGTATACTTTATCGTTAGAACATATGATGATATAAATGCTAGTATAAAAAGACTAAACTTTATCTTTATATCTCTTGATACATCTAAGCTATCATTACTAGATAGCACTACTGAAAGCTACTTATTAAGACACATGATTAAGCTTAAACCATATACTTCAAGTGAATTATTTGATATTTTAAAATATAGAGCCTCTCAAGCATTCTATGAAGGAATAGTTGACGATGAGATTCTAAGATTTATAGCTGATTATGAAGGTAGTGATCGCGGTGGCGGAGGAAACGCTAGACACGCGATCGAAATATTGTTGTTGGCTGGTGATATAGCTGAGAGTGAAGGAGCAGATAAAATACAGTTAGATCATGTACGTAAAGCTATTATGAAGACCTCTAGAGAAATTATAAACATATCAGAATCCATCCTATATAGCCCCGTCCACGAACTAATAATTCTATGGGCGATTATAAGGCTTCTCCGTAGGACTGGGAGACCATTTGTTAAAATGGGCGAGGTGGAGAAGGAGTATGAAGTGCTCTGCGAAGTTCTAGGCGAACAACCACGTAGACATACACAGATCTATGAATACATTATGAATCTTAAGAAAGCCGGGGTTATAGATGCTAGAACTAGTGGTAAGGGTTTACGGGGTAGAACAACGCTGATAAGCATTCATTATGGACCCCTTGATCTATTTGAGAAGCATGTTGAAGACCTAATATATAGGAGGCTTGGTGTTAGTAAGAGATGAACAATAAATCTAGGCAAATTATTTTAGATATACTAAAGAAATATAATGAATTAAATATAAGTAGACTTGTACGATTAACAGGTTTACATTACAGAGTACTCGTAAAAGAGCTAAAAGAGCTTGTTGAAGAAGGATATGTTGAGGAGCGAAGATTTGGTAGGTTAAGATTATTTAGGCTTAGAGAAAAGAAAAGCTAATTTAAATTATCTCTTAAGTCTTCTATAATAAGCTAATACCTCACTACTCTTAGGTCCTGCAAGCCATTTAATCATTTCCTCCGTTAATCCATAACCCAATGCGATTTTAGCCGCATATTTGGGAGCATGTGTAAATATTATTTTCAGGAAAGGTATAACATCTCTTTTAATAGTTGCTCTACTTGTTAATAGTCTAGGAGCCAGTGTCATTGCTATGCCTTCTCTAACTTCTCTACTTCTCTTAGTTTGTGCTAATAATTGTAATCTTTTTGGAGAACGAAATGCTTTCCACTTATACCTATATATTTTCCTAGCAAATGCTACTCCAGGCCCCATCATATCGAAAACATAGCTTAAAAGATCCCATGAACCACTCTTCCGAATCCTACCCATGTATACGTCTGCTCTACTAAGTGCTTCATATGCTCTCCAAATCTCTTCTGGATCATCGTAATAGGTTGGTATGTGCTCGTTTATCCAGATCATCATTGTTTCATAATCTATGTTTGCCTGAGATATTGCAGATTTAGCTTGAAATATATATCTTGCATTAAACATTTTCTGTAATGCTTCGAATGGTGCATATTCTCTAGTCCTATACGCCGATAATTCCCTTACCCAGTTAAGAGTTACTCTGCCAAATCCTTCAGCTATTGCTTGTAGATCATTTATTGCACTCCTAAGATCTCCTTCGCTTCTCCGAGCTATTTCTCTTAAAGCTGCATCTTCGCATTCTAGTTTTTCGAGTTGACATATTCTTTTTAGAACTATTATTACATCTCTCTCACTTAGTCTCTTAAAAGCAATCATTAATGAAGCGTCTCTGAGAGGCTTAAGTTTTTGATCCCAGGGGTTATTAGCCGTCATAACTACAGGGTAACGTGTTATTTCTAGTAAGTGTAGTATAGCATCTATAGCTCCTCTATCAGCTGTTCCGCTTATGCCATCGACCTCGTCCAATAATATGATTTTTCCACGGGCGAAAAGGCTTCTCATAAAAGCAGCTGTTTTAGCTATTCTCTCAATATCTTGTCTTCTCCTAAAATCACTAGCATTCATCTCTACTATTTCTAAGCCATACTCGTTAGCTGCTGCTTCGACTAGACTAGTTTTACCACAACCCGCCGGACCATATAGTAGAGCGGCTTTCTTCGATGGTTTGCCTTTAAGCCATGATTCAAGCCATTGGATAAATTGTTTTTTAGCGGAATCCTGATTAACTACATCTGCGATTTTCTTTGGCCTATACTTTATTATCCATGGAATTCTACGGGGCATTCCGGATACCTTTGTTTAGTTTATGGTTTTAGTTTCTTTCCAAGGAATGCTAGCCTTGCTAGGAAAGCATTTAGCTGTATTTCATCATCAGCTCCTTCAACTAGTCTAAACTGTATTTCTCCTGCTAAGTCTGCTATAATTATTTTGAATTCATCTGGTATCTTGATATCTGTGCTGAATATTTCTCTATGAACCTGTTTAATAACGTCGACCCCGCTTAATCCATAATTGATCATTAGTTCTCTCAGCTTCTCGCGTGCATCGTTAAAGTTGCCTGCTAATGCTAACTGTATCATTTGTCTTATTTCTCTGGGATGAGCTAATCCAACTACTTTATAGACGCTATCAACTGTTACCTTACCAAGTGCTGCAGCTGCTTGTAATATGTTGATTGCTCTCCTCATATCTCCCTCTGATAAATCATGTATTGCTTCCAGAGCTTCTTCATCTATCTCAACTTTCTCCTGTTCAGCTATCCATTTAAGCCTTGATATAACATCTTCTTTTTTCAGCGGTGCAAACCTGAATACTGCGCATCGACTCTGGATTGGCTCAATTATTTTGCTTGGATAGTTAGCTATTAATATGAATCTTGTTGTTGCAGTATACATTTCCATAAGTCTACGAAGAGCTTGTTGTGCGTCTGCAGTCATATTGTCTGCTTCATCCAACAGGACTATTTTGAATGGAATATTAGCTGCAACCCTTGTTCTAGCGAATTCTTTTACCTTGCTACGTATAACATCTATCCCTCTCTCATCGCTAGCGTTCAGCTCCAACATGTATTGCCTATAGTTTTCTCCAAATAAGTCATGGGCTAAACAATGAGCAGCTGTAGTTTTACCAGTACCTGGAGGACCGGCGAATAGTAGGTGAGGCATATTTCTTTCCTTAACAAACTGTTTGAGACGAGATACTATTTCTTCTTGATCAACTATTTCATCCAATGTTTTAGGCCTATACTTTTCAGCCCATAATAACTCAGCTATAACTTCTCGAGAGCTACTCATATGTTGACACACCTAACAAATATCTATGTCTGGGACAAACATATATTTGTACCCCACAACATGTTGTATGGGGGCCCCTTTTTAGGGGGCCTAGTTAAACTATTGGTTTAGAGGGGTGATTTAATTATTGACAGGTATTCATACGGTTTTGGTTGATAAAATAATAGAGTTTATTATGAGAGATTTTATGGAGGAGGAGGTACGAGTAGAAGTTATAGGCGGTAATTTCAGGGTTTTAACACATGAGGGATTTATTGATCTAGTTAGAGGAGCCGAGTATAACTTGCCTAGATGGGTTGCTTACGAGTTATTGAAAAATGGGATCGTTAATATTAAGAGTGATGATATAAGTGTTGAGAAACTATCTAGTATAGCATACAACGAAGAATCAACCATTGGCCGTCCACAATTCGTAAAGGTTCCAAGATACTTCTACTTATTAATCAAAAAAGAAATAGAGGAAATACGTGAGAAGCTTAATAAAAACGCTGACATCAACTTGTTACAAGAGCTTAAAACATATGAGGATCTAATCTATACAATTGGTAAGACACGTTTAAAGAAAATATTATATATTCTCTTATTACCCCAAATCCCCCAGGATATTCTTGATAAACTAAGCGAGGAAGAAAAAACATTATTAAACCTGTTAAAGAGCTCTCTCGACGAGTGGATGAAGAGTCTGAGAATAGAAAAACATTAGTTTAACTATAATATTTGTGTGTAGAGGAGGATATTCAAATTGACATATACATTGGAAAAGGAAAAAACAGAACCAGATCTTGTAACAAGGTTTAAAAGGTTTCTATGGGATTTCAGAGATCGAAGAACAGGCATGTTTAAATACCGTGAAAGAATAAGCCATATGGCTCTAATGGGTCAGAGAAGCCTATTAATTGATTTCAACGACATAACATTGTTCGATAGAGGACTAGCACATATTATTGAAAACAATCCTGACACAGCCATAGAAGCAGCTAGTATAGCGATTAAGGAGCTAATGAGGAGAGAAAACCCAGAATATGCTGAGTCCGTAGATAAGTTTTATCCAAGATTCCGTAACCCAAGCAAAGTGTTAAGGATCAGGGAATTAACAAGCGAGTATATAGGGAAATTTGTCGCTGTAGAAGGTATATTGACTAGGCTGACAAGAGTTGAAGCTAGACTGGTTAAGGCTGTTTTTAAACATGCAGAATGTGGAGCAGAGTTTGAATGGCCTGAAGAAGGAGAGATGGGGGAGAGAATAGAGAAGCCATCATACTGCCCTATATGTGGGAAAACAGGTAAGTTCCAGTTATTATTGAATAAGTCTAGATTTATTGATTGGCAAAAAATAGTTGTACAAGAAAAACCAGAAGAAATCCCTCCTGGCCAGATCCCAAGAAGTATTGAGGTTGTTCTTACCGGTGATCTAGTGGATTCAGCGAGACCTGGTGATAGAGTCTTAGTAACAGGGATACTACGAGTTATGCCCACAAGCTCTGTGCAGAGAGGTATTGGTAAATCCGTTTTTGGATTCTATCTCGAAGCAAACTATGTTGATGTTCAACAGAAAGTATTGGAGGAAATAGAGATAACGCGTGAGGATGAGGACAAAATAAAGGAGTTGGCAAGAGATCCATGGATCAGGGAGAAAATTATAGCAAGCATTGCACCAGCCATTTATGGTCATTGGAACATTAAGGAAGCAATAGCATTGTTGCTTTTCGGAGGAGTACCTAAATTATTACCTGATGGAACAAGAATACGTGGAGACATACATATATTATTAGTAGGAGACCCAGGTACTGCTAAATCCCAAATGCTACAATATACTGCAAAAATCGCCCCCCGCGGAATATATACTAGCGGGAAAGGATCGACAGCTGCTGGTTTAACAGCAAGTGTTCTCAGAGATAAAGCAACAGGAGAATATTATCTCGAAGCTGGAGCATTGGTATTAGCTGATGGAGGAGTTGCATGTATAGATGAGATAGATAAAATGAGAGAAGAAGATCGAAGCGCAATACATGAAGCATTAGAACAGCAAAGTTATCATAAAGATTTCAAAATAATGTTGGCAGATGGTAGGAAGGTTAGGATTGGAGATTTAGTAGATGAGCTGATAGGTAAGAATAGGGAAAAAGTCATTAAGGGTAAGGATACCGAGATACTTTTCGTAGATGACTTATTCCTTCTCTCATACAATATGCGTTCAGGAGAACAAGTGCTTGTAAAAGCAGATAGAGTAAGTAGGCATAAAGCACCTGATCAATTTATAAAGTTAAGATTTAGTAATGGAGCAGAAATAATCGTTACACCAGAACATCCAGTGCTGATAATTAATAATGGAAAAATCAAAACAGTTAGAGCTGATACAGTTCGTAAAGGCACTCTAACCATAGGTGTGCTAGGTCATAAAATTATTAAAGAAGTAAATGAAGATGACATAATCAATAATATTAGGAGAAAGATCGTATTAGATAAAGAACTTCCATATATTCATGCCAAAAACATTTCTGAAGCCGTTGAAATGCGTGATCAATTAATGAGTATAGATATACCAACCTTCATTGTTAAACATAAAAACGAGATAAGACTTTATCCATCTGGTCCATGTTCTCTAAGAAGACTTCTATTAATGCATGGAGTTGAAGAAGTTGTTTTCAGCGATGAATTACTATATGAAATCATGAACTGCCATTTATACCCAGCAACATGGTACGAGCTATTATACTCAATGGGATTAACCAAGATAGCTAAGGAACTAAATGTCTACGACTTTGAAATATTAGCAGGTATTATCAAAAAAGTTGAGAAAGAAGTAATTATGTTATCCCAGGTTCTCGGATTGAGAAATGAAACACAAACAGAACTGTTACATCTTAAATCACGTAGAGAACTTCTCATAAGACTTAAGGATAAACTAGACATGTTAAGGAAAAGATTAAAGGATCTTGAAGAAGCATTAGGTAAAGACGCTGTCATTAGAATGATTACTGATGTAGAAGTAATTAAGAATACGGATTCGGACTGGGTTTATGATATAACTATTGAACCCTACCACTTATTTGTCTCGGACGGTCTCATACTACATAATACTGTTAGTATTGCCAAAGCAGGCATCGTTGCCAGACTAAATGCTAGAGCATCTGTTCTCGCAGCTGGTAATCCGAAACTTGGAAGATACGATCACTCATTACCAGTAAGTAAAAACATTGATCTCCCACCACCTATTCTATCAAGATTTGACCTAATATTTATAGTTGAAGATATACCGGAGAAAACCAAAGATACCCTACTAGCTAAGCATATACTAGATATACATACAGACTATGAGAAAGCAAAACCATTAATCGATACTCAGCTCCTCAAAAAATACATTAGTTATGCAAGAAGATATATTAGGCCAAAACTAACACAAGAAGCTAAAAAATTGCTTCTAGACTTCTATGTAAACATGAGGCTTTCAGGTGTAAAAGCTAGTAAGGAAGGCCCACCAGCCATAGCTATGACACCTAGACAATTAGAAGCATTAATCAGATTATCAGAAGCTCACGCAAAAATGGCTTTAAAAACTAAAGCAACAATTGAGGATGCTGAAGAAGCTATTCGTTTAATGTATTATAGTTTGAGAAAAGTAGGTTACGATGTTAAATCCGGCAGATTAGATATCGACCTAGTAGAACTAGGTGTTTCTAGAAGTAAGCAGGTTAAAATGAAGGAATTCATGAAATTCATTGATAAAGTATTCGAGGAATACGATGAAATAGAATATAAGGAATTATATAATCTAGCTAAAGAGAAAGGATTTGATAAAGAATTCGTTATTGAAATGATAAGACGGCTTAAAAAAGACGGACTAGTATATGAGCCGAGACCAGGTGTTTTATCAAAAGTATATTGATCAGTGGGGCGAAAGAAGTTTTCTTCACAGCCAACAGGCTCAATGCTGGAACGCCTCATCACACGAATAAAATTAATAAGCCAAACAAACTCATAAACCTTTAAGACAGCAACATTTTAGAAATGGTGTAATCTAAATGGCGGAGAAATCACCGAAATACGTGGTAAGAGTTGGAGATAAAGAAATAGAGATAAATGAGGAAACACTTGAGATCATAAAAGAGTACCTGCATAGACCTATGAGCCTAGATGAACTAGCCGATAAACTGAATCTTGAAAGCTGGGAAGAAGCATATGAATTCATCAAGAAAGTACCTGCATGGATAATATGGACCCCGCCAGCACTATGGAAGTATAGATCTGAATGGATAAGTAGGAAGACGCAGTGAGATACTGTAGTAGTGTTTTTCAATATAACATCAGCGGAGCTTGTTTAAAATACTTTCCAACAAGCTATTAGTTTTTAAATAGTAAAATCTATATTTACCAACATTTTTCGTTCCAACAATGTTAGCTCTTCTAAGAACAGCTAAATGATGGGAAACCAAGCTTTGTTCAAGACCTAAAATAGACGAGATAATACAAACTGGAAGCTCTATTTGAGAGAGCAAAATGACTATTTTTAGCCTACGGGATTAGATAAGATGCTAAGATGTTCTGCTATTTTGTTAAGCTTTTATCATTTGGAATTATAACTTCTTTTGAACTTTATCTCCCAGGTTCTTGTATACTTCAGTACTACATCCTAAAGGTTTTTTCTTAAACAGTTCACTAAAAGACACTGTCATCTTATATGTTTTCTCGGACATGTTAATCTCCATTATTTATTTATATTTTGTACCCTCTTCCTTAATTATATCTACCATAGTATAATCGCCAATATAACCCATTGGATGATCTGAGATGTTAATGTGATGTAAAGGTAGTTAGGTATATGATGTTATATAAAATTCTGTTGTATGACTGAAATGAATGCATATGAGTGGCAAAGAGGAAATAAAAAAGGATGCTCTTGGCAATAATAAGGGATTTTTCTAATGAAAACTGGTGGGGTATTCCTCGGAAGAAAAAACCAATAGTGGGGCCGCCGGGATTTGAACCCGGGATCACCGGCGCTCTGTGACACCAGGCCTGGCTAGCGGGGTGTCCCCCCAGGCCGGCATCCTAGCCAGGCTAGACTACGGCCCCCTTCTTTTTCATTAAAGTTATTTAGAGATTTTATATTTTATTAAACAATAACCGAATAGTTAGAATACTTTCGCCCACCACTCTCCCACTTTTAAATAAAATCTTGGGTATTACCGTATTCCTTGTTGAAATAAAATGGTATTACTATAGAAGAAATTAATAGATATTATTTAATCATTCATTGAAAGTATTACTAGCCAGTATTACTAAATATAAATTTTACAAATTTAAATAAGTGGTGAAATACATGCCGGTGAAATATGTTTGCAAACACTGTGGAAACGTATTATGGGAGTTTAAAGAGGTTGGCCAAGACTACTATGGTATACCTACACCTGAAGAAGTCATCCGTGTTTATGGAGGTATTTGTCCAAGATGCAAACACGATCTATCAATACCTTCGATAAACGATATTTCCATTAAAATAATGAGACGTTATTCGTTGATAAGCGCGTTAGAGAGAAAACTTATGAATGAGAAATCCAGCAGTCTGTTGAATATGAATATAAGGGCAGGTAACTTTATGGCTGCTCAAGAGATTTAATTAATGGTGATATATCCTTAATAGAAAGAGTTTTCTTGTACTTCTTTAGTAGTTTGATAATTTGATTTCTATTTAGTCCTAGAAGATTCACTAGTTCTTCTCTATGATTATATCTGTATAGAAGAAAAGACATAAACATTGTTAAATTATGAGGTTTCCTATAACCACTGCTTTCCCAATCTATTATTTTAACGTGTTCGCCTTTGCAGATGTATAGGTGATCATAAGGTCTGTTCAGTTCTCCGTGATCAATATTCAGTTTATCAATGAAATACAGTGCTAGAATTACTTTCTTAAGCAATTTCATAGTTCTTTTCCTATCTTTTCTAATCAAGCTTTGTGTAATTACTTTGTCTATACTAATACATTTTTGGGGATCAAGGTATTCCATAAATATGAATTCGTTGCTCCATAGATATAATTGTGGAACCAATAATGTTTTATCAAGATAATCAAGTATCATGCCTTCATAGCCTAAACTTGATCTCCTACTATCGAGTCTACGGAGCTTTAAAGCTCCATATCCATAAAATTTGTTATGAGCCAATACAATTATTGATGAATATCCCTTGCCAATAATTTTGTATCCAAGAATATTTTTGCCTGTTTCAACAATATAGTCGAAACCGGATTTTTTAAGAAGGAGAAGTCTTTTTTCATAAAGGGAACAACTAGTTTTCGGAAAGCAAAGAATATAGGAGAGGAACTCATCTGTTGATTCATTTGCTATTCTATGCACTTCTCCATCCATTTCGGTCTTCTTAAAATAGATTTCATTAACCATTTACTAATTCCTCCTTGGCCCCATATTTTTTCTAAAAAGTCTCTTGTTACAACGTGTATTTTCGGAGTTAGCCCTTTGAAATGAGGAGTGACAATATATTCCCAGCTCCTTTCGATAAGGAGATTTTGAGCACTCTCATATTTTCTTTTTTTGAGAGATACTAGTTGTCCATGCATATTGATCCATGGGCCTATAGCGTTGTGTTCAATGTGTTTAGCTATAAACCTTAGAACTCTATCTTTGGCCCAATATTCAGGTCCTTTATATAGTCTAGGATTTTTCTTTTCACAGTAATCGAGCTCATATAGTATATATGATTTTTCTTTTTCATCCGTCCAAACATCCCAGTATATCACATTGAAATCATTGTTAATAAGAACCTTAGCTCCTCGATCCCCTACTCTCTGAATCTCTCCCCAAATAATATCTGGAGGTAACTTCTCCTTTAATGGCAATTCAACAAGTAATAAACATCTATTATCCAAGGATTCAACTACTATTTCTTGATTAAGAGTTTGTTCATCAAAGAAAAACACTAGATCAGGTTTTCTAAGATAACATCTTGAAGCCACCACGAATATAGCTAAACTTCTCAGAGAAACAGATGCAGCAGCATTCCTATATGGATCAACCGGATCTGGGATGTATAGAACTGATTCGGGATATTTTTGCTTTAAAAGCCTTTTTATTTTTTTGAATTCTTCCTCGTTATCCAGTGTGTTAATATATACTGGATGCTTCCAATTAGTTGCTTCTCTAAGTAGGTTTCTAAAACTACCATATTTTATTATTAAAAGCTCAGCGACATATCCGGAAAATCCCTTAGTTTTTATTTCTGCTCCATAAATACCGAGATTCTTTAGGAATTTTTTAAGTATGCGAACCTGATCCCTCATTTTATCGTCTAGTTTTGAGTTAACATATTGTGTATGAAATGGAGTGCGGTCAACTGCTGTTCTAATATCTTTATTGCTGACAACCTCGTATCCAGGAACAAGATCCGCTCTTATATCTCCTATATAAACTCTAACATATGGATGTTGAGAATATCGTATTTCATATTTTCCAATTCTTTTCGCTGCTTCTAATAATATATTAAAACCTTTATCCCTTAGATCCTCTATACTCCAATCAGGTGGAAACAATACAAATACATCGAGATCATTGTCTCCCGACAGCCAAGTATCATGCGCAAAACTTCCTTGAAGAGTTACTTTTGCTTTTACATTATTTTCTTTTAAGACATTTTCAACATGTTTTTTAATAAAATTGAATGCTTTCCTTAACTTACTATATTCTTCTTCTTTAGGCTTTATTCTAGCAAGAACGAGTTTTTCTATATAATCATATTTATCGTTTGAAACCATTATTCCCTAGCCTTTGCTACACATATGTCTCTGTAGATTGGCCCACTAGGGGTTAAAATACTTCTTTTTAATACTATTCTGTCAACCAAGACTTCGCCGAAATCAGTATCAGCTATACTCTCTATGATCTTTACTAGCCTTGAAATATTTCTGCCGCTTTTCACTCTAGCTAATGTAATATGGGGTATGAATTTTTCTCTCTGTGGAGGAACTCCATGTTTTCTAAGGATTTTTTCCACAATATCATGTAGTTTAGAAAGATTCTCTACTCCTTGACTAACTCCAGCCCATATAACTCTTGGTCTTGCAATATTTGGGAAGACACCAACACCTTTTATTCTTATCTTAAACGGTTCAAACTCTATTTTTCCTAGATCATTACATATACTGTTTACTAAATGTAATGGTGTCTCACCAATGAATCTCAATGTGATATGCATGTTTTCAGTAGCGACTGGTTTTAAATCAGCTTTGCTTTCCAGCAGTAAATCTCTGATTTTGCTGAGCTGGTCTAGTACATTAGGTTCTAATATATCGATTGCTACAAATACTCTAAGATTCTCCCCGGACATTATTCGCATCCTCTCCCTACTAGCTCTATGATTAGAAAATAATAAATTCAAAGCTAATAAACAGTATTGGTTAAAACAAGTTATTAACATCAATTATGTGAAAACAACTAGCTTAGACGCCTAGGTGTTCATAATGAAACTATTTATAGTATTAGTAGCAGGCATGCCTGGTGCCGGCAAAAGCATAGTTTCTAAGGCAGCTCGAGACCTAGGTCTCCCAGTATATAATATGGGGGATGTTATTAGGATGGAAACATCAAGGCTTTACGGGATAATAACTCCTGAAACTATGCGCGAAACATCTAGAAGAGTCAGAAAATTATATGGTGAAGACTATGTTGCTAGAAAAACTATTGAGCAAATAAAGGAAAAAAGAGGAGTAATCGTTGTGGATGGAGTTAGGAGCTTAGTAGAAGTGGAAGTTTTCAAAAAGTATGCTGAAACAGTTATATTAGCTGTTCATGCATCCCCCAAAACCAGGTTTGAGCGAATAAGAAAAAGAAATAGACCTGGAGATCCAGATAATTGGGAAGATTTTGTAAAACGTGATCTAACCGAGCTCCAGTTCGGTTTAGGAAATGTTATAGCATTAGCTGACTACATGATCGTTAATGAGGGAAGTATTGAAGAAGCTTATAGGGGGGCATATAATATACTAAAGAAATTGGTCGAGAAAAATGCTAAAGATAACAGTGACAGCTAGGATCAACCCCACAGAAGATGATAGGAAAGTTATTAAAGCAATTGAAAATGTCTTCAATGGAGAAATCACTCTAATCAATGAAGACGACGAATATAAGAGAGTAGAAGGATTCTCAACTAGGTTAGAATCGCTAGGTAAACTATATAATTTGATAAGAATCGAACAGATTGTCCCAGCCGTAAGATCTCTATTATATAAAAGACTCCGAGGAAACATTATAACGTTCATGCTTCATAAACAAGCAGCATATGTAGGCAAGATATCATTTGTAGACGGCGATAACGAGTCACCACTTGGAGCGATAAGATTTAGCATAGAATCAAATGATCCAAAGAGAATTATTGATTGGTTAGCTCCAGGCAAACATACACCAAGTGATAGAAGAAACAGACCTCTACCCGATGAGTTATAAATATATAACCATATAGTCTTCAGCAACAACCACGTTTCTAAAATATCTATATGCATCCACAAATAATGGTTCAACATCCTTGTATCTAGAACTAATATGAGTTAATACAAGCTCCTTCACACCCGCTTTGTACGCAGTAATAGCTGCATCAGCCGCTGTTGAATGACCCTGCTCCCATGCTTCCTTCCTTAAATCACTTGTAAAAGTAGCTTCATGAATCAATATATCAGCATTCTTTGCAATAGATTCTAGTTCCTCAAAAGGTTTTGTATCGCCGGTATATACAATTCTCTTACCATTCTTAAGCATTAATATATACCCGTATGCTTCAATTCCGTGAACAACTTTGAAGGCCTCAACACTGATTTTACTATCCCTATATAATTCTCCCTCTCTTGCTTCAACAAAATAAAGTGGATACTCAATTTTAGCCAAGCCTAGTTCTATGAATTCTTTTAAGAGATCCTTTAGTTTAGCAGGAGCGATCAAATATAGTTCGTTTTTTCTATTAGATAAATGCATTGATTGAAACATCCCGAATAATCCGAGATAATGGTCTCCATGGAGATGAGTAATCATTACAGCATTGATTTTTACTAATCCAAGCCCAGCTTTAAACAATCTTTGTTGGCAACCTTCTCCAACATCTAGTAAATATATATTGGAATCTATTCTTAAAGCAATACATGGTAGCCCCCTAGATATAGGCATGGCCGCTCCTGTGCCTAACATGTAAATTTTAGTATTCATATTAATAACGCCTCATAAATTACCCGGGTAAGACCTCCATGTACGAACATATAGTGTTTTCCTCTTATAATGAAACCGTTAGAACATAGTATCTCATCAATATATTTAGATAAATTATATGGAGCCATAAACACTAGGTACCTTTTATTTTTCAATGATTCAGCAGAGTTTTCTATGAATTTTAAATATATATATTCAGCTCCTAATCCATGCGTACTCGCAGCTCTACCATATGGCGGATCAGTTGCTATTCCATCAATACCAGATAATTTAATAGTAGTGCTATCTCCTAATATTAGTACCCAATTGTTAAACCCATAATGTAATAAGTTCTCTCTAGCACCCCGTACAAGCTCCCAATCAATCTCGATACCGATTGGTCTAATTTTCATCATTAAAGCCTCAATTAATATACTCCCAGTTCCGGCAAAAGGATCAAGTAATACCTCGCCTTCCTTAACTCTTGCAAGGTTTATTAATAAACGAGATAACCTTATCGGTAAAGCTATGCTTCTGAAAAACGGTCTTGTAGAAGGTCTTCTACGATAAAAATTCCTTGTTTCAAGGAAGAAGAGAGGATATCCGATAAAAGCTCTCCCGCTTGAAAAAACTAAGTGTACATACTTGCTTCTGGTATGGTAGTTGTTTAGATTGGTTTTAGAAATTAATAAGATTCTATACTTATCAGCTATTTCTTTCTCAATTGTTGATTTAATAATACTCACTTTTACATATTTAGCATCTAGCTCGGAAACTCTATCTAGATAGTTTAGTTCTGGATTATATGGATTATCTATTCCCAACAATTTACCAGCTTCTTTAATATATCCAGCTCTACGAATAATTTTTTCTGCAATGACTTCATCAACGTTTTTTACGAGACAGATCATTGGATAGCATTCCATTATTTCTGCGGAAGGATTTATTATTTCCAATAATGCTTTAAGCTCTGCTAAAGATAATTCTTCGTGATCTCCTGAAAGAATGAAATAATATATTTTTTCTTCCAAAAACTTTCTTGCCTCTATCCAGCTATACTATTCATATAATATTGTTATTTCTCATTTCTGTAACTACTTTCTCACTCACATCTACTGTTTCTATCAATGGTTCTTTATGAGTTATTCCAAGAGTATTCGCTACATATATTTTTTCGACACCTGCTGATCGAATCTTTTCAAATGCGTTTCCAATAAATAATCCATGAGTAGCTGCCACTACAATTTTACGGGCTCCATGAGAACGAAGAATTCTTGTTGCATTAGCTATTGTTCCCCCAGTACTTATAATATCATCAATGATTACAATATCCCTTCCATCAATTCTAAGTTCTTTAGGCATCATCGAGATCTCTCCTGTTATTCTGTCCCTCTTCTTTATTAAGTAATCATATTCTAAGCCATGTCTTTCAGCAGCATACCTAGCTCTATGCAGTGCGCCTTTATCAGGAGCGATAACTATTGGATCATTAAGGATACTCAAAGCTTTCTCGACAAGTTCATCTGATACTAGTATATTCAATGTTTTACCGTTAAAATCTTCAAGTGTCTTAACACTATGAATATCTACCACAACTAATGCATTAGCACCAATAGTCCTTATCATTTTAACAACAATACTTGCTGTTACTGGTTCGCCTTCCAAAAATACTTTGTCTTGTCTAGCATATGCTAAATAAGGAATTATGACAACAATGTCCTTCGCCCCCGATCTTCGGGCAGCATCTATTAGCATTAATGTTTCTAGTAAGGAATCATTTTGTCTAGGATACATTGTATTAATTATGACGACTTTATTGCCACTTATTAATTCGGGTTTTTTAATTCTAACATAGTATTCGCCATCTGGGAAAATTTTGGTTTGAATATCCACTAATTCGTATCCTAGCAGGGAAGCGTATTTTTCAGCAAATGTTTCATAGTTTTTACCTGCAATAACTACGCCCACGAATCCCACCTAATTATTTCTCCACATAAATAACTATTTATTATATATAGATAAAAGTATACATTAGCACGTAGAAAGTACGTATAGATTAACTTTTAATGAAAGAATCTATACTAGGCTATTTACATTTATATTATAATGGTGGATGAGTCGTGGTTAGTAGAAGGCATCAGTTTGATCCTTGGAGACCCGGTGTTAGGGAGGCAATGTTTTGGAGACCACTGGGAGATGGAAGAGTAGTCTGTAATCTATGCCATAAGAGATGCATTATTGTGCCGGGAGCTTTTGGTGCTTGTGGTGTTAGATACAATCATAATGGAAAACTTTATACATTGGTATACGGCTTATTAACAGCTGCAAATCCAGATCCCATTGAGAAGAAGCCATTAATGCATTTTAACCCTGGTGCATGCGTATTCTCAATATCAACGGCGGGATGTAATTTCTATTGTAGGTTTTGCCAGAACTGGGTTCTGAGCCAGTCGAGAATGGATAAAATATTTGGAGAACCATATGATCCAGAAGAAGTAGTAAAGTTAGCGATCGAGAATGGTTGCCAAGGCATAAGTTACACGTATAATGAACCAACAGTATTCTATGAGTTCATGTATGACACTGCTAAGCTAGCTAAGAAAGAAGGATTATTCAATACCATGGTTACGAATGGATACATGACGCCAGAAGCGATTAAGAAGTTAGGCCCATATATGGATGCTGCTACAGTTGATTTCAAGGGTGGGGGGAACAAGGAGTTTTATAGGAAATTCATGGGAGTACTAGATCCAGAGCCTATATTCGACTCTATACTTGCAATGAAGAAGGAGGGATGGTGGATTGAAATAACAAATCTCGTCGTCCCCCAATACGGTGATAAAGAAGAGGATATACGCAAACTTGCGAGATGGATTGTTGAGAATTTAGGAGATGAAACACCTTTTCACCTACTACGATTCCACCCAGACTATAAACTTCAAAATCTCCCACCAACACCTGTAGAAATCCTTGAGAAACTAGCTAAGATAGCTATGGAGGAGGGCCTTAAACATGTTTATATTGGTAACGTGTGGAATCACCCATTGGAGAACACATATTGTCCTAGATGCGGCGAACTAGTAGTTAAGCGGTTAGGCTTCTACATAGTTGATTGGAGGCTTAGCAAGGATTTCAAATGTCAACGTTGCGGATACAAATTAAACTTCAAAGGAAAATTCTGGGGTAGTAGGTCCCGGTTATTCCTTATATAGTGTAGGTGGTTGAAGAATTGCCATACTATATTGTTGTACTTGGAACAGCCGGTAGCGGCAAAACTACTTTGGCCTCAGCTCTCCAAGACTATCTCATTAATAACGGTATGGATACAGCTATAGTTAATCTCGATCCTGCTGTTGAAGTTCTACCTTACAAACCCGATGTTGACGCTAGAGAATATGTTAGCGCAAGAGAACTAATGAGAACACAGGGTCTAGGCCCGAATGGTGCATTAATAGCTGCTGTAGACATGTTAGCTCTTAGAATAGAAGAGTTAAAAGAGGAGGTATGGTCTCTTAAATCAAACTATATAATACTTGATACACCTGGTCAAATGGAGGTTTTTGCTTTCCGAGAAACAGGCCCAATAATAATTGATACTTTAATCGGTGAACATAAAGCTGCATCGTTGTTCCTCATAGATGTAGTATATGCTTCTAGGCCAAGTAACTATTTCTCAGCACTACTCTTATCCGCTAGTACCCAAGTTAGAATAGGTTTGCCACAAATCAATGTATTGACCAAAATAGATATGGTTCCAGAAAATATTATTTACGAGATCCTTTCATATCATGATGACCCAACTATCCTGGCAACAAAAGTAGCAAATGATAAAAAAGCCTCAATAATGTGGAGCGAGTCAGAAATTTTAGAGATATTAGAAAAACTTGTTTCCTCAGAAATTATACCCGTATCCTCTACTAAGCTTCTAGGATATAACAACCTTTATGCAGCCATACAAAGAGTTGTTGCCGGCGGAGAAGATTTCTATACTGAAGAGCCTTCAGAGAAACTATGACCAAATCCCTTATTTATTTATAAATAAATTATGCGTTTATAGAGAAAAACATTCTCGCAGGGTGCATGCTTATTGCTCGATAAATTCTTCAACCCTAAAAGCGTAGCTATAGTAGGCGCAACAATTAAGGAAGGCAAAGTTGGACGCGTAATAGTTGAAAACTTCAAGAAAAGATTTAAAGGCAAAATATACCCAGTAAATCCTAAATACGAAGAAGTTCTCGGATTAAAATGCTATCCTTCAGTGAAAGACATACCTGAACCTATTGATCTAGTTATAATAGTTGTTCCAGCCCCAGTAGTTCCACAGGTTCTTAGAGATGCCGGCGAGAAAGGTGTTAAAGCAGCAATTATCATAAGTGGTGGTTTCCGAGAAACAGGAACTGAAGAGGGTAAACGGTTAGAGGAGGAAGTTAAGAAAATCTCTATGGAATACGGTATTAGAATAATAGGGCCAAACTGTCTAGGAATATATGATAATTGGAGCGGCGTAGACACTTTCTTCTTGCCGGACGAGAAAATGATGAGGCCTAAGAAAGGATATATAAGCTTTATCAGTCAAAGCGGTGCATTCGCATCAGCACTACTTGATTGGATGGCTTATAGAAACATAGGCGTTTCTCGAGCAATAAGTTATGGAAACAAGATCGATGTAGATGATATAGATCTAATAGAGTATCTCGGAGAAGATGAAAAAACAAAGCTCATAATAATGTATCTAGAAGGATTAAAACCCGGGCGTGGAAGACTCTTCATTGATAAAGCGAGAAAAGTAGTAGAGAAGAAGCCGATAGTAATATATAAGGCTGGAAAAACAGCTAGAGGAAGTATGGCAGCTGCAAGCCATACTGCAGCATTAGCAGGAAATTACCAACTATATAAAGCAGCTATAAAACAGGCAGGCCTAATAGAGGCTTCAAGCTTTGATGAAATAATGGATTTATCAAAAACACTGTTAACTCAGCCTTTAATGAAGGGGAAAAGAGTATATATTGTAACAGATGCTGGCGGCGTAGGCGTAATGTTAACAGATGCATTGGCAAGCGAAGGCTTCGAGTTGCCGAGAACACCAGAAGATCTAAGAGGCGAGCTGAAAAAAATTCTACCACCTCACTGTATTGTCGAGAACCCAATAGATTTAACTGGTGATGCCGACGATGAACGCTATATTACCGTTCTCGAAAAACTTCTGCCTAGAAACGATGTTGACGCGGTTATAGTAGTTGCTCTTCCCCAAATTCCTGGGATAAGAGGAAAACTATTCGAATACCTCGTTGAGGCAAAGAGAAAATACAACAAACCAATGCTAATCATAATTATTGGGAGCAAAGAAGCAGAGAAGTTTAAAGCTTATCTTGAAGATAAGGGAATACCAGTATTTGAATCCCCTGAAAGAGCTGCAAGGGCATTGAAAGCCTTATACACGTACTCCATAATTAGAGGTGTTGCTCAAAAATAAAAAATGGGTTGATAAGAATGAATCCTAGAGAAATAATACAAAAAGCATATGAGGAAAAAAGAAGAAAACTATTAGAACACGAAGCATTCGAAATAATAAAAGCATATAATATTCCTGCACCCGAAACAGCAATCGCAAGATCTCTAGAAGAAGCAATTAAAATAGCTGAAAAAATAGGATATCCTCTTGTATTAAAAATAGTCTCACCAGATATTAGCCATAAAAGCGATGTTGGAGGAGTAATTCTCAATATTAAATCCAAAGAAGAACTTATCAAAGCATTCAATAAGATATACGAAAACGTATCTAAAAATGCTCCAGGAGCTAGAATCGTTGGAGTACTGATCCAGAAAATGGCTCCAAAAGGATTAGAAGTAATTATTGGTGGGTTACGAGACAACATATTCGGGCCCGTAGTAATGTTTGGTCTCGGAGGAATATTTGTTGAAGTATTAAAAGATGTATCATTTAGAATAGCACCATTAACCGAAGAAGATGCTTTTGAGATGATGAGTGAAATAAAGGCATCAAAACTATTGGAAGGCTATCGTGGACAGCCACCCGTGGATAAAAAATCATTAGCTAAAATAATATTATCTGTATCAAAACTATTAGAAGAAAACCCAGAGATTGAATCTATAGATTTAAACCCTGTAATGGCATATCCGGATAACGCAGTCGTCGTTGATGCTAGAATAATACTTAAAACTTAGAATTATCTAGGAATAGAATAATACAAATTCAACCTTAAGCTGTAGAAGGGTAATAATATGGATGCTAGCATAAATAGTTCAGTTGAGGATCCACAGAAAAAATTAGATATGATCAGTAATGAAATCAGCTTAGTCAGAAACCAGATAAGAGAGTTAAAGAAAGAAAGAATAATATTAATTTCTGAGCTAAAAGATCTAAGAACTCATAGAAGAAAATTAATAGATAGACTAAAAGAGCTTAGAGCTACTCTCAGAGAATACAATGATAAAAAGAAAAAGCTTATCGACGAAATACGCAAATACAGATCCGAGAAGCGAGAAAAGATCCAACAATTTAAGGAATTAATAAACCTTCTAAGAGAAAAAAGAGAACAACTACAGATCCTTGGCAAAGAAGTAAGACTGCCAATATCAGTTATTAGAAAGGAGATAGAAAGACTTGAGTGGATTCAGCAAACTAGGATTCTAAGCGTAGAAGAGGAAAATCAAATAATTAAAAAGATTCAGAGACTCGAAGAACTACTGGATAAAGCTCTTCAAATTAAAAAAGAAAAAAACGAATATTTAGAAATTCGTGCAATGATAACTAGTTTAAAACTTCAAATAAACGAGCTCAAAGATAAAATCAATAATATCAGTGAAAATATAAGTACTTTAGATGAGAAAATACGTTCTTTAAGGCAACAAATAGAAGAGCTTAATAAACAAGTAGAAGATATTAATGAGGAGATCGCCAAGAGACAGGAAAGAGTAAATAGTTTATCTAAACAAATAAATGAACTAATAGAGAAATTAAACAATCTAAGAGAAGAATATCAAAAAACAGTAAAGGAAATCGAGCATAGAAAGATCAAAGCGTTATTGATGGAAAAGCGTAAAAAAGTTATGGAAAAACTTAAGAAAGGAGAGAAAAGATTAACGCTGGAGGAGCTTAAGGTATTATATAGTGATACAGATGAGTTCTTCGAAGAATAAGAAAATACTAGTACTCGTCATTGATATAGATAATGATATAGGAGACGCTGGTTTATCATCTCCAATAGTCGGATACGAGAAAGTATTAGATAGTGTAATTCGTTTTGCTACCATAAAGCCTCAAGACTCCGACGTTAACGCGATTTTTTCTGGTTTATCAATATATAGAAAACTAGTAAGAGAAGGTTATGACGCTGAAATAGCTGTTGTTTCAGGCGATAAACGTGATACTGTTAAAGCATTTATGTTGATTAGTAACCAGCTATCTGCACTTAAAAAACAAATAGGTTTTACCCATATATACTTTGTTAGTGATGGAGCAAGTGATGAAAAAATTCTTCCGATAATATCAACTATTGCTCCAATAATAGGTGTTGAAAGAGTTATTGTTGAACAATCTAGAGGAATTGAAGAAACATATATTTTAATAGGACGATACATTAAAAAAGCCCTAAGCGAACAACCTTATGCAAGAATATTTTTGGGTATTCCAGGATTATTGATGATCTCAATTGTTGTATTATCAATTATTGGATTATCAAAATATATACTTGACGCTATACTTCTCCTCACCGGATCATATTTCTTTATCAGAGGCTTCGGAATAATAGATTCTATAATAAGTTCCTGGAGAAAATCACCAATTATAGGATTACTATATATGATCTCCGCAGGCTTTTTCTTATATGTATTCATTGTTCCCATCATTATAGTAATGACAACAGGATTTGTAATAGATGCACTAGTTGTTGTTCTCGACGCTATACTACTTCCATTAATGATAGGTGTTCTCTTATTATTTGGTGGAAGAATATTTCATAAATTAACCGAAAAAGAAGCACAAACCATGTGGAAAGAATCTGCGTTGCTAATACCCATTATATTATTCATTGTATTTTTAAACAGTTTTCTCAACCAACTGAGATCTCTTGGAAAAAATATGTCGATGTCACAGGTTATTATGTTATTGAATAATAGTTTTCTTAAAATGCAATTGATTTTAATAGTTCTAGTATCTATTGGTGTAGCTATTTTCTTCATAATATTTGATCTGTTATCAAAACATGAATTAGAACAACAATATTAGCGGCCGTACCTTCTTTCTCTACGCTGATAGCTTCTAATAGCTCTCCAAAAATCAATTTTTCTAAATTCCGGCCAGTATGCCTCACAGAAATATAATTCACTATAAGCAGATTGCCATAATAGGAAGTTGCTTATTCTGACTTCTCCGCTTGTCCTAATTATGAGGTCGGGATCGGGGCACCCGTTCGTATATAAATATCTCGAAAAGGTTTCCTCATTGATACTTTCAGGGTTTATTTTTCCGGATTGTGCATCTTTTACTATTTTTCTCACAGCATCAAGGATTTCTTGTCTCCCACCATAACATAGTGCAATATTTAATCTATATTCTCTATAATCCTTAGTTTGTTCCTCTATTTTCTTGGCAAGTTCAACTATATCCTTAGGAACTAGTTCGAGTCTACCGAAAACCTTGACCTGAATTTTTTTCTCGTGTATATCAGGCATATTCATTAGTTCTTGTAGTCCTTTCTTAACTATGTTAAACAAGTGTTCTCTTTCATCTAATGGTCTATATAGGCAGTTCTCACTTGACATAGCATAAACTGTCACGTATCGTATGTTTAATTCCCATATCCATTTTAAAACTTCTTTTATTCTCTGATATCCATATTCATGTCCTTGTTTAGGATCAAAACCTGATCTTTTAGCCCATCTCCTATTTCCATCAGGTATTATGCCTATATGGACAGGGAAAGGTCCGTTTTTTATTTGGAGCCAAAGCATTTTCTCATATATTTTGTAAATAGGTCTCATTAAAAATTTGCTAACACTAAATAAGCCTTTATTTATTCTCATTCTATCCATAAGAACCACTTTGCTAATGTAATTTTATCTTTTTCAATACTTACATATCTTAATAGATTTATAAATGTTGTAAAGATGGGTGTTTATTATGATGAAAGCAGTGATTGGATCTAGGAATAAAGCAAAAATAAACGGAGCACGTAAGGCTCTAGCTCTTCTAGGAATAGATTATGACAATATAGTCTCGATAGATGTTAACACACCTTTTCCTCAACCTATAGGTTTTAATGAAATCTTACTAGGAGCCATGATTAGGGCTTGGAGAGCTTATCAGTATATTAATGATGGATACGGAGTAGGTATTGAAGCAGGAGTAATAAGACTTGGAGATTACATGTTATCGGGCCAAGTAGCTGTCGTAGTTGATGGTAAGCACTATAGTCTTGGAACTAGTGGATTCTTTTCCTTACCCGAGAACATCTCGGATCAAATTCTAAAACGTATGGAGTTAAAAAACGTAATGCGAAGGATTACAGGTGTTAAGGAAATAAGTGAAACAATAGGTGCAATAGGGTATCTTTCCAACGGATTCATAACTAGAGGGGACTTATCATTTGAAGCAGTATTGAATGCAATACTTCCCTGGATCAACAAAGACCTTAATTATGGGCTAAAACCAATTGAGTACTTATGGGAAACTTTAAAAAAAGCAAATATTAATCCATAAATATCCATAGCTAATAGAGAAGCCCATATGTGGTGACAAGTTGTGGCTTGGTATCAAGGTAATGATTTAAGAAAACCTACCGGCGGAAAGAAAACAAGGCATAGAAAGAAAAGAAAACATGAACTTGGAAGACCGCCTACCATGACGAGATTCTCAGTTAAGGAAGCACAAAAAATAATAAGGGTTCGTGGAGGAAATCTTAAGATCAGATTAAAGAGAGCTGTATATGTAAATGTTGCTGTTCCGAATGAAGGAAAAGTAACGAAAACAAGAATATTAGAAGTTGTAGAAACTCCATCTAATCCACAATATGCTAGAGGAAACTATATTACTAAAGGAACAATTGTAAGGACAGAGTTAGGACTAGTAAAGATAACGTCTAGACCGGGACAAGATGGAGTATTAAATGGTATACTATTAGAGAAATAATGATAATTTATGGTAATATTGAGAAAAACCCTGGCCTATAGGCGATTATTAATAAGACTGGTGATCTTTTGAGCCGAGATTATAAAGGGAAAAAAATAGTGATATATCCTCAATACATAGATTCAAGCATACCTCGTAGTCGAGGGCGTAGAATTCCTAGAAATATAGCAATACCTAAACCTAGAATAGAGGAAATAATTGAAGCAGCAGAGGAACTCGGCTTAAACCCTAAATACGAAGAATCAGCGTATCCAAAACATTGGTGGATAAAGGGACGTATAGTTGTTGATAAGGTTGGTTCTAAACTGAATACTCTAAAACTTATTGCACAAAAGATCAAAGATCTAAGAAAGTAATAATTATAGTAATACCATTTTATTTAAATAATCAATGAAATTTTACAATAATACTATTAAAACTATACCAGCTTATACCATGAGCCCTTAAGTTTAACTATACTTTTAAAGAAAGTAGATAAAAATGGTAATACCCCTCCCCCATACTTTTAAATGGTGAAATTATGAAAAAGCTTGGAGAAATAGTTACTAAGACAAAGGATAATTTGTTAATAGTGAAAAGCTATGTGAAAGACCCACGTAGATTAGTTGGTGCACTAGTTTATGATAGCTCTCTTAGAAGAATAGGACGTATTGTTGATGTTATTGGAAGAGTTGATCAACCACATGTTGTTGTAAAACCCGAAAGTAAGGAAATACTCGATTTCATAGATTTAGGTATTACGTACTATTATGTTAAAGAAAGGAAGAGATCTTCTAGACAAACAAGGGGTAAGGGTAAGAAAAAACGGGGCGGAAAATCTAGTAGGAGGGGGAGGGGTAGAGGAGCTCGTAGAGGGGTTTAATATTGAAGTATGAACATAATCAACTAGTTTGCCCATATTGTGGAAGCCACTCGGTTATTTTTGATTATGAAACAAATGAATATGTTTGTACACGATGCGGTGCTGTAATAGAAGATCATCTAATAGATCATGGTTTCGAGCATAGATACATTGATAATTTTGAAAATGCTAGAACAAGTGGTTCATATACTTTTAGAGTTCATGACTCTGGAATAGGTAGTACAGAATTCAAAGCTAGATACGCAGGTAAATGGTTAAATATGAGCAGGCTCCAGAAGAAAATCAGAGTAGAGAAAAGGAATAAGATAGTTGAAAAAGCTCTCCGTCACCTAAACAATTATATTAGAATACTTAATCCACCTAAATATGTTTCAGAAACTGCAGGCTTGATCCTACAGAAATCTGTTGAGGGTAAAAACTATAAAGATAAGACATTGAAGCTATTAGCAATAGCCTCTCTTTATATAGCTTATAAAGTTCATGGAATACCTAAATCAGCTAAGATGTTTGCTAAAGAGCTAGGGATCACTCTAAAAGATTTATGGCGTGCTGAAAAAAAGATACATGATAATGTTAAAGACATTAACAAAATGATAAAGAAAGATGAACCAGAAAACTATGTCCCCTATATAGTTAATAGATTATCATTATCGGAACGAGTCCAGTATCTTGCTAATTACATTATACAATTATCCAAAAAAGCTGGATTAAACAATGGAAAAAGCTCGGTCGGGCTAGCGACTGCTGCAGTATATATTGCATCAATTCTCCTTAACGAAAAAAGAACACAAATAGATGTTGCCAAAACAGTAAATGTAACAGATGTTACTATTAGGAATAGATATAGTGATATAGTTAGATCCTTTGATATAACTATAAGTATATAGATTTTTTCCCATATACTTCCCATTTCTACTAAACAATGTAAAGACAAAAAATATAATGTATACTGCTTAAATCATTAATGGTAAAAAATAATGCTATATCCAGATCGAACTATCATCGCTGGTAAGAGCTGATCAAGGAGGATAAATCAATATGCCGCGAAGACTAAGCGAGCTAGATAAGAAGATATACAAGTATGCATTAAAGTTTGGTAAAAAAGGCATACCACAAAATGTTTTATGGAAAGAACTAGGTATAACTAGTAGAGACGCTTCTCGTTCATTGAAAAAGCTCGAAGAACTAGGATTTGTTGAGAGAATACCAATAGTTCATAATGGTAGAAAGACTTTCCGAATTATAGCTATACCTAAACCTATTGAGGAATTTGAAGAGAAAAAGGAGAAGATTATTGAGAAACCGCTTCTCGATATTAGAAAGTTTCTAGATATACCATGTCTTTCATGTCCTTACATAGATAAGTGTTATGAAGGAGGATACTATGATCCAGTAATATGTGACTGGTTAACTGAATGGTTAGAGAAGGAGATAGCTAAACGTAGGGCTAGGAAGAAATAAGTCTGTGTAGGTCTCTTATATCTGCATTCGTCCTTATCCCTCTTGGATCGAAATGTGTTCTATAAGCTAGGTATCCTAATTCACGGATCTTTTCTATAAAATCATTAATTGGAGGCTGATTTTTCTTATGCAAGCCGAATAGTTTATCATATCGTATATATGGTTTATTTATTGTAATGTCTGGTTCTATTTTGTTTAATAACTCTATAGTTTCTTTACTTAGAAATGACATGTTATTTATATTAGAGATCATTTTTTGAAGAAATATTTTGTTGCCTAATTCACATATCCATAAAGGACCGATAATTTCTGGTTTCTCATTGTTAGAGCATATTATATTGTCAATAGGTTCTTTTGTGAAGCCTCTCTCTAACGTTGATCTACAATACCATAGATAGCCTCTACACTTATCTATTATTTCATATGATTTTCTACCTGTTCTCTCTGCTTGAAAAATCGCTCTATAATAGTGTTTATGACTATAGCTTATCAACGGATATAATGCTACATCGAGGCTTGCCGCTCTAAATACTATATTATATAATAATATTCTAAGCCCTAATTCACGTGAGAAATCTGTTTTTATGCATCTAATACCATATCTTCTTAAAGCTTTGTTTTTATGACTACAATTAAGCGGACCTGTATCAGTAGCGGTAATGCCTAAAAGAGATTTCTTTCCCAAAGGTTTAACTGCGGAATCAATAAATGGTATGGGAGATCCGTAAGGATCTATATCTATATAATCTATGGATAACCCTGAAAAAGTTAAACTGTTAAGTAAGGCATTAGCTTCATGTAAACAAGGAAAGACTTTATCCATAACTTTATTCAAGATTATATTTCGCCTAATATAGTAGTAGGATATAGGATCTACATCATTGATTATACCTGTACCATTAGTTTCTAAAGCTAATCTTAATCCTCTTACACCGGTTCCACCGAGAGGTTCTACAAAATAATATTCTTTTCCTTTAAAATAGGAGAAAGTTACAAGAGAAGCTATGTCTCTATTAACACGCATTATTGGATTATAGAAAACAGGTGACCAAGCAGGCTCATATGTGCCATCAGGCCTTTTAAACAGTTCTCTATTTGGAATAACTATTTTTACGGCTCCTTCAAATATTATTTCTTCCCAAGAAAAGATATCTAAGCTCAATATTTACACCGCACAGAATTATTTATTTTTTAATAATTTGTTTGATTTCCATGACAATTTTCTGAGGAAGCACTTTATTTAATAAATCCCTGTTATGTTCTGTTAAAACATATTTTTCATTTTCTACCCTATAGATCTTGTCAAGAATTGAAGGGTCACGTAGTCTATAATGTATAACTAATATTTTTGGCTTATCAGAGTTGAGAACTTGTTCAAGCATAGTTCTGAAAACATGTATTTTAAGCTCCATTGGTCCTATTTCATCTATTCCAATAACGTCTGCTTTTTCCAATGCTTTTCTAAGTGCTTCTCTTATGATTCGACTGGATTCATCCAATACTATTCCATATTTACCTACTTTAATTGTCGAGTAATAATTTCTTTTAGCTAACCATCCTTCCTCATTGCTCATTAAATCAATTATTTTAAAACCTATTCTAAAACCCTTAGAGTCCCTGACTTCGGGACTTTTTATTCCTCCAACAATTATACCTGACTTTCTAAGAGTATTAATTATATTGTTAAAAAGCGTGGATTTGCCTATGCCAGGCCTACCTGTTATAATATAATTTTTCATAATAATCTATCCCGTTAAAATAGGGTTTCTTCTAGATATTTCTTTATTTCCTTTACATCGTCTATGTTGCGAATAATTATTTCTTTCGATCCAGTTATCCTAGCTATTCTTGTGGCTTCTTCAACTTTTACTCTTATTTTTTCAGGGTCTTTCCTATAGTTAATTATGGATATTGGGTTTCTGGCTCCTTTTAATACATAATCGATGGGTGTTCTCAATAGCTTGTACAGTTTTAATCCTCTAAGACTACATGCTCTATATAGTAGTTCTTCTATTTTATTTCTAGGAGAAAATTCTTCTTTAACCTCTATCTTCTCGGGTTTGAACAGGTCAACGGGCTTGAAAACATCTATTCCCATAATTTCAGCTATTTTTATAGCGGTATTTATTGTTACACCTATTTTACCATGTTCGTAATTATAGATGGCTTTACGTGTTACACCTATTTTATCGGCTAGCTCGCCTAAGCTTAGGCCTAGTTCTATTCGTTTTTCCCGGAATTTCTCCGGGTTTATTCTTACCAAATAGTTTCCTTGAGCCTCATATACTAGTGGTTTTTCGTTTTTGATAACGTATTTTTCCAGTAATTCCTCGTTGACAACATTTATACCTTTTCTCTTATATACTACTTCTGGATCCATTTCCTTCTTTCTATATTTTCTAGAAACTACTATTGAGGATGCATTGTATGCTTGTGATGCTTTTTTTAAATCACTCACTTCTATATCGGATATGTGTGTTGCATCAACGGTTACTTTGATCATGATGCGGGAGTTATTGTATAAACCTATAACATCTATTGATCGCTTATTTTCCGGATAATTTATATTTTCAACTACGAAACCGGCTTTCTTCAAATTCCTCAAAATATTATCAAGAATTTCTTCAAGCACTTTCTTCTGCATATTTACAGATCCCCTTTTAAATACAAGGCAGGATTCTCTATTTAAAAAAGTATTTAAAACCATTTAATAGTTTTATTTCCGCTTATATCTTGCATATACCATTGCATGGTCTTTATCATATGGTTCCAGGTGAACTACGTCTATTATTTCGAATCCGCGTTCTTTTAAGGTGTTTATTTCTCTCCTATATATCTCGCTAGGTTCTTTCGTTACATCTATGCTTCTAGCTTTTATAGCCAACAATAAGTACCCGTTATCTTTAAGGAAGTAGTCGGCATTATCAGCTACTATAGCGGCTTGTTCTGGTTGTGCAATATCTGCATATATTCCATCAACCATTTCTACTAGGTGTCTGTATTCCTTTGGTTTTCTAGCGTCGCCTAGTATGGGATATAAGTTTTTACGAATATCTGCAACTAGGACAAATTCTCTCATAACACGAGGTGCAAACTCTACACTAAATATTCTACCGGTTGGACCTACAATATCTGAGATATGGCTTGCAGTTGTTCCTGTCGCCACACCTAGGTAGAGAATTGAATGTCCTTCACGGATTGGTTGTTCAGCTAATCCGTTGGCAAGTGCCCCTGCTAATTTGCTTCTGTAAAGATTCCATTCACGATATTCTTCTCCACCCCATCTATAGAGTCTTTCCCCATAAACTCTATGTCCTGGGACCAAGTTTTTGGTTGCAAGCTTAACGCTTCCATCCTCTAATTCAACAATGTATACTCCATAGTATTTCTCGTGAGGCTTAATATTTACTACTTGAGACATACATTTTCACCTCCTAAAACTTATCTTCTCCTACCTTTCCTTCTACGTCCTTTACCTCTTCTTCTAGGACGAGGCTTCTCCTCTTTCTTCCTTGCCGGAGGCTTTGCATATAGTTTCTTAATCTCCTCTATTCTCTTATCAAGTTCTTCTTTTAGTTTATCCCCGATAAATCTTCCTGTGAAATAGTCTACTTTAGCAGCTATTGCTAGTTTTGCCGCTAGTGCACGAGCAATTTTTCCTCTCTGCCATCTCGGGCTACGATGTATTGCTGGGAACTGGAAGATTACTCCATGTTTTGGCGGTTTACCGCCGGTTCTTAGTGCTCTGAACAATGCTTTCTCTGCTCCTAATACCTGTATCGTGCTTGCCGGTAGTTTAGCTAGGTTCTCTAATCCTCCAGCTAGGCTTAGTAGTCTAGCTCCTAGTTTTGGCCCTACTAGCGCCGTTATGTTTGGTGCTACCTCCTTCATGATCGCTTCAATGTATCCTTCAAGGGTTTCTCTTAGTTTATAGAGGTCTAAAATTATTCCTGCAAGTGTCTTTATATATTCTATATCGAAATCGCTTAGATCAGCACCCATACTTTTCTTTGCTACTTCAGCTATCTTCTTAGCTTTTTCCTCACTAAATCCAAGCTTCTTTAGGTTTTCTACTGTTATGTTGTCTCTATGGCCTAGTTCATAAACTATTCTAGCATAGTCAGAATGTTCTCTAACTAGTTCATCTAGTTCTGGGAAGTGTAAACTATACCATTCTCTTAAACGTGCGACATATAGGTTGATTGTTTTATCAATATCGTCTATTGCTCTAATAGCTTGTACAGCTAACAAGTCTCTTTTCTGTGCAGCTCTCCTTAGCTTTCTACGTGTAAGTTCAAGCATTATATCATGTAGTTTAGTATAGAATTCTTCTTTATCCTTTGCAAAACCAGTTTCTATAGCATAATCAACTATTTTTTCTCTCAGTACTTGTGCACCTAAATGCCCTATCTCAACCAGTGGTTCCAGCCCTAATGATGCGACATGTTTTCCTGTCTCAGTTGTTTCAACAACAACTGTGTCGAAACCATCTTCTTTAAGTTTTAATAAAACCTCTTTTAGCTGAGGCGTTTCTTCTCCTCTCTCAATTTTTAACAAATACTCAACATTATCATCTAAACTTGTTGGTGCAAGAGATTTAGCAACTACTTCTCCTTTATCATTGAATGCATATACGCCTATAACCGATTCAGCCAGGTATGCTTTCTTCATCACCTATCACCATACCTAATAGATCACATACATAAACACCAATATTTAAATATCCCTAAAATATAAAGCATTATTTAAGTATATTAGTTTTTGAGACAAAAATATTATATGGTGACTATATAAAATGCCAAGCCACGGATCGCTTACAAAGGCCGGAAAAGTCAGGAGTCAAACACCAAAAATACCTCCAAAGCCCAAGAAGAACAAGCCTCCCAGAATGAGGAATAGATGGGAGTATATTAGAAGAATAGTTCTAGCCGCTCAACAACAATCCTTCTATAGGAGAAGAAGGTAAATGTTTTTGGAACTTTATAAGTTTCAACACAGAATTATTTATTGATCTTCAACATTATGGTTTAGAAACAAAACTATTCTTTTACTAGATTAGCATATTTCTGTTAACTAAATATTTAATTGCAATATTTCTATCCCCTTAATATAGGTGGAGGGGTTTTATTGTGGATATGGATGAGTATCTTGGTTATAAAGGATACATTGCTAGAATTCTTAGAGAAATAGGTGCAGAAGTCGGTGACAGAATAAGGATCTCTACTGAGAAAAGGATCTTTGAAGGAATACTCATGCCTAGAGAGGCATTATATGGTGAGAAACCATTCATTATCATAAAACTTGATAACGGCTATAATATAGGTATACGAATTTCTGGTAAGGAAAAAATTGAGGTATTGGAGAAAAGAAAGAAGAGAATAGTGAAGACTCATATTTTCAGGAAGCAGAAAAAAGATCTTCCCAGGATAGTTTTACTGAGTACTGGTGGAACTATTGTTTCAAAAGTAGATTATGAAACAGGCGCTGTCAAGCCCGCTCTTAGTGTTGATGAATTATTAGAGTGGATTCCTGAGATTAGTAACATTGCGTTTATCGATGCAAAAGAAATTCTAAGCGTGTTCTCAGAAGACATCACTCCTAGCCACTGGGAAAAAATCGCTTCTGAAATATATAATGAAATGATAAACGGTGTCGATGGAGTAGTTATCGCACACGGCACAGATATGATGGCTTATACAGCGGCAGCAATGGCATTTGCTATAAAGAATAAACCTGTACCAATAGTTTTTGTAGGTGCTCAGAGAAGCAGTGATAGGCCAAGTACAGATTCTGCTTTTAACTTAAAAGCAGCGTTTCTAGTAGCAGCTAAAGCACCCTTTGCTGAATCAGTCATTGTAATGCATGGTGAAACCAGTGATACATATGCTTTAGCTCATAGAGGTGTGAAAGTGAGGAAAATGCATACTAGCAGACGTGATGCTTTCCAATCCATAAATGATTATCCATTAGCCATAATATATCCCGATAAGAACGAAGTAAAAATTATTAATAAAATAATTGAGTTCAGAGATAAAGATAAGGATCCCATTCTTGAGAATAAGTTTGATGATAAAGTTGTAATGATAAAAGCGTATCCAGGATTTCAGCCGGAGATAATTGATTTATTGGTTGATAAAGGTTTTCATGGAATAATCATTGAGGGTTCGGGTCTGGGACACATATCTAATAGAGTAATTGATTCAATTAAGCGAGCAATAGAGGAAGAAATACCTGTTGTAATGACTAGTCAATGCTTGTTTGGAAGAGTTAATATGCATGTATATAGTACTGGGCGTAAACTACTTAGTGTAGGCGTTATACCTGGTTCGGATATGTTACCCGAAACAGCTTATGTTAAGTTGTCATGGATACTTGGCTCTAAGACTAGGGATTTAAAAGAAATACGTAGATTAATGACCACGAATATAGTGGGAGAGATCAATTCTAGGCTAACAATAAATCTTTATCCGAGGTGGCCTATATGAGTAGTGAAAAACTTAACTATAGCGAGCTCGGCTTAAAAGTAGGATTGGAAATCCATATACAGCTTGATACAGCACATAAATTATTCTGTAACTGTCCAACTAAGCTTGTCGAAGAAGAAGCTGAGGATGTGTTCATTAGAGAACTAAGACCTGCTAGAAGTGAATTGGGAGAAGTAGATATTGCAGCATTACTTGAATGGGAGAAGGGTAGAAAATACGAGTATCACGCTCCTCGTTCATCTTCATGTCTTGTAGAAGCAGATGAGGAGCCTCCCCATGAGATAAATAGGGAAGCATTAATCACGGCTGTAGCTGTTGCAAAAGCTCTCAACATGTATGTAGTTGATGAAGTACATGTAATGAGGAAAGTAGTTATTGATGGAAGTAACACTTCGGGTTTTCAGAGAACTGCTATAATCGCATTAGACGGTTATATTATGGATAGAGATAAGAAAATAGGTATACAAACACTGTGCTTAGAGGAAGATGCAGCCAGAAAAATTGGTGAGAAGAAAGATAAGGTTCAATACAAACTTGACAGGCTTGGAATACCACTAATAGAAATAGCTACAGCACCCGATATAAACGATCCAGAAGAAGCTGAAAGAATAGCTTTCAAGATAGGACAACTTGTACGTTTAACTGGTAAAGCTAAGAGAGGTCTTGGAACAATAAGACAGGACTTAAATGTTTCAATTAAAGAAGGTGCTAAGATAGAAATAAAAGGTGTACAACACCTCTACCTAATATCTAGAGTTGTTGAATACGAGGCTCTTAGACAGAAGAAACTATTAGAAATACGTGATGAGTTAAGAAAAAGAAATATTTCTCCAAGCGATATAAGTGGTAAAATATTTGATGTAACCGATGTTTTTAAGAATACTAAATCCAAGATCATAAGGAGAGTTATAAATAGGAAGGATCATGGAGTATTCGCAGTTATACTGCCGGGGTTTAAGGGATTACTTGGTAAAGAATTACAACCAGGACGCAGATTTGGAACAGAACTAGCAGATTATGCTAGAGTATGGGGTGGTGTAGGCGGGTTATTTCACACAGATGAATTACCAGCCTATGGCATATCGTCTAGTGAGGTTGAAGAGCTTTATAAAAAACTAAATGCTGTTCCATCGAGAGATGCAATTGTTTTGGTTGCTGATGAAAAATCGAAAGCGTATAAAGCATTGAACGCTGTAATTAACCGAGCTAAACAAGCCTTTATAGGAGTGCCTGAGGAAACAAGAGCGGCTAATCCAGATGGAACAACAAAATATATGAGGCCTAGGCCAGGATCAGCTAGAATGTATCCGGAAACAGATATACCACCTGTTGAAATAACGGAGGAAATACTTAGAGAAGCAGATAAGATTGTGCCTGAGCCCCTAGATGTTAAGCTGAAAAGATTCATTGAAGAATATGGTTTAAGCAGAGAATTAGCATATGCTATAATAAATGATCTCAGGTTAGATCTGTTTGAGAAATTAGTAGTAAAATATAAGGATAAAATACCTGCATCCCTAATTGCTTCAACCTTAACTAATACATTAAAAATGCTTAAAGGCGAAGGAACACCTATTGAGAACATATCTGATGAAGATATTGAAGGAGTTCTAGACAAAGTGGCTAATCGAGAAATAGCTAAAGAAGCAATTCCTCAAATTCTAGATTATATTGCCAGAAACCCTGGTACAACAATAGATGAAGCGATAGAAAAGCTAGGATTTAAAAAACTAAGCATGGAAGAGCTTAATGAAATCATTGATAAGGTAATAAAGGAGAATATTGATAAGATCATGCAGAAGCCAGATAAAGCATTCAAGATCGTTATGGGAAGTGTTATGAAAATAGTTAGAGGAAAAATTGATGGTAAAACTGTGGCTGAAAAAGTTAAGGAGAAACTATCAGAGCTTAGCAGATAAACTACAATAGTCCAATTAATGATTATTAAATACTAGTAATAGCGGCGATGACGAGTACTCCCGACAATGATTCTAGGTGATTAGAAGGCATTTGTCTGAGCCGTTAACAATGTATTACCATATAATTAGATGATGATTATCCCCAAGATGAGCCTTATTATTAGGCGATGAATAATGCACGAGCGTGCTGAACATTATTATCCCTTAAAAACATATTTTCTATAATGATGCTGAGCCTTGGCCGCTGCAGAGCCCGAAAATATAAGTCATTAGGGTGGTGAAGAAATTGGTAGCCTCTGAGAAAAAAGAGAAAAAGTACAAGGATGTAGAGCAAATACTGATCAATAGAGGATACTATGTAACTCGAAAAAACATCTCTGAAAAGGATCTTATGGGTGAAGAGAAAAACTATGAAATAATCCATGCAGTATCAAGGGATGAAAAAACTGTAATAACTATTAGACTAGAATATTTGAAGGATTCTCATAGACTACATGTAAGTACTAAGACTGGACAAGCTCGAGTATCCGAGATCATAGCCGATAAGCTAGAGTCTCTGGGTTTACGTGTACACGAAGATGGTAAACAAGTTGATGCTAGTGGAATAATTAAATCAAATAATCTTGCTCGTAAGGTAAAAGATGTATTGGATAATATTGGGTAGTAGTATAGGTGCTAAACTAATATGTTTAACATAGATGACGATAGCTATGCTAAGCAATACGCATATCTCTATAATAAAGGATTAAAACATGCCGAGATAGCATCGATTCTTCAATTACCTTCTTCAACTCTTTCTAGAAAAATAAAAAACTATTTCAGAAACGGAGTATTACTTGAATATTACAATGTATTTATAGATAAACTAATCCTAGATTCATGGATATACATAGTTGTTCTTAATCAAAGAACAAAGTTATCTAGATGTTTTAAGAAAAACATACCTAAACCAACCATAATGTATTATTCGCCAATACCGCGCCCAACATATATATTGTATTATTTATCCTACAAGGGCAGCCGCTCAGAAAAGCCGGAACCAATATCTATGCTCGATATAGATCTGAGTTTATGCAAGGTAAAGGTTTATGGATCCATTGAGGAAACAATTATTCCTCGAGAGAATTATATAAATAAAAAAATCAATTTGACACATGCAATTAGATCAAATAATCGAGAGGTTTCAGAAATCGATGATATAGACGATTATATTAGCAGATTATTTTACTTAGTATCCAATCCCCCCATGAAGAACTATAAGCTAAGAAATCTAGTCGAGGAGATATTCTCCAAAAACTTTACATTACATATCTTCAGGAACCACTACTATAAACATCTCTACAAAACCATTATATACAAGAGAATAATTTATAGAAGGTATCCCAGAGCATATACAATAATACAAGCAACATCACCTGGTTCCCTTTTAAATTTGGAATCGATGCTGAACGATATGCTCAATAAAGGTCTATTAATAGGTGTTGATCAAGTTAATGTGATAAGTTATGAACCCCTCATCCTTATTCTACATGCATGGATCGATCCAGACATTATTTGGAACAATGAAATGGTTCTCGATTATGTACCGAACATTTTTTATGATATATACGTTGTAAAACAAATACTATAGTACTCTATTCGGGGATCCTAATGGATTTAAATACATTTATATCAAACGTATATGAGGTTGTTAAAAGTCCGAGTAAATTATTAGACTTGATCCATGATGTCAGCAAGTATTTACTCTATAGCAGTGACACTATAAAGACTAGGCCTCCAGGATTTGTAGAAATAATTAGTTATGAAAAAATTTATGCAATAGGAGATCTCCACGGTGATTTCGAGACATTAATAGAGTTTCTAGCTAAAGAGGATATATTAGAAAATATTGAAGATGGCACAGTAACTGTTGTTTTTCTCGGAGACTATGTAGATAGAGGGCCTCAACAAGTTGAGGTATTAACTAGTATATTATTGCTTAAGAAATTATTCCCGGATAACATTGTTTTACTAAGAGGAAACCATGAAGCAGCACCACTCATTATTCCTTACCCACATGATTTTCCTGATAAATTAATAGAAATTTATGGTGTACAAGGAAAGGAAGTATATAGAGAAGTTTTCAGGTTGTTCCAGAAAATACCTTATGGAGCCAGAATTCCCGGCAAAATACTTTTCCTACATGGCGGCCCTCCAATATCTTTTGCTAAAGCTAAATCTTTTGAGGAAGCTTTAAGTATTGGGTTGCCATCAGTTGATGATCATGTCCTCGAAGAAGTCTTATGGAATGATCCATTTGATGATCCATATCACCTTGCAGCACCATCTTATAGAGGAGCAGGTATGTTGTTTAATGAGAAAGTAACTAGTGCAACAATAGAATTAGCAGGTGTAAAATATATAGTGCGAGGACACGAACCCGCGGAAGGTTATAAAATAGATCATGATGGAAAACTTATAACATTATTTGACTCTAGAATTCCAAACTATGGCATATCATCTGCAGGATACTTGGCTTTCTCAAAAGAAGACGAATTAACAGATATAACACAGTATATAAAAATAATATCTTAACAACTAGAAGATCCAGAAACGTTTTCCTTTAACATTAAGTGTTAATATCCCGTTTTTAAGGACTTTTTCCACTTTCTTAATTTTAAACCATAATTTGATCTTGAGATAGTATGTTTCATTAGATAATTCATCGTATCCATAGATCAATAAATCTTTTTCTCTCGCAACAACCTTGTAATTATTTTCATCTAATGCTTCAGCAAATACAACTATTCTTGCTTTATTGAATCCTCTATAAACCATATCGTAACTTAAAGGCTTAGTCCACTTATAAATTGGTGAGAGACCCTCCACCGAAACTAACCTCCTCAAAATAAACAATTACCTATTAACTCATAATATTTCTTTCTATAGATAAAAAGTTATATAGCCGTAAATGAACCTGTCGTTTTATAAGAGGGAGTAAAAGTATTTGGTTTGTGGTAGAAAAGGTGGTGAGATAAAGTATTGGATTATGAATCCCCACTAATCGAATATTTTGTTGACCTAACAGAACAGTATCTTGGTGATCTAATAGAGGAAGTAGTTGAGCAATACTATGAAGACAAAATAGACATAGCAACAGAATACGAAGCTATTCTGGAATACATTATTGAAAAATTTGTTAAGGAAAGCCTACGGGGAGAATATGATCCCGAAAAATTTGAGAAACTACTGCGTAGGTTATCTAGGAACAAAGGCATAGGCAAATTAGTCGTAAGCTATCTAGTCTCTCGCTATATCGAAGAAAATATGAACTTTAAAAATGAAGATGAATTGTAAAATATTGTTTTCTTTTATTTTCTCATTTCTAAGGGGTGGTCTTAATTAAAAGAAAAAGTAGGAAGAAAAACAATAAAGCTGGAGAGGAAACAGTCGTAAAGGAGAAACCACGTAAGAAAAAACGTAGAAAGAAAAAAATCTTAGACCTCGATAGTTTAGCTAAAAAACTTGTTCAAGACATTAGCGAGTATACAGGAATGAATACTTTACAATTACCAGATAAGTTAAAACAGAAAATTACTAGGGAAATACTCGATATCGTTATAACGTCAACATCATATAAGCCCAGCACGGATACTATACTAAAGAGGATATCGAGAAATAGAGAATTAATCAATATGATAATAGCTGCTCGAATGCTCGAAGAACTAAATGAATTCACCGATGAACAACTTGAATTCATAGTTTATTATGGAAAAAGAATGATCATACCCGAAATCTCTAGGCTATACAGAATACTTATTAAGAAGAATAGAAAAGACCTAATTAGTTATTTACAGTATGTATGGGAAAAATATGGGCGCCCATCTCCTGTAAAGTGTCCTAAATGCGGTTTTAACGCGATAATGCCTGATTATACTTGTTATATTTGTGGATATACTGTTACAGAATCATATATCCGTGAACAAATCAGTTTCGAGGAGAAACTACGAGAATTTATTAAGGAAGCTAGTGTTGCTGAGCTACTAGAAGTTCTTGAATATGGGTTTGTTTTTGTAAGTAGAGAAGGAATAAAAACGCCTAAATCAAAAATTGATCCGTCAAAAATTTATTACCAGATATATCTAAAACCCAAAGATAAAGCATTGATTAAAGAAGAGATTTCAAATAGGAAAATACCAGTTTAATCTTATTGGTGAATCTTATGGAGACTAACGATCTTGGTAGAATAGCTAAACATCTCAGAAGAATAATGTTTCTAGCTGGAAACGGATTCTATCAAACTATTAACAGTGAAAACAAAGTTGTAAACTTGTTTTTCCTAACAATATTGAAGGAAGCATATAAGGCTCTTAACATAGTTTATCAAATAAAAGACTCTGGTGAGGTTCGAGATGTCACTAATAGAGATCAATTCTAGGGAGGAACTGTTCAGAGCTATTAAGTCTAATGATGTTGTTATAATCGAGTATTATAATCTGGATTCTCATGAGAGTAAAAAGTTTAGTAGGGTTGTGAAACTATTATCTAGATATGCTGATCCCAGGATATTGTTTCTACGAATTAATGTTGGTAAAAACCCTGATCTTAGTGAAGGTGTTAATGAAATACCCTGTATTAGAGTCTATTATAAGGGTAAAATAATTTTCGAGCAGAAAGGTAGTTTTGGCAAGGAAGATTTAGACTTATTCGTTCTTAGAAGAAGCATTAGATCGGTATTTCATGGCTTCAATATAGCATTTAAAATATGATACAGTTATATTTATACTTCTAACTTATCAAATCTATCCTCTTTAAGTAACCGCTTAGCAAGATTGAGAGCTTCTTTCAGATTCTCATCATTTGTTGACTCTTCCAATATACCTAGCAACTCCATGACGTACGGGTTTAAGCTTCCAGGCCCCTCCAATATAGTATCGCGTAGCTTCATAGCTATTTCTTGTAGTTTTTTTCTGTCTAGCTCTCCCTTTAACGTCTCATGTATTAGTGCTTCAATAACTACTGTTAAATACCTATTTCCACTATATATGTCCAAATCGTCATCGATATATTTCGAGTATACCCTAACAATTTTATTTATCATTTCATCTATGGTTTCACAAGGCATATTATTTAACACCTCTGCTTATTTCTCTCAATATGTATTTTGTTTTCAGATTTATTATTTTGCTTCGAATTTTTGGAGAAACATTTATATAGAAGTGGTTTAATGAATCCAGAAAGGAAGAGAATTCTAGATAAACATGTGGATTCTCACGGGGTGTATGGTTATGGCACTATATAGTGTACCTGTACTTATACTCAAAGAGGGAACACAGAGAACAATTGGACGTGATGCTTTAAGAGCAAACATAATGGCTGCTCGAGCACTAGCAGAAGTATTAAAAACAAGTCTTGGACCACGCGGTCTAGATAAAATGCTTGTAGACAGCTTCGGCGATATAACTGTTACAAATGATGGCGCAACCATTGTAAAAGAAATGGAGGTTCAACATCCTGCCGCAAAACTATTAGTGGAGGTTGCAAAGGCTCAAGATGCAGAAGTAGGTGACGGCACAACCTCAGCAGTAGTCTTTGCTGGAGCACTATTAGAGAAAGCAGAAGAATTACTAGAGCAAAATATTCATCCAACAATAATTATCGAAGGATACACCAAAGCTATGAAGGAAGCAATTAGAATACTTGAAGAAATAGCTATAAAAGTAGACCCAATGGATAGGGGATTGCTGAGAAAAATCGTTGACACAGCAATAGCAAGCAAATACATCGGCAAAGGCGCTATAGGCGAGAAACTAGCCAATATGGCTATTGATGCAGCATTAACCGTTGCAGAGAGGAGACCAGATGGAACATATGATTTTAGAATCGACGATGTAAAAATCGAGAAAAAGAAAGGTGGAAGCATAGCTGATACACAGCTAGTTTATGGTATTGTTCTTGATAAGGAAGTTGTTCATCCTGGAATGCCTAGGAGAGTTGAAAACGCCAAAATAGCATTAATAGACGCACCATTAGAGGTTGAAAAACCAGAAATAACAGCAAAGATCAACATTACCAGCCCAGATTTAATCAAGGCATTCCTAGACGAAGAAGCAAAACTCCTCAAAGAAATGGTTGATAAGATTGCTGATACTGGTGCTAATGTTGTTATTTGTCAGAAGGGTATTGATGAAGTAGCACAACACTTCCTAGCAAAGAAAGGAATACTAGCAGTAAGAAGAGTAAAAAGATCAGACATGGAAAAACTAGAAAAAGCAACAGGAGGCAAAATAGTAAGCAGTATTAGAGATCTAAAACCCGAGGATCTAGGATATGCTGAACTAGTAGAAGAACGCCGTGTAGGAAACGATAAAATGGTATTCGTTGAGGGATGCAAGAACCCCAAAGCAGTCACAATCCTAGTACGTGGAGCAAACGATATGGTTCTCGATGAAGTTGAAAGAAGCCTTAAAGATGCATTAAATGTTCTAAGAAACGTTATGAGAGTACCTAAGATACTCCCAGGTGGAGGAGCCCCCGAAGTAGAATTAGCTCTTAGATTAAGGGAATTTGCAGCTAAGATCGGGGGTAAAGAACAATTAGCCATAGAAGCATTCGCAGCCGCACTTGAAGAGATACCAATGATCTTAGCTGAAACAGCTGGTCAAGACCCATTAGAGGTATTAATGAAGCTTAGACAACTACATAGTGAAGGAAAGATCAATGCTGGCATCGACGTTATCAATGGCAAAGTAGTCGAGGACATTACTAAGATAAATGTCGTTGAACCATTAATTGTTAAAACAAACGTTATTAAGAGCGCAACAGAAGCAGCAACAACGATTCTAAAGATAGACGATATCATAAGTGCAAGTCCATTAAAGAAGGAAGAAAAAGAGAAGGAGAAAGAAAGAGGAGCAGGAGGAAAATTCGGCGGGTTCTAAAATAAAACGAGTTTTTAATAAATAATTCAAACAAATAATGTTTTTAAATCCTTATATACATGTTTTTCTCCAGATATTCATCTAATAAAAACAGTCTAGGGTATATGGAAATGATTTTTGATCAGAAAATAAATGCTTGGAAGAACAGGCTTACCCGTTTTGAGATTGCACGTGTTATAGGTGCGAGAGCTCTTCAATTATCTCTTGGGGCTCCTCCCCTAATTAACCCTGATGAAGCACCTGTAAAAGATCCTGTAGCTATAGCTATTTTAGAGTTATTGAAGGGATTATTGCCTATGACTATTAAAAGGATGATGCCTAATGGAGAATACGAACTTGTTCCCGTTTCAAAAGCCTTATCCCCCGATAATAGAAGATATCTTGAAACAACTCTCAAGAGCTGGACGCTTAGCCTTACAAGTTAAGGACTATACAGTTGAGAAAACAGGAAAAGTTTTTGACATAGTGATAAATGATCGATTGAGTGAGGAAGTATTTAATGAAATATATAGTTATATAGTCAATAGATATAATTATATGATCTTACAGCTAAGAACAGATCCACCAATCTTGAGGCTAATACCTATTCGAAAAGGAAATCCAAAGATTAAACAAGTAATTCTTCTATTAACAACCATAGCAACAATTTTCTTGACAGGATACGGTATCTCTGAATCATTTTATGAATTGCTTGGACTCAATAATCAATCAGTGATTATCGGGTGGAGCATCGCCTATACAGCTTTGTTTCTCTTTGCTTTAGGATTCCATGAATTTGGACATATGTTTTCATCTAAGAAATCAGGAGTAATCATTGAAGGACCATACTTTATACCGGCTCCGCCTATACAGTTAGGTTTCATAGGTACTTTGGGCGCAGTTATTAGTATGAAATCACTGCCTCCAACCCGGCGTGATCTAGCAAAGCTTGGGATCTCTGGCCCGTTGTTCGGCTATATTGTTGCATTAATTATTGGATTCATAGGTGTAATGTTTTCTCCAACAATACCAATAAGCAAGTCAATAGAACTTGTAGAGTCTGGGCAGGCATCGGAGATAGGTTTTATGCCTTTAACAATGATATTGTTGTTGCTAATAAAGAACATACCTCCTGGATACACTATTTTACTTCATCCACTAGCTTTCATATCATTCATTATATTTGTTGTTACATTTCTAAACTTATTACCCATAGGCCAACTTGACGGAGGCCATGTAGTACGCTCCTTTACTACAGATTATACTCATGAACTAATAGGATATTTCATAATAATCTTAACGGCAGTGACAGGAGTCTTACTACTTGGTACAATGGCTGGGCAATACTATATTGCGTTATCAATCATACTTGTCATTTTCAAATTATTATTTGGAAGACACCCTCATCCAGGACCAGCTAATCAATTCTCAAACAATAAAGACTATTCAATCCTGCTAGCATATATTATCTTAGTAGTTTTAACACTACCCTTACCAACATAGAGCCATATTTGAAACTAGATTAACATGGGGATCTTAGTGGGAGATAAGGCGAAGAAATCAATAATCGATTATATATTATCATATAGTGAAAAACAAAAGAAAAAACCTGTTAAAACCAAAGAAAAAACTTCATCCAAAAAAGCTATAGAAAAAACAGAGATACAAATTACTCATAACATATGGGATCTTATAGGCAAAATAGTTGTTATAGCTGAAAAACCAAAAGCAGCCAACAAGATAGCATTGGCTCTTTCGAGAAATCCCATACGAAAATCAATGTATGGTATACCATATTATTTGATTAAAAACAGACATAGCTCGATCATTGTAGCTAGTGCTGCTGGGCATCTTTATGGATTACATACGGATCAATATGGTTATCCTGTGTTTAAATATGAATGGAAACCATTATATCAAATCGATCCTAAAGCAAAACACACCGAGAAATTCATAATGGTTCTTTCAAAGCTATGCAGTAATGCTGATTACTATGTTAATGCATGCGACTATGATATTGAGGGTTCTGTGATCGGCTATCTTATAATATATTTTCATGGTGATTTAGAAAAAAGTTTGAGAGCAAAATTTTCTAGTTTAACAATCGAAGAACTTAGAGAATCCTTCAGGAAACTTACTAGTCTAGATTGGGAAATGATCGAGGCAGGACTTTGTAGACACGAATTAGACTGGATTTGGGGCATAAATATTAGTAGAGCATTAATGAGCTCAGTAAAAATAGCTTCTGGTAAAAGAGTAATTTTAAGTGCAGGCCGTGTCCAGACTCCAACACTTAGATATGTTGTAGAAAAAGATATTGAGAGAAGATTATTTATTCCATTGCCTCAGTACTCGTTATCAATAAATATATTCAAGAACAATTATGAGATACATGTAGAGTATAAAGGTAAATCTGTTGAGACGAAGAAGAATGCTAAAGAAATAATAGATGAAATAAAAAGAACTGGTTATCTTATAGTTAAAAAATACGAGGAAAAAATATACACGTTAAATCCTCCACCAGCATTCAATCTGGGTGACTTACAAGAAGAAGCAGCTAGAATCTATGGATTCAGCCCATATAAGACGCAGAGTATAGCTGAAAAATTATATCTAGACGCATTAATTAGTTATCCCCGAACAAATAGTCAGAAACTACCGCCGACACTAAACTATAAGGCAATAATGAATAAGCTTAGTAGAATAAATAACTATAAAGAACTAGTATCTAATCTACTAGTTGAAACGAAAGGGGTTTTAAAACCTGTTCAAGGATCCAAAGACGACCCTGCTCATCCAGCAATTTATCCGACAGGTGTAAAACCCAAGGATCTCGGGAAGGATGAGTGGAAAATATATGATTTAATTGTTAGAAGATTTCTTGCAGCATTTGCTTCAAAAGCGAGGATTTCTCATAGAATTGTTTATTTAGAATATCCAAAAGATCCCAGTATGGTTTTCCAAGCAAGTGGACAAAAAATTCTTGATCTGGGTTGGCTACGTTATTATCCATTTAGCAAGCCCGAAGAAAGATTTCTACCTAAGTTCCAATATGGAGAAAAAGTTAAGATAGTAAAAGCATCAATTAGAAAAACCTATACAAAACCCCCAGAAAAAATAAATAAGATAAAGATTCTTAGATGGATGGAGAACGTAGGCATAGGAACAGAAGCAACTAGGGCTAGGATCATAGAGATACTGTTTAGTAGATATTATCTAAGAAGCGTTGGCGGCAGAGTTGAAGCAACCGATCTAGGTTTAGGCATAATAGAGGTGCTAATGGAGTATTTTCCTGAAATCACAAGTGTTAGTTTAACACGGCATTTTGAGGAGGAAATGGAAAAGATTAGATTAGGTGTTAAGAGAAGAGAGGAAGTAGTAAAAGATGCAAAGAATACATTGATAAAACTAATTGTGTCATTTGATAAGAAAAAGTACCAGATCGGAAAAACATTATCTTATCGCTTAGGCTATATAACACCCATAAATAAATGTATACTGTGTAATCGTGAAGCATATAAGAATAATCTCTGCAAATACCATTACCGCGCATTAAATACCGTAATTAAAACATATGACGAATGGAAAAGAAGAGAAGGTGTTGATTGGAATAAATACTTATCAAGTATTAAGAAATTAAAGTCGACGGGGAAATGGATCGTTGAGGTTATTCAGAACTTTGAGAAAATAAAATATTCTCCTAGCGAATAATTATGGGTTATCCACCATGAAACCATATTGACAAGTATCCGAGATATTGTATCTTAAATACGGAGCCATCAACTTCTAAAACAACACCTTCAACTCGTTCATAAGGTATTCCGGGGCCTTGGAATTCTGGGTAATCAGGAAATTGATTATTATCTCCCTTAGTAACATAATAATACTTGTTCTCGTTAATGATTACTCTAATAACTCTGTGTATTATTAGTTCTCCACTTAGACCTCTATAGATGATAATGTCTCCTACATGGATCTCGTTTGGGCCAGGCTTATATGCAAATACAATATCTCCTTCCCTGAGGATGGGAAACATGCTATACCCTTTAACAACAGCTATAGGTGTAGTTGAACCGGTTACGTTGTAAAGTATTGTTCTAATATTTAATGCTAGAATAATAACTAGAATCAATAAAACATACTTGATAATATCTATCCTTTTTTTCTTTATTAGAGAATGTTCATTACCGGTTTCTTCATTCTTCTTCAAGATCCAGATCCTCTAGATCCAATATTATCTCCTTAACTCTTCTCGGCTCTTCTTTTTCTCCAACAATCTTCTTTCCTTTTTTCCCCTCAATTTCTACTCCGGAACCACCAACTTTAATCTTACTAATTACGCCTCTCCACCTATATCCGCATTGTCGACACTGCATTACACCCATTATTGTTATCGTTATTCTCCCGTATTTGTCTGGTAATGGTGATACGAGTTGCCATTGCTTAACAATTTCTACATCTTCGGAACCACATCTAGGACATACAAGTTTATTTTGCTTTGAAGATTTACGCGGCAACTATACATATCCCCCTATACATATTTGTTAAGTACAATAGCTCAATCATTTGAATAACAGGTATTATTTCTATATCTATGATATTAATTTTATTTCTCCACATTTTCCACATATAATAAACGATAATAATAGTATTTAGAATAATAATTGATTTATCAAGAACACTTAGTGAAATATAGTATATGGGTATGCTTAGTATTGTTAATGGAAACAATAGGAATAACCATTTCTTCTTTATATTCTTATGTATTAGCAAAATTGTTAAGCTCCACACAATTATTGATATAGGTAATGCAGTTTGCACTAGGCCAAGATATATTTTGAACATGTTATATACACCATATAGTAGGTGTATAAGCCATGACATACACTACTTATACGACTGTATTAGATGATATGTTTAAGATAAAAGCTGTTCGCGGCAGATACATATTAGATTCCCGAGGAAACCCGACGGTTCAGGTAAAAGTAGTTACTGAAGGATTAGGTGTGGGAGTAGCTGCAGCTCCTAGTGGTGCATCTACAGGTATTCATGAAGCAGTTGAGGTTAGAGATGGGGGAAAGGAATTTCATGGAAAAGGTGTTAGAAAAGCAGTTGACAATGTAAATACAATTATTGCACCAGCTATTACTGGTATGGATTCGAGGCGCCAGGTAGAAATAGACTATAAAATGATCGAGATAGATGGGACAGAGAATAAGAGCAGACTAGGTGGGAACGCTATTATAGCAACTAGTCTAGCAGTTGCAAAAGCTGCTGCTTCAACAATGAAGATACCATTATACTACTATATCGGCGGAAAACAAGCAAATATATTGCCTGTTCCAATGTTAAACATTATTAATGGAGGAGTTCATGCCGGCAACAAACTGGATTTTCAAGAATTCATGATTGTACCAGCAGGATTTAATAGTTTTCACGAAGCATTAAGGGCTGCGGTTGAAACATATCATGAGCTCAAAAGAATACTCAAGGAAAAATATGGTTCCTCCGCCATCAATGTAGGTGATGAAGGAGGATATGCTCCTCCACTAGAAAAAATCCGTGACGCACTAGACTTATTAATGGAGGCAATAAAATCTGCAGGTTATTCTCCCGGAAAAGAAATTGCTTTAGCTCTAGATGCTGCTAGTTCACAGTTCTACAATAAAGAAAAGAAAGTATATGTTGTTGAAGGCCGTGAGTTAACGAGGGATCAAATGATCGAGTTATATGAGGAACTAGTCAATGATTATCCGATAGTGAGTATAGAGGATCCACTGTATGAAGAAGACTATGACGGATTCGCCGAGATAACTAAGAGATTGGGTGATAAGGTGTTAATTGTTGGAGATGATTTATTTACAACTAATCCTAAGAGGCTTAGCAAGGGAATAGAAGTCGGAGCTGCAAATGCTATTCTAGTAAAGGTTAACCAGATAGGAACACTTACCGAAACAATGGAAGTTGTTAGGTTAGCCCATATTCATAATTACAGGACAATAATAAGTCATCGTAGCGGCGAAACAGAAGATACTACAATAGCTGATCTAGCTGTTGGATTAAATGCTGGATTAATAAAGACAGGTGCACCTGCTAGAGGGGAGAGAACAGCTAAGTATAATAGACTACTTGAAATTGAAGAAGAACTTGAAAAGCCTATGTATTTGGGATTTCAATTATTCCCTCGAAAACCGTAATTATCAAAAATATTTTTAATAAATCTTTTAATTCCCTGGTTAAGGCAGTATGATACCTATCACTATTAATACTACTGCACTGATCACTACGAATTTCAAGAACTCCCATGGAGTCATTCTAGGTATTTGCTTAACCAGCTGTACTAACATATATAATCCTATTCCTGCACCTATAGCTAACAGTATTCCTAATCCAATAACTACCAATACTGCACCAACACCGTTGAGTCCAGCAAAGAAACTTGTTATCGCATTACCTGCCTGCAATAATGTATCTAGCCCCATATTTTATCACCCACTATATAATTTCTAACAAGATAAGTTGATAAAACCAAAGACTCATTACTAGTTCATAGATAATGATGAGGGTTAAAAGCGTGGTTAGCCTCCACGGCCTAATTAGGCCGTGGAGGGATGCCATATGCCAGGCTGCTGATCTTTTCTTATTCTTTTAAAGCATATCTATGTTTTTAAGGAGCCTATATGAATGCTCAAAAATAAACGAACAGTCTTTTTCTTTTTAACTAAATCCTAGACAATATAGACTACGACAAATACTCTATGTCTCGGAGGGGGTTTGATTGTCAAGCCTTAAAGTTGAGGAGATCGAGAATTACTTGGGTAAACCCGTAAATGACCCCTATGGTCGTAGAATAGGCCACGTAGTAAGCTTCTACAGTGATTCAGACGGAAATGTGACAGCTTTAGAGATAAGCTATGGAGACTTTGAGTTTGAAGAAAAAAGTATTGATAGATTTAGTTTTGAAAATGGAGAAATAGTTCTAGTACCTGAGTGGGAATACGAAGCTAAGAAGATTGAGAATAGACTTGAGAGATTAAGGAAGAGAGCAGCTGCACTGGAGGATCTATATGCTAAGAAAGAAGTACCCCGCCATGCATACGAGGCGTTCAAGAAAAAACTTGAAGAAGCATTAATGGAAGCTAAGGAAGAGTCTAAGAAGGTTAAGGACTTATTAAAGAAGAGACAATACGAGCTTGAAGACATAATTGTAGAGCTTGAAAAAGCATTAACAAGCCTTAAAATAAGCTATATGGCGGGGGAGGTCCCAGATAAAGCATATAAGGTAGCTGCTGATCAGATAAGGAAGCACCTAGAACACGCACAGCTTGAAAAGGAGAATGTTAAGAGGCATCTAGAGAAAATAGAGTCTTTAGAAAACCAACCTGTAGATATAGGTGTTACAACGAGTTCAGCAAACGAGAAAGTACCTGAACAGAATCAAGCATTACCAGTAGTTGTTTTAGAGAGCTAAAAGGGAATACCGGGGTATTTCTCCAATACTACCAATTCCTGAATTTAAAAAGAATTTTTCACGGCAATAATATGTTGGATATAACTCTCATCAAGGAAGATATGGGGCGATGAATAAGTGTCAACATTAGGAATTGGCTCAAGAGGTATCGGCTGGTTTGGGCGCTTATTTGGCTTCTTTAAGAGATCCAAAGATCCTGTTACTAGGAGCATATATGAAGCAATAGCTGTTCTAGATAAAATGATAAACTCTATAGAATCAACTAAGAAGAGCCTCGAATCAGTTCATGAAGATCATAGCCGTAGAGCTAAGTTGTTTGCAAGCGAGGGGAGAAAACAATACGAGGATATATTTATTGAGGAACTTAAGCACATAGCAGGATTAATATCTATGTTCGACAAGGTTCAATATGATCTAATGAGAGTTAGATACAGGTTGGAAACGCTAACACTAGTAGAGGAACCAATTAGATTACTCCCTGAAGTTATACAAGAACTACAATCATTAAAGCCTGAAGTAGAGAAGATCGCTCCAGAATTATCGACAATGCTGATGGAGGTAGAAAGAAAAGTTACAAGTATCATTGCTTCATCAAATATCTCCAGTATCGCAGGTGTTGTAGGATATAAAGATAACATACAAGTAGATGATAAAAATGCGCCTGAAAAACTACCTATTCCACCTCTACCACCGGAAAACCAACCAGAACCTAGCGCTGTCCAGGAATATAACTTAGTACCATTGGCAATTGTGAAGAAATGGATACTTGACGAAATAAGGACTAGTGGAGGGGTATTCGTTATAAAAGATTTCATTAAGAAATACAAAGTTCCAAAGCATCTAGTCTATGACGCTCTAAGAAAGCTAGAGGAAGAAGGCCGTATTAGGTTAAGACATTAAACATAAAAATTTTCTTTTATCTCCCGGGCCTATATGGAGGAGGTTTAGTCATGAGTCTACAATACTTAATAGAAAAAGGCACAGAATATGCTCATAAAGCTGTTGCTGCTGATAAGAAAGGCGATTATGAAACCGCTATTAAATATTATAAAGCCGCCATAGATCTGTTCTTGAAATATTTAAGACTATACCCGGATAGCTCAATGTCAGATTTCTATCGTGGATTAATAATTAAGTATAAGTCTCGCGTAAAAGTATTGGAGAAACATATAGAAAAGATAGGTATAGGAGGAGACGGAAAAAGATCTGGGGCAGAGGATATCGAAGTATTATCGCCGAATATGAGAGTTAATAAGAAGACTTTTAAAGATATAGTTGACTTGGAGAAAGTAAAGAGAGCATTAAAAAGAGCCGTTATATATCCTGTTAAGAACCCAAAACTATATCCATTGGGATGGCCCAAAGGAATACTTCTCTTCGGCCCCCCTGGATGTGGTAAAACTCTTATAGCATACGCACTAGCCAATGAGATCAATGCCACACTTATAAATGTTAGCCCGGCAACGATAATGTCTAAATGGCTCGGCGAAGCAGAGAAGAATGTTGCAAAAGTCTTTCATAAGGCCCGGGAGATAGCAAGTAAGGGCAGTCCAGTAATAATATTTATCGATGAAGTCGACGGATTATTACAGGAATATGGTGAAGAAGTTGGCGGCGAAAAGAGAGTTAGAAACCAATTTCTAATGGAGATGGATGGTTTAAAGGAAAAGGAAAACAATAAACTCCTAGTATTCGTTGTGGGGACAACAAATAAGCCATGGAAACTAGATATAGGGTTCATACGAAGATTTGAAAAAAGAATATATGTTCCACCACCCGATAAACGTGTACGTAAACAACTTTTCAAGTTCTATGTAGAACAATTGAAAGAAGCATATGAAATAGGAGAGATCGACTATGATAAACTAGCAGAACTAACAGAAGGATATAGTTCAGCAGATATATACTCTATAGTCAAAGAAACACAATCAAATCTTGCTGAAGAGTTCCTAGAAAAGCATAATGGCGAAAAAATTAGACCTATTACAACAGAAGACTTCATAGAAGTGATAAAATCTAGAAAGCCAAGCATAGACAAAAACTTGCTACAAGCATACAAGGTCTGGGAAGAAAAACATGGAACATACTGATCAAACCCCCTGTGAAGATAATAATGCTCTAAGACATTAATTGAATAATGGGGCGATGAGGATAGTCATGCCCATGAAATAGCTTAAATGATTATTGCTCCGGGGTAGCCGAGCCCCCTACCCCTTCATCTATACAAATAAATAATTTCTTCCCATGTTCTTACAAACAAAATAAAACCCGGAAAATACATATACTATTTTCAGGTTTCAAGGTGGTATAAGTGTGTCCTGAACTAGTAATTAAGCGACCAAAAAGAACACTTACATATGAAAGACTAATTATACATGAATATTTCGATCCATACGAGGAACCAACACCTGAGTACCTGGTTCTAGGCTTACCTGATGCAGGACTCGTAGGTGCTATCGCTTCACGCTACTTGGTTATAAACAAGAATTTGAAGCTTGTCGGAGAAATTGATTCACCAGCATATTTTCCGCCTGTTACAGTAATTCATAAATCTACGCCTATGAGCCCTATACAAATGTATATGCCCAGTGATCGTAAATATCTAGTACTATTATCAGAAGCACCTATTCCAGCATCGGCAGTATATCCTTTATCATTAGCTATACTGGAGTATTCGGGAGAAATAGGAATTAAACACATAATATCCATATCCGGAATAGCCGCTCCTAACAGGCTCCAAATAGAAAAACCACGTTCCTACTGGCTTGCCAGCACAGCTAGCTCGGCGGAACTACTTAAAGATAAGGGACTAGAAGAACTTAGAGAAGGATTCATTGTGGGTCCTTACGCTATTATATTGAAAGAAGCTAGAAGAAGAGGAATAAACAATCTTGTAATATTTGTAGAATCCTTCTTTGACTTACCTGACCCTGAATCTGCTGCTGAAGCATTAAAGATTCTGTCACAGATCATCAATGTAGATATAGATGTAAGTAAACTGTTAGAAGAAGCAGAGCTAATAAAGCTCCAGACAAGAGAGTTGATGAGACAAACTAGGAAATCTATGTCTGAAATGCAAAAGAAGTTCGAGATGCAAATGCCTCTCATGTATCAATAGGGGGTGATAAATATGGGGTTTGAAGACTTATTTGAAAGGTTTCGTAAAAAGATGAGAGAATTATTTGAGGAGTTCGAAAAAGAGTTTGAAACAGCTGAGTCGATGTGGTCTGCTAATGGTATGCTTGAGCCTCTTATAACTATGGAGAAATATCCTGATAGATATGAAATATTAGTAGATCTACCATATGCTGACTTAAGCGCTTTATCTATCAAAGTAAAGAACCATGTATTAGTAATTGACTGTGAATTGAAAAGGGAGATAAGATTCGATAGATGGTCAACATATAGAGAGGTAAGATTTAGAAGATATCATACATCCATCAAACTACCCTATGATAGTGATCCCTCAAATCTAAAAGTAGAAAAGGATTCTGCTAAAGGCATTATAAGAATAATAATTCCAAGAATAACTAGCTACTAATAAGGTGCCTTAATAAGAATTATCTATGTTTATTATCCTTTCACATGAATTTCAACAATATCTCCATCCATAACTATATGATCTAGCCCTGCCCTCTCACCAGGATACTTTGCAGAAGGACCCCATATTTTAGCATATTTAAATTTTTTAACAAAATCCTTATGGATTGAACGTGCCACATCATATATTGTTGCTCCTTCTCTAAGTATTAAGGGTTTATCAGCTATAGGTCCATTTGGTTGTTTCGTATACACTCGTATTATTCCTAGTAGTTTAAATAATATTTCGCCGAGTTGTTCGAAACCTTTATTCAGCTTAGCTGATCCAATTATTATTGGAGCACTTGGATCTAGTTTATGTATTTCATATGCTTTTACTTTTGCTTTTTCAATATTGAGATCAGCTTTGTTAATCACTATAACACTTGGCTTATAAACTTTGCTTTCAAACAATGCTTGCTCAACATCGTCAAGAGTCACTATACCATAGATTTTTATGTGGGCATTATAGACTCTATAGCTTTCCATTATTTTTCGAACATCGTCTATTGTTCCGTCAATTATCTTTCCCATAAGTGTTACTCTAATACCTGTCTTGCCCGCTCTTTCTTTCTCGATAACAACTCTACCTTGTGGTTTATATAGAAGAATTCCTGATTTTTCAAGTTCCGATTTTATCAATAAATAATCTTTTAATGGATCATTCTCATTGTTCAAAACTATAATTACTGCGTCACTATTTCTCACTAATCCTATAACTCTATTATTCCAAGGCCCGCCTCCCGGTCGGAGCGGAGGAGTATCAACGAGTTGAAAATAAATATCCTGATACCTAAGCATTCCTGGGACAGGTCTATTTGTTGAAAAGGGATAATCAGCTATTCTAGTTCTTGTACCAGTTAATTGCTTAACTAGTGTGCTCTTACCAGAGTTAGGAAGTCCGATAACAACTATTTGAGCAGCTCCTTCCTTCTCGACAAAGAAAGATACTCCTCTTCCTCCCCTCTTTCTCTTTCTCTCTTCTAATTCCTCTCTTAGTTCAGCTAATCTTCTAGTAGCCCATAGGCGTAGATTAGCTGTTCCCTTATGTTTAGGGACAGCAGATAAGAATTCTTCTAGAGCTCTTATTTTCTCCTCAATAGTTCTAGCTTCCATAACCTTTATCCATTTAGCTCTAGCTTCAGCCGGAAGATTCGTCACCATCTCTTCCAACACCTAGATAGTTTAGAATGCTTTGCGTCTTCTTATTTTTTAAATTGCTATACCATTTGGGTGCATATTTTCTTAGAGTGGACCATGTTCTTCTAATAATTAATGGGGGTTCATTTTCTTCATTGTATGTTTTTGTGAGCCACTTAATTGTAATTTTATCCGAGGGGTATCCTGAGCCAAAGTTTCCATAGATTTTTTTAAGGAAATCTATATTTTTGTCTCTAATGGTTTTTGCTAGAATACTGGCGGCTGAAACCACAGGGTATTTTTGATCAGCATTTGGCTCCATAACATATTCTTCTATGTTATTAATATATTTGGATAAATTAGTTAAAATATAGTTTTTATAACCTTTGATCTCATCAATGTAAATACTAACCGTTCTATAATGGTTTATTATCTGTGAAAGCATCCTCAATGCTATTATTATTTTTTCAGCAATAATCTTGTTGATATTATATGAGTCGATCATTTCCGGCGATATATAAATGATTGAAACATTATCCGCTAATTTGAGTATTTTCTTTGCCATGATTAGTCTAGTGTGTCTTGTTAATTGTTTACTATCCCTTACACCAATACTAATTAAATTCTTTATCTTATCTCTGTTTATCATTAGTACGGCTATAACTAAATCTCCAATAAGAGGGCCTCGGCCTGCTTCATCAATACCTATACTTAGTGCATGTATATTCTTACCCATGTTCTCTGACCATCAATAATTTTTAGTATTTCCTCTAAGGTAGCCTTGGTTTTTCTTGAGCGAAACATTTCATAGACAATATATTTAGGCTTTAACTTGTTAAGTATTTTGAGAATTTTCTTAAAATCTAGTTTTCCCTCACCAATTAAGAGATGTTCATGTGTTTTCCCATCTGTATCATGTAAATGAACGGTTGGTATCTGTGTATCGTTCAATATAGTAATTACCTCCTTTAAATACTCATAGAAATCGGTATATACGCCACTTAGTTCTCTGAAATATCTCATAGCTAAATGACCAACATCTAGACATAATCCTATATTATACTTGTCTAGTCCTAGAACTATTTCTCTCAAATAACTAGGCTCAGAACCGAATCCTCTACTTAGATTCTCTAACAGTATAGTTGTATTTTTATTAATCAATTCTCTGAGGAAATTCATTCTCTTTTGCGTTTTAGATACTATATCTTTTCTATTACTAAGAATATCTATTTTCTGCATGGTTAATGGGTGAAATACTATATATGTTTCGTATGGTAACCTATTAAGTATTGGATTCAATATTTGCGACAATAATTTTACTATGTGCTCTCCTAAATAATCATATGGTGTTGCTAATGGTATGTCTCTCCATGGTGCATGTAGACTGATCTTTATATCATAATTAATAACTTCACTTATAAGATTATTTAATAAATCCATCTCTTTATATGGCCACGGATAATCTATGGATACTTCGATTAGATCTATTTTATAGGTTGAGATAAGATTTATTACTTCTTCAATACTATGGTCTATGAAACTACCTATCCATATAGGTATACCTATTCTAATACTCATGTATAATCACTCTATCACACATTTCCTAACAATTGCATGACTAAACTTAATTATTCTCTTAAGTTCTTTGAAGTAATCAATTGGATCACAATCTATGACTATGTCCGGCGATATTTGCGAAAATAGTCTAAGAGCATTTTCTTCTGTTCGAAACTTTAATACAATAATATTTATTTTATCAATGATATTTTTGTCTAGAACTTTTGTTAAATTCTTAATTAATTCTTTACTAGTAATTATAAACAACTCATTATTGTCTAGGCATTTTTTAACAATACTGCCAACAGCATCTATGAGTCGACGACTGCTAATAAGAAAAGCTATTCTCATCCATATAATCATCTCCTGCTTCTCCCATAATAACTTATTAAAACGTAACGTTTTAAAATTGGATGAACTACCGCTAATTATGGAGAAAAATAATTAAGGGAGGGTTCAATGCCTGTCCCCCAAGAATTAATAGATTTATTGAAAGAGCACGAGCTGGAGGTTAAGAAGAGGAAGGGAAGAATTATTGCCACGCACTCCGAACTACCTGTTTCACTTGTTATTAGATTAAGTGGGTCAACAGCTATAGTAGAATTAGAAGCGGAAGAAGAGCTAAGAGACGTTATGAGCGATCTTATCGAGTCAGGCGAAGACCTAGAATCCATTGTAGAAGATGTATTGAGCGAGATGAGAGATATCGCAGTTGATGTATCAAGACTCCTTAGCGATAAGGGATTCAAAGTTGAGCTGAGATTAAGAGAGGGAGAAAACGACGTAAGAGATGCAATGGAAGAAATACTCGAGGAATATGCTGAATTCGAAGAAGAATAATCCCTTATAAAAAATATTTTATTTAGTTAATCATATCGTTATCTGTAGGTATTCGTTATTTTCGTTTCTATAGAGTTATTTTTACAAAAATACATTAACTATTAGAGATATAAATCTTAGATTGGATATGAATATCGAGTATTTAATTAACTAGGGTGATTATTATGGGTAGATTATTTGGTACGGATGGTGTTAGAGGAATTATAAACGAAGAGTTAACTCCTGAGCTCGCATTAAAGCTTGGAATGGCTATAGGCACATTTTTTGGTGAGGGATCAAAGATTCTTGTGGGTAGAGACGTCCGTGCAGGTGGATACATGATAAAATCAGCTGTTATAGCCGGCTTATTATCTGCTGGCGTAAAAGTTTATGATGGAGAACTAGCTCCAACACCTGCTTTACAGTATGCTGTTAAAACACAAGATTTTGATGGTGGAGTTATAATAACTGCTAGCCATAACCCTTCTAAATATAATGGAATCAAAGTCGTAGCTGCTGACGGAATAGAGGTTCCACGTGAGAAAGAGCTTGAGATCGAGGAGATATATTTTAGTCAGAGATTCAGGAGAGTTCCATGGAGACAACTAATATATGATGCTAAACCTTATCCCTATGTAAACGATATATATGTTAAAGGAGTTATTGAAAAAGTAGATAAGGATCTAATACGTAGTAAGGGATTCAAAATAGTTATAGATCCAGCTAATAGTGTTGGAGCATTAACATCGCCTAGGATTGCAAGAGAGCTTGGAGTTAAAGTTTATACGGTTAACGGACATTTAGATCCTACTTTTCCGGGAAGAGAGCCTGAACCTATACCTGAGCATCTAGGCGAAACAGCTAGAACTGTTGTTAGTATTGGTGCGGTTTTAGGCGTTGCACATGATGGAGATGCTGATCGAGCTATATTTATTGATGACAAGGGTAGGGTGCAATGGGGTGATCGTACAGCAACGATCCTTGCCAGGTATCTTGTTGAAAAACACCCTGAACTACCCAGAAAGGTGTATACGGCGGTTTCATCCAGCACTATCATCGAAGAAATACTAAAACCGCTCGGCATAGAAGTAGTGTGGTTAAAGGTTGGAAGCGTTGATATTTCGAGAACAATGCAGAGAAACAATGATGCTCTCTGCGGATTCGAAGAAAATGGTGGATTCATGTATCCACCACATCAACTAGTTAGAGATGGAGGCATGACTCTAGCCCTCATGCTGGAAATGATTGCGAAAGAGAACAGAAAGCTTTCAGAAATATATGATGATCTCCCACAATACCACTTGATAAAAACCAAGATACCAATGACAAGAGATAAAGCATTACTCGTTGTTGAACAAGTTAAAGAATACTTTAAGAACTATAGACAAATAACTATTGACGGTGTAAAAGTTATATCAGATGACTTCTGGTTACTTGTGAGGCCTAGCGGCACAGAGCCTTTGCTAAGAATAATGTTAGAAGCAAAAACTAAGGAAAAAGCAGAAGAACTATTATCAATAGTTAAGAAAATCGCTGAAGAGGTGACAGGTAAGAAATGATGCGCTATTGGGGATTAGATTTTATCAGATGCCTACACTGTAAAAATTATCCATTAAAACTAATACCTCTAGAGACAATCGAAGAAGACGTTGATACATCCGGCTTAGAATTTCCGCTATGTAGAAACTATTGTGCATACCTAGATAAACCTATTAAACAAGGCGAAACTTATCCATGCGAAAAATGTTTGAGAATAGGGATTAAAGAAGGTGTGCTCTATTGTCCTAAATGTAAGAGATGGTATCCTATTAAAAACGGGATCGTATACTTACTCCGAGATAATAAAAGGAGGAAAGAATCAGATATAGAATTCCTTAAGAAATGGAAGGATAGATTACCGAAAGAAATAGTTTACGAAGGCTTACCATATAATCTGTCTAGCACAGGTAACGATTAAACTATGCAAAAAATATTTAGCAGTATTTAAACTTAGTGAAAAACCAAGGCCTAGCAAAAAGGTGGTTGACTAGTTATGGATGGATATTTTCCAAACTTAGAAGCATGGGTTAAGAGACAACAGGAGATTAAGGAAAGCTTTATGAAAGCGGAAGAACACTATGAGAAACTAGATCGTTTGGAGCTTATACTATTATCGAGACAAGCATTCCAGCATATGCTTAGAACCATAGAAGCCTTTGATCAATGGTTAAAAGAACCCATGGTTATAAGTCATATGCCAAGAGAAATGCTAGTAGATCTCTGGACTAAGTTGAGAACAATATTCTATCAATTATTAGATCTCGATATAGAGCACACTTCTAAATTTAATGAATATATAAAGAAACTTGCAAAAGAAGGCAAATTAAACCCCATATTAACAATTGGCAGGCGAGAAAAAGAAACAAGGAGATTCCAAGTCACCCCCTCTATGTAGAAAATCATGTAATACAATAAACTCGAAGAAAACTTATAGGGAATATGTAAAGATTTTGTGGCCGTGCAACTCGTCCACGGGCTCATCCATGGGCCACACGGCCCCGTTACCCGGGGCCCTGACCCCCTATTTGAATCTTTAAATAATAAGGCTTTTTAAATCTTAGAATAGTCGTCTTCTTCTCCTAGGTCTTGTCCTCATTTCTACTTCGGCATCTATTGGTGCTATTTTTATTCTTAATTCTTCGATCAGTTTTTGTATCTCTTCCTTTTCTTCATCACTAATAACATTACTGTGTTTTTCTAGAAATTCTTTTCCAAGACTTGTTACTTCTAGCTTTTTTCGTGGATTTGTCTCTAATAATCCTACATATCTTAATGCAAGCGTGTCATTGAGTATTTCCTTACTTGATGGGAATTGTCCAAGCATTACATAGTTATAGCCTAGATCATATCCTTTCTCCTTCATATAGTACAATAGGTACTGTAGGGCTTTTTCACTAATACTTCCAAGCTGTGAAATTATATATAATAACTTAATTTTCCTATGATCTTTCTCTATATCATTAATAGTTATAACATGCCTTGTTACTATTTTGAGCTCTTTTGATCTACCAGTACTAGGTTTTGACATTTATCTCACCTCAATATATAAACATTTTTTGTTCTAGGTAGATTAGACTTGTGGTTGCCCGTGCTTTATTATTTTGCACGGTACAATTTCCAAAACAACCAAGTATCCAAACAAGCGGATAGCCTATTTAATATTTTGTTCATGGAATCTATTTATTGTTTTATTTATGATTATTTTTCTTCTAGTTCTTTATATAGTCTCTTAATAGCTTCTTCCTTACTGTATCCATGCATGATCAGAACGTTTAGTTTATATTTTAGGAGAGTCTCTCCTTCTACTCCATAAATTTCTCTGTATTTTCCTAGTAGCTTATTCATGAGCTCGCTTGTCTTTTCGGTTATTTTTTCACTTCTGTTTTCAGAGAGTTTCTTTGTTAAATCCATAATATTTGAAATTATTGTTTGTATTTTATCCTGATAGGTTTTTGATCTTGTGGTTTTTAATAATTGGAAATATGTTGTTGCTGAAATTATTATTAGAATATAGATCATTGCAATATATAGGTTTTGAGACGTTAACTTGTTTATAAAGTATGATAGCGAGAACAAGCCTGTTATTGCAGAAGCTAGTATTGCTATATATGCATAGTCTAGTCTGATCATTGAAAGCACTAATGCCACGCCTCCAATGAGTGTAATGATCGTGTTAATGATGAGTTGGCTTTGCGTGTTACTTGCAATTATAAGATTTATCAAATAGATTATGAATGCTAGATATATTGGCGAATAAAACATTATTTTTGAGCGGAGTATGTCTTTTTTCATTACATAAATGTAATCCTTAATTGATCTATCAAGGTCTCTGATAACAGCGTGGATTTCCTCAGCAGATATTTCTTCAATATTAACAAGCTTGACAAGCTCTTCTAAATACTTAATTATATGCATGAATAAATCAACTTGATACTTTGAAATTATAGGTGTAGGGCTTACCTTACTTAGTTCTTCATATTCATTTTTAAGTTTTTTAACTAACTGGTTGAACATTGGTTGTTCACGTGACTTGTCTTGCAGTATCTTTAATACCTCAAGCAATCTTTTCTTAAGCATTTGGTGAAGCCTATTACTCGTTTCCAAAACAATTACACCCTAACAAGATACTAATTAGTATAAATCACTTTATATAGCATTTATAAGTCAAGCTATATATCTACCTCTACACACTTTAAATCATAGAGTAAGTGATGACTAGGTTGTACCACCGAGGCCTTAGGGGCTGGGGCCCATGATGACTTCAGCGGCGACTGATTAAAAGCTCCTACTTAATATAATAGTTATATAGAGATTCGAAGAAGAACTTGTATCCTTATATTAGGATAAATATAAACGAGGGCGGCCCCGGGTTTTAATCAATGATAAAGAGGTGGTGTAAATGGGTGTTGAGATAAAAATTGAGAAACCAAGACCTAAGAGAATAGGTGCTCATAGCCATATACGTGGTTTGGGTCTGGATGAGAAAGGTAAAGCATTACCCGTTGCAGATGGTCTTGTTGGACAGTTAGAGGCTAGAGAAGCAGCTGGCATAGTTGTTAATATGATTAAAGAAGGAAGAATAGCGGGTAGAGGAATCTTATTGGTTGGACCACCAGGAACAGGGAAGACAGCTATAGCTATAGCTATTGCAAGAGAGCTTGGAGAAGATACACCCTTTGTAGCAATGAGCGGATCAGAAATATATAGTAGTGAGAAAAAGAAAACAGAAATATTAATGGAAGCTATGAGAAGAGCGCTCGGCGTTAGACTAAGAGAAAAAAGACTAGTCTATGAAGGTGTTGTACAAGAACTAAAGATACGTAGAGCAAGACATCCTATGGTTCCATACATGACTGTTCCAAAAGAGGCAAGAATAACTCTCGCCACCAAAGACGAAGAATTAACATTAACCGTGGGAGAGGAGATAACGCATCAATTACTCGAACTAGGAGTTCGACGCGGAGACTTAATATGGATTGATGCTGAAACGGGCCGAGTTTACCGAGTAGGTAAAGTAAAAGGTGTTGAGAAGGCTAGGTATTATGATATTGAAACACATAAAGTTGTAGAAATGCCTAGGGGGCCTGTTAAGAAAGAGAAGGAAATAGTTAGAACATTTACGCTACACGATTTAGATGTATATGTTGCTAGTCAACGAGCATTAATAAGCTTCTTCACCATTGGCGTGGAAAGAGAAATACCTCCGGAGGTCAGGAAAGAAGTTGATGATATGGTTAAGAAATGGATTGATGAAAAGAAAGCAGAAATTATTCCCGGCGTATTATTCATAGATGACGCTCACATGCTTGATATAGAAGCATATAGTTTCTTATCCAGAGCTATGGAGAGCGATTTATCACCAATAATAATATTGGCAACCAATAGAGGAATTGCTAAGATAAGAGGTACTGATATCGAATCACCTCATGGTATCCCCCTTGATCTCCTTGATAGATTATTGATTATTCCTACAAGACCGTATAAGCCCGAAGAAATAAGGGAAATCATAAAGATCAGGGCTGAAGAAGAAAATATAAAGCTGTCAGATGAAGCACTCGAAGAACTTGTAAGGATCGGGGCTGAAACCAGCCTAAGATATGCTGTTCAACTAATGGAGCCAGCTCGGATAATAGCATCTGTTAATGGAAGAGAACAAGTATCTGTTGAAGATATTCGTAGAGTTGCAAAAATATTCATAGATACAAGCAGAAGTGTCAAGTACCTTAAAGAATTCGAAGAGAAATTCATGAAATAAATTAGTTATAAAACTTTTTATAATAAATTCTTCCCTTACAACACTCTATGAAAAACATGTTTTGTCATGGTGAAGTATTATTGGATAGAAAATTCTGGGAAGCTGTTCTAGAATTATTGAAGAAATACAGTAACACTCCTCATCATAAAGATGGAAAAATATTAGGATCAATGACAACTACGCCGCATCCTCTAGCAGTTTATGCATATTTAATGTTTATACATACAAATGCATCTGATCCAGTTATTTTTAAAGAGATCGAGAACATGATGAATGATATAATATATGAACTTATAAAACTATATCACGGAGGAGAGTCAGGAATTCTAACCAGCGGTGGAACAGAATCTAATATAGCAGCTATTCTAGTGGCCAAGAAAATCTTTCCTAACCGATCAAACACTGTTATAGCCCCAGATACTGTGCATGTATCTGTTGATAAAGCATGTGATATCATGAATTGTAAACTTGTTAAAATACCTACTAACGGGAACCCAGTAAATGCTTCTATATTGGAGGAATATGTTCGAAAATATAATCCATTTGCAGTAGTGATTACTGCAGGAACGACTGAGAGAGGATTAATTGATCCAGTAAAAGGCATTAGTGAATTAGCTGAAGAATACAATGTTTACCTACATGTTGATGCAGCATATGGAGGATTGCTTATACCTTTTCTATATAGGCATGGAATCATAGGAGAGAATCTTAAATTCTATAATGGTGTGTCAAGTATATCTGTTGATTTCCATAAAAACGGCTTAGCACCTATTCCTTCAGGAATTTTATTGTTTAATAGTAAAAGATACTCGGAGAAAATATGTTACAAAGCAGAATATACATTATATGGTAAATACTGTGGATTACTTGGAACAAGACCGGGAGGATCTGTTGCCTCTATATGGATTCTCTTAAAAATATATGGTTTAGATCTATATGAGAAAATCGCGTTAAAAACATACAATATAGCAATGTATACTTATCGTAGACTATCTGCGTTAAAAGAACTAAAAGTGTTTAAGCCTATTCTGCCGATTGTCGTATTCAAACACAAGTATATCGATTATATTGAACTATTACAAAGAATTCTAAGTAAGGGATACTTTCTATATAAGTCGCCAAGTCTAGAAGCACTAAGAATAGTTATAATGCCTCATGTAGAAAAATCTCATATAGACGATTTTGTGAATATTGTCAGAGAAATAATACAATAATTTCATCTATTATTGCTTTAAACGAAATAATTAGAGAAATAACTGCGATAATCGATAAGACCAGCGTATTTAGTTTATATAGATTATCCCCCGACGATCTATATAGATAGTAAAACACAAATGATAATATGAGAATACTTAAAGAGAAAAGTAAACCCACAATATCTGAGGCATAAATAGTTATATCAACGAGTATTCTCTCTATTTCTGGAATAGTTCCGAGAAAAGGAGCCAATAATATTATAGATGCAATAAATACAAGTGTAAACGATAAGCTAAATTTATACCTTGATACAAGGACTCTACTACTATTCATAGTTATAGCTGAGCTAGTTAATAATATACTAATCGAAGCTAAAATAACAGTTGCTGTAATACCTATCAATAATATTTTTGAAGATAATATTGGATTAAGTGGTAAATAAATAAGCATTCTTATATCAGATGGATTTATTCCAGATAAGTAGGAATAATAAGCTATCGAAGTACCTATAAGTACTCCAAAAATATATGCCGGAAGTAAATCATTTGTTGACTTAGCATCTTCTTGAATTATTAACGAGTAGGGAGACGCTATTGAGCCCCAGAGAGCAGCTATTAAAGCATAATGAGAATATTTCGCTCCTATAATGCTTGCATCAATAATGTTTGTTGACTCTTTATTTATGACTAAATAAATTAATGCTACTAAATATGTTAGAAGCAGTATTGATAAAATACTTAGAATTTTTTCTATTGATTTAAACTTATATGTATTTGCTAGAGAGAATATTATTGTTATAAAAACTATAATATACGGAACCCATAATCCGCCTAACATTAAATAATAGATATATGTTAGTATAAGAATGTTTACTAGAAGGATCAGGTTAGAGGAAATATAGATTAATATCCTATACAAGTTGAAGAGGGCTTTTGATAAGGATCTTATTAGGGAACTTAGCCTTTTTCCTAAACTTACATATAGAAGAGTTATTGTTTGCTGTATATAGATTGTGGCTAAGAACATTACTGAAATAAATATAACACTATAGAACCCGTATAGTGTTCCGAAAAACATGTATAAAACAATATTTGTTAATTCAATACCTGATATAGCGGCTATTAATCCTGGCCCCCATATATTCTTAGACAAGAAGTTTCACCCTGTAAAAATAATTGGTTGCCACTAGATTGCATTCTCATCACTTATTTTCCTTGAGGTCGATTTCGTGATTTTCAATATTGTGTCAAGTTGTTTTTCATTCAGATTATTTAATAGAATTATTACACTTTTGCTAAGCGGTTTTAATTCATGAACATGGATAGGATTATTATTTTTGTTTCTCGGCATTCTATTGTTTTCTTTGATGTATTTGTCATTATAGATCAATGGTATTATGATCAAGGTAAGATATATGGCAATAATCAATAATGATATTTGATCGATCAATTCTTAACCACCATATTATCAATTATTGAAGTCTTAAATATACTCTCCTGTATAGAAGATAGTCGCTTCAGATTATTTATAAAGGAAGGACAAGTAAATACTATGGAATGATTTTTGTTAATAATTAATTATTAACAGAGTATTACAGATTCACTATTATCTTCGAGACCCGCTTTATCACGATCTTTCGTAGCCCTCTATTACCGTTTTTTAAACCTGATATAACTAATCCTGCATCTTCAAGTTTTTTTACATGTTTGCTTATAACAGATACAGGTAATCGTGTGATTTCGGATAGTTCCTTTATACTTAAACCGTTATTTCTAGATAGATGATACAGGATAAGTCGCCTGGTTTTTGACGACAATATATCCCCTAATTTTATTAATCCATATAGATCATTAATTATGAGAATATTATTTTTAATCATGTATTTAAGCGATCTAATCTCATCTAAACTCTTACTTGTAAATACTTGTTCAACCAATATTTCCACCTAATAATTTTGATAAAATTAAATTATTTATTGAAATGTATTTCATCATACAAGTTCTAGCCATGATAGAAAAGTTTATATATTGAGAATTTTAACTCCCCTAGTTTTATAGGATAGTATTTCACTTTATAAGTATTGGTGAATACTTAGATTGGTAAAGATCGGTATTATATATAAACAGTTAACTGACAGAGACTTTAAAGTATTAGAAGCTATTGAGAGAGGGCATTCTAAATACGAGTATGTTCCGTTGGAAATCATTGAGAAATATACTAGACTTCCCGAACAACATGTTGTTCTTTCTTTATCTAAGCTTCATAGGCTAAGTCTAGTTAAGAGAAAGTCTATTTCAGGATACAAAGCATTTCGTCTAACCTATTTAGGGCTTGATATGATTGCATTAAATTATTTAGTTAGGAAAAACATTATAGAAGCAATAGGGGATCGTATAGGCGTAGGGAAGGAGAGCGAGATCTTTAAAGCTATTGCTCCCGGCAATATTCTTGTAGCCGTTAAATTCATGCGTATAGGTAGAACTAGTTTTAGGAGAACAAGAATTGTTAGATCATGGGGGTTTAATCCTAGGCTAGACTGGTTCAAACAAGCTAAAACTGCCGCTGAAAGAGAATTTAAAGCAACCCATGAACTATTTCTTGTTGGTGCAGATGTTCCTAGACCTTTAGCATTTAATAGACACGTTGTAGTAACAGAGTACATTAGCGGTATCGAACTATATAGGAGGCCTCAATTAAACAATCCAGAAGTTGTTCTTGACAGAATATTAAGTACTCTTAGAAAAGCATATTTGGAGGTTGGCATTATTCACGGGGACTTGAGTGAATATAATGTTATAGTTGATATTGAAAAGAATAAACCCTATATCATTGATTGGCCACAATATGTTTACAGAGATGATCCCATGGCTGATCACCTTTTGAGAAGAGATGTAGAATATATAGTCAGGTTTTTCAATAAACATTATAAGGTCGGAGTTGATTTAGAAAAAGCCTATTTATATGTTAGGGGGGAATATGAGCACTACTAGAAAAAATATTGTAGCAGGAATTGATATACTTCCAGGATATTCTGCTCAATCAAGTAATAAACAGCCTCATTATGCCCTTGTACTCGTAGATTTAAATGGAAACATAATTGACAGTTATGAAGACGTATCATTTGCCCGCCTTTTAAGACTTGTTTGGGAACATAAGCCATCGATAATAGCAATAGATAATGTTTTTGAGTTGGCAGAGAATGTTGATGGTCTAAGAAGAATTATTGACATGTTACCGCCTCAAACAAAGCTAGTACAGGTAACAGGGTGGGGACCTGAAGCAGTTAATGTGAAAACAATAGCTAGGAAAATGGGATTAGAAGTTCATGGAAAACTATCACCATTAAAAACAGCATATCTAGCCGCTCTAATAGCTTCTAAAGGAGAAGGTGTTGTAGTTAAGCTGCTCGAAGAAAAAACAAAAATAATAGTTACACGTGGGCGTAGCGTAGGGCATGGAGGAATGAGCTATGATAGATATAGAAGAAGCATAAGAGCAGGAATACTTAATGTTACGAAGACCGTTAAGAAGATTCTTGATCAAAATGGTTTCGATTA